>CAJODY010000048.1:0-13302 GCA_905233285.1 uncultured Bacteroidaceae bacterium
GGCACCTGCAGCACCAGCCTCAGACTGCATTTCCTGTACGAGTACTGTGTCGCCGAAGAGGTTCTTGCGACCTTGAACAGCCCATTCATCCACGTGCTCTGCCATTGGAGACGATGGAGTGATAGGGTAGATAGCAGCTACCTCTGAGAACATATATGCTATATGCGCAGCAGCGGTATTACCATCAAGAGTAACAAATTTCTTTTCTTTACCCATAATTTTATTAAATAATTAAAAATGTAGATGATTTATGTATGCTTAGAATACGTATGTCTTAATACAGGAAACCGAAAAGCCAGAGTGGAATCTGATTGCCTGTGCCGATGTCGCAATGGTTTACGGCGAACAGGGTCTTCGACTTGCTTTTCAGTTTGGTGGAATGCTCAACGATGCGGAATTCGTATTCTCCGTCGATATTGAATGAGCAGTTGTGTGTACCGTGCTTATATACCTTGTGGTCTTTCCAAAGGGTGTTACAGAAGAATGTCTCCTGAATATCCTGACTGTCGAACGACTGCGGATAGAAGCTGTACATGAGGTTGGTGTTGTTTCTTCGGATAGTCGTCGCCCGGAGCATATATCATGTTGACGAGACGGGCATCCATCAGGTTCTTGATGTAGCGCATCACGGTGGCACGACTCATGCCGAGGTCTATGGACAGCTGGCTCACGTTAGGAATGGTGCTTCCGTTGGTAGTGAGCATATAGAAGAGTTTCTTTATCTTGTCGAGGTATTTCAGTTCGATCTGCTTCACCTGAAGGATATCTACCTCAATCATCATGTTCATGTAGGTGAGCAGCTTCTCGGAGTAGTTGCCCTGACCCAGGAAGAAGGGGTAGTAGCCGTGGTGCAGATAGGACTGGAAGTGTTCGCGTGGATTGATTTTTGAGCATATCTGCGATGCAATCTTCTCATGGTCTTCTACGATTTCCTCAAGTGTGTACTTCGGAAGGCGTATCTTGGTCATGAGCTGCAGGTATTCCCTGAACGAGAAACCACGCAGGTTGTACGACTTTACGATGCCGTTCAGTTCGGGGTTCTCCTCTTTCAGACGCATCACCGACGAACCGGTGAATACTATCTTCAGACCCTTGAAGCTTTCGTAGCATTCCCTCAACTGGGCGCTCCAGTCGGGGTGTTTGAACACCTGGTCGATGAGCAGCACCTTGCCTCCGTTGTGGTAGAAATCGCCTGCAAACTCCTTTATACCGATGTTCTGCAGGTAGAAGTTGTTTGCGTTGATGTAGAGACAGGTCTTGTCGTCCAGCGAGAATTTCTCTTTTGCGTACTGCAGGAGGAATGTGGTTTTACCCACACCTCTTGTACCCTTTATACCTATAAGTCTGTCGCTCCAGTTGATTTCATCCATAAGGTCACGACGTATGGTGTTTCCCAAGTGACTTACCAGATATGCGTGTGTGCGGAAGAATGAATCCATGTGTTAATTTTTCAGTTTTGGCTGCAAAGGTACAAAAAAGGTTGATATTTGCAAACTCGACTTTACAATTTTTTGAAAAATATTTTATTTTGCTGTCGGTTGGGTCTTTCCCTTCTTGTACAAATCGACTGCTTTCAGCACCGTCTGGTCCGAGCGGTTGATGTATTCCGTGTAGTCGCCAATCTCGAACATATTGTAGATTATGCTGCCGTAGATGGCGTGTTCGAACAGACTCTTCGACTTGACAATCATGTTGTTACGACGGCGAAGGTCATGTTTGTCGGCATACTTTGCAAATGCCTCTATCAGGTTCTGATGCTTGATGTAGCGGAGCAGGTCTTCGGGTGTTTCGTATTTCTGAAGGGTGGGGCGGTTGTTATCCACATACTCGAAGCAGAACTGCGAAATCAGACCTGTCGATACGGCATCGGTATAGTACGAAGTGAAAAGGGTAGTGTCCTCAGCCACGAAATAGTCGGGCATGATGCCGCCTCCGCCATATACGTCGCGTCCCAGTTTGGTGTGGTAAACCTCACCGGTCTGCTTTATGCTGTCTTCGTTGAAGAACTCTCCGTGTTCATACCTCGTAATCAGGTCCATTTCGTATTCCTCACGCTTCTGTCCCTTGACGTAAGGTTTCTGTATGCAACGTCCCGAAGGGGTATAGTAGCGGGCAATGGTCAGACGTACGATGCTGCCGTCGGAGAAGTCGATAGGCTGCTGTACCAGTCCCTTGCCGAAGGTGCGGCGACCAACGATGATGCCTCGGTCGTTGTCCTGTATGGCTCCCGAGAATATCTCGGCTGCGCTGGCTGTCTGCTCGTCGGTCAGCACTATGAGCGGCATTTCCTGATATGCTCCTCTTCCGTCGCTCTTATACTCTTCGCGTTTTACGCGGCGTCCTTCGGTATAGACTATCATGCAGTCTTTGGGCAGGAATTCGTTTACCAGCTGAATGGCACTGGTCAGATAGCCTCCTCCGTTGCCTCTCAGGTCAACCACCAGTCCGCGGAAGTCGTTCTCTTCCAGTTGTGCCAGAGCCGTGAGCAGTTCGGCATAAGTGGTCTCTCCGAAACTCTTCACCTTGATGTATCCCAGCGTGCTGGTAAGCATATATGCGGCATCGATACTCTTGATAGGTATGTCGCCCCGGACGATAGTGAAGTTGAGCGGTTTCTTGTGTCCGTGGCGCAGTACGGTCACAGTCACCGTTGTACCTTTCTCACCTTTCAGACGGTGCATGGTCTCTTCGTTCGTTACCTCCTTGCCAACGTATTTCTTACCATCGACGGCAATGATTTTGTCACCAGCCAGAAGTCCTACCTTTTCCGACGGACCGCCCTTGATGATACCTGAGATGCGAACCGTATCGTTCCTTACCGTAAACTGCACACCGATACCGCTGAAACTGCCCTTCAGGTCGTCGTTAGCCGTCTTTGCATCCTTGGCACTGATATAGGTAGAGTGGGGGTCGAGTTCCTCCAGAATCTTAGGCATTGCATCATCTACCACCGTGCTGATATTAACTGTGTCAACATATTGGTCGTCAATAATATGAAGCAAGTCATTTAACTTATTTGACGAAGAGTTTATGATGTTCAGTTTGTTGCCTGCAAACCTGTTTGTAAAGAATGTTCCGATGATGATACCGGCCACCACGCTGATGGCTATGATTATCGGTACGAATCTGTTGTTTCTGTTCATAGTGATTCCATGTCAATAAAAGTAGTTTCGATGCCGGCTTTGCGCAAGAGGTTCAGTCCGTCTTCCAGCCTGTATTTCTCTCCATAGACCACACGTTTGATTCCTGCCTGGATGAGCAGTTTCGAACACTCGATACATGGCGAAGCCGTGATATATATCGTCGAACCTTCGCTCGAGTTGTGCGAACGTGCCAGTTTGGTTATGGCGTTGGCTTCAGCATGCAGAACGTATGGTTTGGTTACGTTGTTTTCGTCTTCGCATACGTTTTCAAATCCCGACGGAGTGCCGTTGTATCCGTCCGAAATGATGCGCTTGTCCTTTACTACGAGAGCCCCCACCTGTCGTCGTACGCAATAGGAGTTCTCAGCCCATATACGTGCCATCCGCAGGTAGCGCTTGTCCAGTTGCAGTTGTTTCTCGTCGTCCATATTTAGTAATTGCTTTCTTTTGTACGTGTAGAATTAAAGCCAATGAAATTCTGGTCGTCAGCCCTCAGTTCTATCTGGTTTTCATCCCCTTTGTAGCTTATAGTCTTACGCAGAGTATTGAAAATAGCATTATCCAGTTCACTGGCGCTACCTGAAATGTTTAGCAGTATCAATTCCATGGTCTGTTTCTTTCCGTCAGCCTTCCATGTTCCGCTGAAAGAAACTCCGCTTGACAGAGTGCCTTGCAGAGATTCTTTGCCGAATCGAATCTGATAGGCATTGTCGTTCTGATAGAATTGCTTCAGGTTGTCTCCAGAGATAGGACGTCCCTGAATGGTTCCTCTTACGATATACCAAGTTCTCCCTTCGAAAATCTTGTCGATGTCGTCACTTTTCTTGCATGCTCCCATGAGCATCAGGGCAGACAGAGCAATTAACGTTAGTTTTTTCATTGTCTTATTCCATTCCTTTTTAATAGCGCTTCGATGCTTGGTTCCTTACCTCTGAACCGTTTGTAGAGGGTCATGGGGTGTTCGGTATTTCCTTTCGACAGGATATTCTCCCTGAAACTCCTTGCCGTTTCCTTGTTGAAGATGCCGTCTTCCTTGAATTTTCCGAAAGCGTCGGCATCCAGCACCTCAGCCCACTTATAGCTGTAGTAGCCGGCAGAATAGCCTCCTGCCATGATGTGGCTGAACTGTACCGTCATGCATGTCTCCGGTTTCTGCGGCATCATCTGTGCTTCTTTCCAAGCCTCCTTCTCAAACGTCTTCAGGTCACTCTCTAGAGGTTCGGTCTGCGTGTAGTAAGCCATATCGAGCAGTCCGAAGCTTACCTGACGCATGCAGGCATAAGCCACGTTGAAGTTTCTTGCTGCCACAATGCTTTCAATCAGTTCGTCGGGCATCATCTCTCCCGTCTGGTAGTGGCGTGCAAACGTGTTGAGAAATTCCTTCTCGATGGCGTAGTTCTCCATGAACTGCGAAGGCATCTCCACGAAGTCCCACAGCACGTTGGTTCCGCTCAGCGATTCGTATCTTGTATTGGCAAAAATGCCGTGCAGCGAATGTCCGAATTCATGCAGGAAAGTTTCCACTTCACCCAGTGTCAGCAGCGACGGCTTCTCTTCTGTCGGTTTCGTGAAGTTTGCCACAATCGACACGTGTGGTCTGTGGTTCACTCCCTCGTCGTCAATCCACTGCTCCTTATATTCTGTCATCCATGCTCCCGACTTCTTTGTCTTTCGTGGGAAGAAATCCAGGTACAGTACAGCCAGCAGCGTTCCGTCCTCATCTTCCACCTCGTATGCTTCCACATCCTCGTGATATACGGGTATGTCCTTGTTTCTCTTGAACGTGATGCCGTAGAGTCGTGTAGCCAGTCCGAACACACCATCCTTCACCTTTCCCAGTTCGAAGTAGGGGCGCAGTTTCTCCGAGTCCAGATTATACTTCTTCTGTTGCAGTTTGTTTGCAAGATATGAGAAATCCCACGGCTCGATGTCTTTTCCTCCGCTCAGTTCCTTCAGTTCTTTCTCTGCCACAGGCTTATATGCCTCAATCAGTTGGTGCAGCAGCTTATACACGTTCTCCGTGTTTTCTGCCATGCGGTCTTCCAGCACATAGTCGGCATACGACTTGTAACCCAGCAGTCGGGCATATTCCAGTCTGAGGTTCACGAGTTTACGGCATATCTCCACATTGTTATGTTTATTGTCGTGGGTACACAGGGTGTTATATGCCATATACATCTGCCGTCTCAGTTCGCGGTTGTCAGCCCATTGCATGAAAGGACCGTAGCTTGGAGCCTGCAGGGTGAACACCCATCCGTCCATTTTCCTGTCCTTTGCTTCCTGCCGTCCGTTGTCCTTACTGCTCTGGGGCAGTCCTTTCAGGTCGTCCTCATCAGTCAGGTGCAGATACCAGTCGTTCAGGTCTTTCCTGTGGTTTTCCTCAAACTGCAGCGACAGCACATCGAGCTTTTCGGTTATCTTCCTGAGTCGTTTCTTGTCTTTGTCGTTCAGGTTTGCTCCGCTGCTTACGAAGTCCTTGTATGTATCTTCCAACAGTCGTTGTTGTTCGGTAGTCAGTCCGTCGAAGTCCTTCTGCTTGTATTCCTCATATACGGCTTTGACCCTTGCAAACAGCTTCTCGTTCAGCATAATGTTATTGCTGTGTTCCGTCATCAGGGGTGAGAGTTCCTGAGCCAGTTCCTCCATCTCGTCACAAGTCTCCACACTCAGCAGGTTATAGAACACGTTGCTTGTCCTGTCCAGCAGGTCGCCCGTGTGTTCAAAAGCCACGATGGTATTCTCAAACGTAGGTTTCTCCCCGTTCTCTACGATAGCCTCAATCTCCTTGTCCTCGTCCTCGATACCTTTCAGCAGGGCAGGCTTATAGTCCTCAATCCGTATCCGGTCGAACGGCACAGTATCGAGAGGTGTACCATATGCAGAAAAAAATACATTCATAATAATTGCTCAAAAAATCACTTCTCTAACATTCCTAAATCCTTAATCACTATAACTCCGCGCTGCTGCTCCACGAGTCCTGCCTCGTTCCATCGTCTCAGAGCCATCGACACGTTCAGTCTCGTTTCTTTTATGTAGTCGGCCAAGTCCTCCATCTTCATCTTCAGTTCTTTTTCTCCCTTGCAGCTCAGGGCGTTGTGTCTGAGAAACTGCACAATCTTCCTTTCCACCGTCTCAGCCTCGCATTCCCTCATCATCTTCTGCATCCTGTGTATCTGTGCACACAGCAGGTTCATAGCGTTTATCCTCGGAATCCTGTAGTTCATCAGAATCGAGTGGAACTCCTGCTTTGTCATCGACACCGTATTTGTCTTTTCCACAATTACATATGTGTGTTCGTACGCCTGCTTCATTCCGTACATGTTGTATGCCTCGATAAGGAATGGTTTGTCAAACACCTCAGTCAGCACGAACCTGTGCCTCGGGTCAATCATCTCGGCCTTCACCTTTCCGCGGAGCACATAGGTCAGGCGGTCGCATCTGTCGTCCTGCAACACTATGACGTCGTTCCTCTCGTAAGTGTTAAAATCCAGATGTATGTGAGCCAGAATCTCTGTCAGTTCACCTGTGGTCAGCCCTGTAAACAAAGGCGACATAAGCAGTTGATTGTACATGGTTGACTCCATACCCGACAGACACTTTTTTATTTTAAGTTGCAAAATTACGGAATAATTCTCAATTGTCAAGTGTCAATTACCAACAATTTTGTACCTTTGCACCAAATTATACTTCAACCCTATGGATATATCAGTTATTGTACCGCTCTTCAACGAAGAGGAATCGCTCGCCGAACTGCATGCATGGATAAAGCGTGTGATGGACGAAAACCACTTCACCTACGAGGTCATATTTGTCAACGACGGCTCTACCGACGGCTCGTGGGGCGTAATCGAACAGCTTGCAAAGCAGTACCCTGAAGTACATGGTATCAAGTTCCGTCGCAACTACGGCAAGAGTCCTGCACTCTACTGCGGATTCGACGCTGCTCAGGGCGATGTGGTCATCACTATGGATGCCGACCTTCAGGACTCTCCCGACGAGATTCCCGAACTCTACCGCATGATTACAGCCGACGGCTACGACCTCGTCAGTGGTTTCAAGATGAACCGCAAGAAGGGCGACCCTCTCTCAAAGACCATACCTACCAAACTCTTCAACGCTACGGCACGTAAAGTCAGTGGTATCAAGAACCTGCACGACTTCAACTGCGGACTGAAAGCCTACCGCAACGAAGTGGTGAAGAACATCGAAGTATATGGTGAGATGCACCGTTACATACCTTATCTGGCCAAGAATGCAGGTTTTACCAAGATAGGGGAGAAACCCGTTCACCACCAGAAGCGTCAGCACGGCAAGAGTAAGTTCATGGGTTGGAACCGTTTCGTCAACGGTTACCTCGACCTCATCAGCCTGTGGTTCATCGACAGCTTCGGACTCAAGCCCATGCACATCTTCGGATTCATCGGCACCCTCATCTTCATCATCGGTCTCTTGGCTGTCATCGCCGTCGGAGCACTCAAACTGTGGGCTCTCCACAAAGGCATAGCACGAGTGCTCGTCACCGACACCCCTTACTTCTACATCGCCCTCACCATGATGATTATAGGTACGCAGCTCTTCGTAGCCGGATTCCTCGGCGACATGATAAGCCGCAACTCACAGGAACGCAACAACTACCAAGTGTCAAAACGCATCTGATGAAACCCTTCCTGCTTCTTTCCTCCGTCCTCACGCTTCTCGTTGCCGTTGCATGCTCCACGGCCTCATGCCCCATGGACACAGTCGTCAGCTGCAACTATGTCTTCTACAATGCCGACGGAGCAGAGTCGCCGCTCTACGACACACTCACCGTCACCACCAGCAAATACATAAAGGCATACGTCTATCGTAAGGCAGGAAAGGAAGACAGCATCCTGCGGCAGCACTCCTCTACACTCATCGATGCCGGCTACACCGAGTCGGTCGAGAGCGTACGCATCGACACCATCCTGCTCAACCGTAAGGTCAACGCCACCAAGATATCAGTACCTATGAGCTACTACAAGAGTGTCGATACCCTCGTATTCCACTACGGCAAGATACTCCTGCCCGACAGCGTATTCCTCTTCCACTCCGGATATACACACGTCGAGACACCCGAATGCGGCTCCTACCGCTTCCACAACCTCTCCGAGATACGCACTACCGACCGTTGCATCGACCATGCAACCATCGTCAACTCTACCGTAAACTACGAAGGCAACACCAACATAAACATCTACTTCAACACTAACAACGAGTAACATGCGACACCTCATCCTTTCCATACTCCTTCTTAGTGTTTCCCTGCTGCTCGGAGCACAGACAACAGCCGACACCCTTCCTGCCGACACCGTCCGTCTCCAGCATCATGTTGTTGCCCCCGATACCCTGATACTCGATTCCATAGCACCCGATACCATCATTTCCGACACCATCGTATCTGATACAGCCGTTGTCGAAAGCAAATACTCCAAGTGGGTGCCAACCGAAACAGAACTCCAGCCGAAAGCGCTGCCGCTCTTCCAGGGTTTCACGCTCTCGTTCGATGTGCTCGGTCTGGGCTTCTATGCCTTCAGCGACTACGGCACCATCGAGGGGGCACTACGTCTCAGTCTGAAAAACACGTGGCTGCCCATCGTCGAACTGGGTTACGGACTCTGCGACCGCACCGACTACAACACCGAGATACACTATAAAGTCGCAGCCCCCTTCATCCGTCTGGGATGCGACTGGAACTTCCTGCGCAACAAATTCCAAGACAACCGTATGTTCGTCGGACTCCGCTGGGGATTCTCCACCTTCAAATACGACATGTCTGGTCCCGACAATCCTGACGTCATCTACGGAGGCAGCGACTCATTCGACTTCTCAGGCACCACCTGCACCAGCCACTGGTTCGAAATCGTCCTCGGCTGTCAGGTCAAGATAGTAGCCAACTTCCACATGGGTTGGAGCATCCGCCTCAAATACCACCTGAGCAGCAGCAAGAACGACAACTCGAAACCCTACTACATACCCGGTTACGGCACCACCGTCAGCGGCAACACGTGGTCGGGTTCCTACAACCTCATATTCGACCTCAACTGGGGTAAACCAAAGAAAAAGAAAAAATGAAAGTGCAGTATTCCTACGAGCGCCACACCCTCCGCTGGTGGCACATCCTCCTGCTCGCCATCCTCATCGTAGCTACCATCTTCATAGCCTCCGAACGCCGTACGGCAGCCGTCGAGGGTAGTGGACCGTGGCCGTCCGACCAGCTTCTGCGCTCCGAGGGAATGACCTTCGGCACCTTCTACCACATCACCTACCGCCATCATACATCGCTCGACGACAGCATACAAGCCACGCTTGCTCTCATCGACCAATCACTCTCGCCCTTCAATCCCACTTCCACCATATCGGCAGTGAACGAGAACCGCAACCTCCATGCCGACGTCATGCTCTCCGAAGTGTTCCGTCTGGCAAAGAAAGTATCACAGCGCACCTTCGGAGCCTTCGACATTACCGTCGCACCGCTGGTCAACCTCTGGGGCTTCGGATTTCAGAACATCGACAACGTATCTCCCCGCAGCGTCGATAGCCTCCGTGCCTTCGTGGGCATAGATAAAGTAAGCCTCGACGACGGAGTCATAACCAAAGCCACACCCTCGCTCATGCTCGACTGCAGCGCCATAGCCAAAGGCTACGGAGTCGATGCCGTAGGCCGCATGCTCGAACGCAACGGAGTCCTCTCCTACATGGTCGAAATCGGTGGTGAAGTACGTGTCCGTGGCTGCAATCCCAAAGGTCAGCCGTGGAACATCGGCATCAGTACCCCACAGGACGACACACTGGCACAGAACGACGACATCCAGCAGGTACTCTCCATCACCGACCTCTCACTTGCCACCTCCGGCAACTATCGTAACTTCTACGTCAAGGACCATAAGAAATACGCACATACTATCGACCCCCGCACCGGCTACCCCGTGCAGCACAACATACTCTCGGCTACCGTCCTCGCAGCCGACTGCGCCACAGCCGATGCCTACGCCACCGCCTTCATGGTACTCGGACTCGACTCCGCACGCCTCATCCTCGAGCGCGACACCACCCTCATGGCATACTTCATCTACTCCGTCGATAGCACCACCACCTCCCAATGGTACTCACCCCGCCTCCAGTCAATGCTGAAGAAATAGAAACTGCTTGTAACAACGCGTTTTTTTGTAATTTTCTATTGCTGAAAGCTGAAGAATATATATCTTTGCAAAAATAAAAGTAACCTTTAACCATTAAAAACATTAACTTATAGAGATATGAGTTCTTTTTCTTCAAAAATCGGAGTTTTGCTTGCTGCCGCAGGTAGTGCTATCGGTTTGGGCAGTATCTGGAAGTTTCCTTACGTAGTGGGACAAAACGGTGGTGGTGCTTTTATCGTCATTGTCGTGGGGTATAATGCTGTCGGTGTTCCTGCTGCTGTCTTCATCGTATTCCTCAATTCTCTGAATATTCTATGAAAGAGTTCATAAAGACTCATACCAGTCTGATTGTCATCGTCGTGGCGGCACTACTGATTGAGCTGACGTCGGGGGTTATTTACTATACCAGTCAGAATATTATCCGTAGCACGACTATAAACGTGATGGAACGCGAGAACAACGCTCTGTATCTCTATATCCGCAATAAGCTGGAGGAGGTGGAGGTGGTGCTCGATAATATGTCGTGGATTGTGACTGACGACCTGTGCCATTCCGATTCGCTGTTCAGGTCGGCATACCAGATAACGCAGAATAATCCGATGATTCTGGGTTGCTGTATTGCCTGTGTACCGAATCTTTTTCCGGAACGCGGATACTGGTTCGAACCTTATGCAGTAAGGAAACCGGACGGCACGATAGAGTTGAAGCAGTTGGGTTCGGCAAGTCATGACTATACGAAGATGGAGTTCTTCACCCGACCGTTGGCTACGGGAAAGGGTCACTGGTGTGAACCGTACATGGATAATGTGGGTGCCTATACTGTCATTACGACTTATGGTGTGCCAGTGCGAAACACGCAAGGTGAGTGTGTGGCGGTAGTAGAGGCTGACCTCTCGATTGACTGGCTTGAGGAGGTGGTGAACGAGGATAAGATGTATCCGTCGAACGAGCGTTTCCTTGTGACAGGACATTATAACCGGCTTGCAGGTGAAGACAATGAACTGTTCAGGAGGGCACTGAAAGCGTTAAAGGATGATGATGACAACGAGGGACATGTGGTACTGGAGGATGAAGATGGTGCGAAGAAGATAGTGCTTTTCACTCCTGTGGGTGGAAAGACAGACTGGGTGCTTATAAATGTACTGGACGAAAACGACATATTCGGCAAACTGCGTAATGTTAGAACGGGTCTGCTGCTGTTGGTTATGGCGGGTCTGTTGCTGACCGGCTTTATCGTTTGGCGTTCGAAACGCAATCTGGAGAGTCTGCATAAGGCTAATGCCGAGAAGGAACGTATCGGTTCGGAGTTGCGTGTGGCAAGTCATATTCAGCAGAGTATGCTGCCCCACAGTCACATGAAGATTGAGGATGTGAATGTGTCCGGTTTGCTGATGCCTGCTCGAGAGGTGGGTGGCGACCTGTTTGACTATTTCGTACGTGACGGCAAACTGTTCTTCTGCATCGGTGATGTAAGTGGCAAGGGTACTCCGGCTGCCATGCTGATGGCTGGAACCCATTCTTTCTTCCGCGCTTTCTCGATACATGAGAATAACCCTGCCCGTATCATGCATCGCATCAATGAGATGGCATGCCAGGGTAACGATACGAATATGTTTATCACTCTGTTCGTCGGTGTGCTCGACCTGCCTTCAGGTCATCTGCGCTACTGCGATGCAGGACATGATGCACCAATAATACTAAAGACCCTCTCCGGCTCTCCCTGTTTAGAGAGAGAGGTCAATGGTCAATCGTCAATGGTCAATGATTTACAGACTTTAGAATGTAATCCGCACCTGCCGGTGGGTCTGTTCAGCGATGTGAAATTCATGGTGCAGGATACGTTCCTGACGGCTGACAGTACGCTGTTCCTCTATACCGACGGACTGACGGAAGCAAAGAATGGTGAACGGAAACAGTTCGGTCTGCAGCGCGTAAAGGATGTACTCATGAAGTGTGTAGAACTGCAGTTGCATTCCAAAGAGATTCTTGATAAGATGACGAAGGAGGTGCATGGTTTCGTGAAGGGTGCTGAGCAGAGTGATGACCTGACGATGCTTGCTATCCGTTATACGCCTCAGAAGTTTGTAAGTATTCATGAAGAGACGATAACTCTGAAGAATAATGTAGATGAGGTGGCTAGGCTCAGCACTTTCCAGAAGACTATGCTGGAGAAGATGGGTATTGAGAAGTCGATGGCGCGTCAGATTCGTCTGGCTGTGGAAGAGGCGGTGGTCAACGTCATTGAGTATGCTTATCCTGCCGGTGTGGAGGGTAATGTGGAAGTTAGTATGATGACTGACGGAGAGAGTCTGAAGGTTGTTATCTGCGACTCGGGTGTTCCTTTCGACCCCACTCTGAAAGAAGATATAGATATTAACCTGTCGGTAGAGGAGCGTCAGATCGGAGGACTTGGCATACACCTTCTCCGCGAGATTATGGACTTTGTCAATTATGAGCATCTGAACGGAAAGAATACATTAACAATGATAAAGAAAAAATAAAGAAATTATGGAAACAAAAATTGAAGAATTTGATGGTAAGTTTGTTGCCACATTAGCAGGAGAAATGGATACAGCTGCAGCAGTTGAGGCAGAAAAGGTATTGGAACCACTGTACACCAGTGGAGGAAAGGATGTAATCATCGACTGCAAGGATTTGGAATATATCGCATCGAGCGGTCTGCGTATCCTTATCAGTATATTGAAGGGTGCGAAGTCGACAGGTAGCCGTGTCATTCTGCGTGATGTAAATGATGATATCAAGAGTGTTTTCCAACTCACCGGATTTATCAGCATTTTTGAATTCGAATAAAACCTTTATGCCATGATACACAAACTGACCAGAGTGCTCCTTGCCGTTTTGCTGTCAGCTGTGTCGATGTGATGGCTTCTTTCAGTTTTACGAAGGACATATCCCTCACGGCAGGCTATTCACTGATGTTCGGTTCGGAGACGATGAGTCGTCTGAAACAAGGTGGCAGTAGTAAGAACTCGCAATGG
>CAJODY010000048.1:13369-14775 GCA_905233285.1 uncultured Bacteroidaceae bacterium
AAACATCTTTCGAGGAAGCCAGACAATGGTATATTCAGAACTTTGACTGTGGAGACTGTTATTCACCGGTATTGCCCGACCTTGAAGGTACGCAGCACAAAGACTGCGACAAAGAACGTGTTCTTGACATTGACAAAGAACGGGTAGGGGCTTTCTGTAAAGCCAACGGTATCAGTGAACGAATCCTCTTCACGGCTGCATACGCTTTCCTTTTGGCTAAATATAATAATGAACAAGAGTCTTTATTTGCCACCATATATAATGTTGACGGGCAGAATCCGACAGAGAAGGCATTGCCTGTTTTTGCCCGTTATACGGAAGACTGTTCCGTAGCCGACTTTCTGAAAGCATGCAAGCAGCAGATGGAGGGCTGTCTCGAACATGACAGCTATTCTTATGCTGACCTGATGGCTGAACTGAACCTGCAGACCTACTCTCTGTTTGCATGGCAGGGAGAGAAGCAGGATGACAGACGATTGACTGAAAGGTTCATGCAGATTCTACGACTTACTGACTATACACTGGAGGTGCCGTTCTGCCTTGTCTGCTGTATAGCTGGAAACCAATATTATATCAGAGTTGAATATAATGGTTGTGATTATTCCGAATTGCTGATAAGTCAGTTTATGGAAAGCTACGAAGCAACACTGGAGGGTTTGCTGAGTCAGACGAAACTATGCGACATCAGTATCGTGACGGCTTCGCAGATAGAACTGCTCGACAGTTTCAACCAGACTGATATGCCATACGACGACACGGAGACTATAGTTTCGCTTTTCCGCCGTCAAGCCAAAGCGACACCCGATAAGACAGCTGTCGTGTATCAGGACAAACGCTTTACCTATGCTGAACTGGATGCCATCACCGACCGTCTGGCAGTATGTATTGCATCGAAAGGACTGGGAACGGAAGATATAGTTGCTGTCCTGATACCACGTAGCGAGTGGATGGTCATTGCTTCGCTCGGTGTACTGAAAGCAGGATGTGCCTACCAGCCACTTGACCCTAGTTATCCGAAGGAGCGTCTGAATTTCATGATGCAGGATGCAGGTGCGAAGTTGCTGATAGCTGATGAGGAGTTGCGGAGTATCGTAGATGAATACCAGGGCGATGTAATGCTGACTAAGGACATTCTCAATTTACCATTAACCACCAGCCATTTACCTGAGGAACCTAAACCGGAAAGCCTCTTCACATTGGTTTATACCAGTGGTTCGACAGGTGTGCCTAAGGGTGGTATGTCGGAACATAGAAACTGGGTGGCATTTTGTCGTATGCATCAGAAGAGCAGAAGCATTACGTCGGAGAGTCGTGTGACATCATACGCCAGCTTCGGATTCGATGCGTCGCCGATGGAGATTTACGCAACGTTGACGATAGGTGCCGAACTGCATATCATCCCCGAG
>CAJODY010000049.1 GCA_905233285.1 uncultured Bacteroidaceae bacterium
TGCTGAGCAGGATGACGAGACGCTGGGATGCAAAGCAGACGGCACGTTCTTTCATGGTCTGCGGAATCCATACGCAGGCGTTTTCTGCTACTCCGATATATCCTTGAATGACTCCGACGTCGGCAGTTTCAAGTTCCTGCGCTTGAGCTACGGTGTCGGGATTCAATTCTGCTTTGACACCTGGCAGATTGCTGGCTATGATGCCTGCATCGGGATATATCTGACGGATGAGGGCGTTGAGGTCGTCACCATTCTTTGCCTCAAGGAGGCGGGCACCACCAACGGTCTGAGCCTTGGTCTTGAATTCTTCCACGGGGTCGGGATAGGTGATGGCATGGAGTGCCTTCAGAGAGGGCATATCATAGGTCTCACGGGTGTTTGTGCGCAGCCGTGAGAGGATGGATTCTTTTGTACTCATAGTTTCTTCCATAGTTCGTGGAACGATTTCTTAGGGAATTTCATCATCTTATGTCCGGATGCCCAAGGATTGAAGCGGGAGTTCACGAGGGATGAGGGCAGCCAGTTGACGATGGGCGAGAGGCGCAATGCGAGGTTGTAGAGCAGCGGATGGTTGAAGAGCAGGGACATGCCGCCCGACATAAACTTCTTCGTCCCGTCGGCACGACCAAGGGTGTCGAGCTGCTGGCGCCAGCGATAGACCTGCGAGGAGAGATCGACACGTACTGGACAGACGTTGTCGCACGAGCAACAGAGGGAACATGCGGACACGTTGTCGCTGTAGGTCTTGGGATTGCGTAGCATGCCGAGGTTGATGCCTATCGGCCCGGGGATGAAGTAGGTGTAGCTATAGCCGGCTGAACGACGATAGACGGGGCATGTGTTCATGCAGGCTCCGCAACGCATGCACTTCAGGGTCTGCCAGTGTTCGGGATTGCCGAGTATCTCGCTGCGTCCGTTATCAACAAGGATGATGTGCATCTCGCCACCGGGACGCGGTCCGCGGAACTGACTGGTATAGACGGTGGTCTCCTGTCCGGTTCCGCAACGTGCCAGCAGGCGCTGGGAGAGGTCGGGGATGAGTTTTTCGATGCCCATCGACACGATATGCAGACGTGGTATGCTTGTGGACATATCGGCATTGCCTTCGTTGGTACACACGACGACATCGCCTGTGGATGCCACTCCGAAGTTGGCTCCTGTCATACCTGCTCCGGCTTCCATAAACTGACGGCGGAGGTGCATACGTGCTACGTAGGTGAGGAACGTAGGGTCGTTCTCGTCGTGCGGTTCGGGGGATATTGCGGCATAGCCTTTGGCTATCTCATCGTAGTCGGCAATCTTACTGCGGAAACAGTCACCGATGTCTTCGCGATGTACATGAAGGGCTGGCATGACGATATGGCTGGGAGCCAGCTCCATCATCTGAAGGATGCGTTCGCCAAGGTCGGTCTCGACAACTTCTATTCCTTTCGCCTCCAGGGAGGAGTTCAGGTGGCATTCTTCGGTGAGCATACTCTTGCTCTTCACCACTTTCTTCACATCGTGACTTTTCAGTATGTCATAGACTATGCTGTTGTATTCATCGGCATCGGCAGCCCAGTGGACGTGTACTCCGTTGCGTGTGGCGTTAGCCTCGAACTGCTCCAGGTACTGTGCCAGATGGGTGGCTGTATGTCGTTTTATCTGATCTGCCGTCTCACGCAGCTGTTCCCACTCGGGAAGAGCCTGAGCCATACGGTCGCGCTTCTGACGCACGGCGAAGAAGGTCTGGTCGTGACGTGTCACTACGGCTTCGTCGCGGATGTATTGCGCGGCAGCTTTTGAATGTTGTGTACTCATCTTGTCGAAGTCAGTATTTGTGCTACGTGAATGAACTTGATGTCAAGTCCCTGTTTCTCTGCCACACCCTGCATGTGCATGAGGCATGAGGAGTCGGGACCGGTGATATACTCAGCTCCTGTTGCCATGTGGCGGCGCACCTTGTCGAGTCCCATACGTGCAGAGACGGCTGGCTCCTCAACGGAAAACATACCACCGAAGCCACAGCATTCGTCGGGACGTTCGGGTTCAACCACTTCGATGCCTTCAACCAGGCGGAGCAGGTCGATAATCTTATTGAACCGGGGTATGTTCCGTTCGGAAGGGGACGAGAGACCCAATTCGCGCACTCCGTGGCAGGAGTTGTGGACACTGACTTTATGGGGGAAGTAGGCAGGTAACGATTCTACTTTGAGTATGTCGTGCAGGAACTCTACGAGGTCAACCGTCTTGCCTGCTGCCTCGCATACCTTATCCTTCCCACCGAGCAACTGGGGATGGAAACACCGGACATAGGCTGCACAACTGGCTGACGGGGCAACCACGTAGTCGTAGGAACGGAAGAGTTCGTCGTATTTCTTTGCCAACGGCACTGCCATCTTCTCGAAACCTGCATTACCCATGGGCTGCCCGCAACAGGTCTGCCGTTCGGGGTATTCGACGTCAAGTCCTAGGGAGCGTAATAACTTCAATGTCGATACGCCTACCTCAGGGTAGAGCGCATCGACATAACAAGGGACAAATAATCCTATTTTCATCTTACATGTCTTCGTAAGTGTCAAGATAAGTGACATGAGTGACGAGGTATTCCTCAACACCATGCTTTCCGTCGGCACCACCGATACCACTCTTCTTCATGCCGGCATGGAAGCCCTGAATAGCCTCGAAGTGTTCGCGGTTGATGTATGTCTCACCGAATTCCAGTTCGCGACAAGCCTTGACTGCCACGTTCAAATCCTTTGTAAAGATTGAACTTGCAAGTCCATATTCGCAGTCGTTGGCATAACCGATGACTTCGTCGAGGGTATCGAATGTAACCAGCGGGATAACCGGACCGAAAGTCTCTTCATGTATGATGTCCATATCCTGACGGCAGTCGTCGAGCACGGTAGCTGCATAGAAGTAGCCTTTGTTGCCTACGCGGTGTCCACCGCAAAGCAGTTTGGCACCCTGCTTAATGGCGCGTTCTACCTTCTCGGTAACAGTCTCCAGAGCACGAGCCTCGACCAGTGGTCCCATGTCAACAGTCTCGTCGGCACATACGTCACCCACTTTGACTGCCTTCATCTTATCAACCAGTATCTTCGTGAAGGCATCCTTCACACCTTTCTGTACATATACGCGTTCAGCATTATTACATATCTGACCATTGTTGCCGATACGGCTGTCAACAATCCACTGTGCAGCACGCTCGAGGTCGGCATCGTTCATCACGATAGCAGGAGCCTTACCGCCGAGTTCGAGACTTACTTTAGTAATGTTCTTGGAGGCTGCTGCCATGATGCTTTCACCTGCAGAGACACTACCAGTCACACTTACAATGTCAATCTTCGGCGAACCTGCGATCTCGTTGCCTACGACACTTCCCTTACCCGTCACGATGTTGATGACTCCGGCTGGAAGTCCGATTTCATCGACAACTTTGGCAAATTCGGTACAATTCTCAGGCGTGAGCTGAGCCGGCTTAATCACGATAGTACATCCGGCGATGAGAGCAGCTCCAGCCTTACGTGCGATAAGGAAGAAGGGGAAGTTCCAAGGCAAGATTCCACCAACGACTCCAATCGGTTTCTTCGTAAGGAGTATGGTCTCGTTAGGACGGTCGCTCGGGATTATCTCACCCTCGATATGACGTGCGAATGTAGCCATGTATTCGAAATAAGCCACAGTGGCGCCCACTTCGATGGAAGCCCATGTGCGGGTCTTTCCCTGCTCGCGCATGATGATTTCGGTGAAATCCTTCTCGCGTGCCTTGATTCCAGCTGCTATCTTCAACAGATAACCTGCACGTTCAATGGCAGGAGTCTTTGCCCACGCCTTCTGTGCTGCACGTGCTGCATCGAGTGCACGGTTCACATCCTCGACTGTGCCCTCTGGCTGACGGGAGATTACTTCCTCGGTAGAAGGATTCAGGACGTCAATCCACTTGCCGTTCGAACTTTCGCAGAACTGACCGTTGATGTACATTTTAAGACTTTTCATAACTTCGGTTAGTTTCAGGTTAATAAGTTTAATTGTGTCAGATTATTTGATTTGTTTATTTTGTCAGTTCGAGAGTGTCGAGTGCAATCATGAGCTCTTCGTCGGTTGGGATACAGAGGACGGTGACCTTTGAATCGTCGGCACTGAGGATTGCTTCCTTGGCGCGGCAAGAACGGTTTTTCTTCTCGTCCATCTTCACACCCATGAATTCAAGTCCCTGAGTAGCCCCTTCGCGTACTTCCCACTGGTTCTCACCTGCTCCACCGGTGAAGAGGATTATATCGACACCACCCATTGCAGCAGCATACTGACCGATGTATTTCTTTATGCGGTAGCAGTACATCTCCTTTGCCAGACGGGCTTTATCGTTGCCTGCCTCGATACCTGCGAGGATGTCGCGGAAGTCGCTTGAAAGTTCGCTGACTCCTGCCAGTCCCGACTTCTTATTGAGCAGGTTGCTGATGCCCTTGGTGTCGAGTCCGAGTTTGTCCATGAGGAAGGTGACCGCTCCGGCATCGATGTCACCCGAACGGGTACCCATGATGAGTCCTTCGAGCGGGGTGAGTCCCATACTGGTATCAACACACTTGCCGTTCTTGATGGCTGCGATAGATGCTCCGTTGCCGATATGACAGGTAATGATGCGCTTGTCTTCCGGTTTCACACCGAGGTATTCACATACTCGCTGACTGACGTAACGGTGACTGGTGCCGTGGAATCCGTAGCGACGCACTCCGTACTTGCTGTAGAGTTCGTAAGGGAGGGCGTACATGTAGGCGTAGTCGGGCATTGTCTGATGGAAAGCTGTATCGAACACACCTACCTGCGGGATGTTTGGCAGCAGGGCTGTCACAGCGTTCACGCCCTTGATGTTAGCTGGGTTATGGAGCGGTGCGAGGTCGTTACATGCAGCAAAAGCCTCCATCACCTCGGGGGTGAGAAGTACGGACTGGTTGAAACGTTCACCTCCGTGTACCATACGGTGACCTACGGCATCGAGTTCGTCGAGCGACTGCATCACGGCATATTTGCCAGTGGTGAGCACTTCAAATATGAACTGCACACCTGCTGTATGCTCAGCTATTGGACGGTCGAGCTGTATCTTCTCACCGTTGTATTTCAGTTTAAGGAACGAGTCAGGCAGTCCGATTTTCTCGATTCCACCTGACGTGATGACGCTCTGGTCGTCCATGTTGTACAGAGCGTATTTGATTGAACTGCTTCCGCAGTTAAGAACTAATATTTTTTTCATTTGTTTTAATGGTCAATTGTCAATGTTCAATGTTATTTCGCATCCATAGCCTGACATGCAGTGATGGCAACCATCTTGTAGATGTCGTCAACTGAACAACCGCGGCTGAGGTCGTTTACCGGACGTGCTATACCCTGGAGGATAGGACCGATGGCATCGGCATTGCCCAGACGCTGCACGAGCTTGTAACCGATATTGCCCACCTCGAGATTTGGGGCCACGAGTACGTTTGCCTTTCCTGCTATCTCACTGCCCGGAGCTTTCTTCTGACCTACACTTGGCACGAGGGCTGCGTCGGCCTGCAGTTCGCCTTCAATCTTGAGTGACGGATCGAGTTCCTTTGCCAGACGAGTAGCCTCAACTACTTTATCAACTACCTCATGCTTTGCACTGCCTTTGGTAGAGAACGAGAGCATAGCCACACGCGGGTCGGCAAAACCAGCTACAGACTTGGCTGTCTGTGCTGTGCAGACTGCTATCTGTGCGAGCTGAGCTGCATCGGGCATAGGAGTAACGGCTACGTCGCCCATGACGAGGATGCCGTCCTCACCGTATTGTGGTGTCTGGGTGATGAGAAGCATGGCTCCGCTGACACATGTGATACCTGGAGAGCACTTGATGATTTGGAGTGCAGGACGCAGGGTGTCACCTGTAGTGGAGAGTGCACCGCTTATCTGTCCATCGGCATCACCGCTCTTAATGATGAGACAACCAAAGTAGAGAGGGTCGAGCACCTGCTCGCGTGCCTTCTCGATAGTCATACCTTTCTTCTGACGAAGTTGGAAGAGAAGCTGAGCATATTCTTCTGTCTTCTCGCTGGTGGCAGGGTCGATAATAGTAGCTTTCCCGATGTTCTTCAGACCGAGAGATGTTGCTTTGGCAAGTATCTCGTCGCGACTTCCAATCAGGATGATTTCAGCCAATCCGTCAGCAATGGCCTTGTCGGCAGCTGTGATGGTACGCTCCTCGAGCGATTCGGGAAGCACGATGCGCTGCTTGTTTGACTGAGCACGCGCAATGATTTTTTCCATTAGTCCCATAGTAATGTTTTATTATTTGTTGTTTGAAAAATTTCTGCAAATATATGTAAAATCCGCGACATCACCACTCCAACACAGCCGGAATAATCTTGACATCGGAACAAAGTCCTGAAGGCACAGGTGCCCAACTGTTGTAGTGGTCGCGTTTGTAATTGAGGTCAACGACGTTGATTTCCTTAAACTTACGCCACTGCACTCCCTGACGGTCGAGAGCAGCAATACGGTTGGCAGGCAGGTTACATACTTCCACCTCCAAGGTGTTGTCTCCCTCACGCAGATATTGTGTTATGTCGATGCGGTAAGGCACGGAGAATAGTGTGCCGCAGTCCTTGCCGTTGACGATGACGTGTGCCGTCTCGCGTACGTCACCGAGGTCGAGAATAAATGCTGAGCCGGGCTGTATCTTACCCATGCGGAATGTATTCTTATATACTCCTGTAGCCATTGTCTCGTTAAGAAGCTGGTCACCGAGTTCGGTCCACGATTTCGGCGATTCCATCGTCCATGTCTTGGTGATTGCGACAGGGGCCGACTTACGGAACGAGAGTGTCCAACCTGTGAGTTTGCTGGCACGATAGTCGAGACAATTATAGTATTTATAATGGGGCTGATTGACAGCCTCAGTACTCGGATTATCGAAGGTACGCAGAATTATGCTCTCGCCTGAACGCAGTTGGATGCGTACCCTACCCTGGTCGTCAACCCTTGCACGGCTCACCTCACCATTCATCGGATTATAGAATACGGCATCGGAAACGCGGACTCCAAGCTGTACATAATTGTCGATGTATCTTCCCTGCAGATTGGAGATGAAGTAATGGTAGCCTGTCGGATTGCTGCGACGGATGCAGCTGAGTCCCTGAACACTGCGCATAGACTCGGCACGGGCATGTGTTGCCTCTAGTGCAGACTGATAATCAGTAGCCAGAACGGATTTCTTTTTCAGTTTACCGAGAATCTTAGAAAACTGCTTCTGTTCTGCTTTCTTGCCGTAGCCAGGTACGGATGCAGGATAGTTCTTCACGAAGATTACCCTATAACCATTTGCTGCCATTTCGTTAAGACGCTGAACTGTTGCCAACGGCATGAAATGGACGTCGGGAATGATGATGGCGGAGTAACGTTTCGTTACCTCATCCTTCTGCACATATCTGTCGCTGATGTAATCAACATCATATCCTCCCTTAATGATAGTCTGTACGGTATTGATGAACTTGGGAGCTCGCTTCTCCATGGAATGAATGTCGAAAAGGGCAACTGTGCCAGGCTGGTCGTAAATCATGTCGTAGAACGGCAGATAGACGAGTATGTCGTTATCTGGTTCTCCCCATTGCAGCATAGACTGGCAACGCTGGATATAAGCGGAAAAGGCTGGCATAGACGACCACCAGTTGTTATTGGGCGACATATCAACCGAGGCATAGAACCTCCATCCCGGCCACTCGGCATCCTTCGGAGAATAGCATGCTCCGTGGAAATAGACGTGGTTGATACCTGAGATGAAGAAGAGGTCGAGGTCGGGTTTACACTGTGAAAGGGATGTACGGAAGTGCTCGGTAAGCCATGTGAAGGTCTCGCTCGATGTCAGACGGTGTCCGCTCAGATGAGCTCCTGACGAGGCATACTTCAACATGGATATATCGGAGAAATTCTTCTTCGTATATGCTGCATCCTTACGGAGTCCCTGAATACCGAAATCGCTGAGTCCGAATCCCTCACACTCGGGAATATCGACTGCGGCATAGAGGTCGAGCAGATTGGCTGGAGAACCGTGAGCCTGATTACGTGTGAGCGAACCGTGATTATGTGCCCACTCTGTCCACTGGAGGGTGAAATTCTCGTAGAGCAGTTCGGCTAGGGTCTCACGGTAGTCACTGAGAATGCGCTTATCCTCGTCTTTACGTAAAGAATCGGAAGTAACGAACGGCTTCAGATGTTCGTAAAGGTCGTAGCCACGGCGACGCTGAAACTCCTCTCTGAGGTTTGGAGTCCAATCGGCACCATATACTTCGTATGAGTCGTTGAAGAAGTTTGCAGGACAAGCAACTTTCTGATTGACGAAAGCCGTATCGAAACGCTGCAGATAGCGGGCTACAGCATCATGGCTGAAGTGGTCGATGACAAAGCCTTCGCCACCAGGTGCTGCACGTTTCACTTTCTGCTTCGTCTTAGCGATTTCAACGACGGTTTTACCACCTTCGGTCTTGAATATCGCCTTTGTAGCTGCATCCGCTTCACTTACCAGCGGGCCACCAAACGGCCAGCCTGTACCTGTAGCCATATCGATTTGTATGCCTAACCGCTTCCCTTCTGTTTCAGTATGTTTCAGCATCTGCATCCAAAGGGGTGAGAGGTAAGGAATATCATTGGCATCGTTACCCTGCACTCCGTAAATCGGAGTAATCTCCACGCCACCTATACCTGCCTTTGCCATCTCTTCGAGGTTGTAGGTAAGTCCTGCCTTATCGACTGCCGAACCCAGCCACCACCAACGGGTATAGGGCTTCGATTCCTGAGTAATGGGCACCTGAAGTCCTTCCGGAGCATTCCATCTCACTTCTGCCTGAGCAAACGTGAGAGTTAAAAGTGCAAAGTTAAAAGTTAATAGTCTGAGTTTCATGTGGCTTAGTTTCCGTCTGGTTTCGTTATTTCAATGAATGGGCTGTTGCTCCAATGGAATGTTTTCCAGTCTGTAGGATGAGCAGGGTCGTAACCCTTGTAGTTCGGGCTGATGTATTTCTTGAGAGGCAGGTCGAGGTCGACGATGCCTTTCACTACCATCAGACTAATTTCGTATGCTCCATAGGGGTTCCAGTGGGTATTATCCTCAAATGCCTTTGTCTGTCCAGGATATGTGCCTACAGGATAGTGTACGAGCGAATGTTTCGAATCTTCCACTCCGAGTGTCTCGAAGAAAGTACGGGTCATATCGTGCACTTCTATAACCGGTACGTTAAGGTCTTTTGCCACGAAGCGCATTGCATCCGGATATTTTCCGTGTGTCTCACGAATCTTATTGCCGTCCCATGCACGACGCTGGGTAGGAGTGACAAATACTGGTACAGCACCCTTCTCACGTATCTGGTCAACATATGTCTTCAACATGTGAGCGAAGTTATAGAAAGCTCCAGCACCTGCATTCTTCTCTTTCTGGTCGTTGTGTCCGAACTCGATGAAAACGTAGTCACCCGGCTTTGCCAGACTGCAAATCTTCTTCAGACGGTTCTGAGCATAAAAGCTGGAAGCGGTGAGTCCGCTCTGTGCATAGTTGGCAACACCTACCTCGTCCGTGAGCCAGTAGCCGAAAATCTGTCCCCAACTGGTCCATGGTTCCTTGTCCTGATCCACCACGGTAGAGTTTCCGCAAAGATAAATCGTAGGCACGGCCACTTTCTCTATCTTTATCTGTGAACATGCAGGAGCATCACCGTTGATTTCGAGAGTCAGCTTGTCGTCCCATCTCAAAGCATCTGCCTCAGCAGGTTTCAGTTTTACGACATCACGCTTTCCGTCAGGCAACAGTATCTCTGTGTTCCTTTTGTTTACGATAAACGAGAAGGTCTTGAACTCACCCTTCTTCGTGGGTTCGTTGAATACATACAGACGGCGCGACTCAGCACGTACCGTTGTGTTTCCCTTATGCTTCTTGCTTCCAATGGTGACCGTCACCTTATAATTTCCGTCAGGCACAGCTACAGAGAAGTAAAATATGCCGTCACTCAGTTTGAATCCGTCGGTCTGCTGGGTGCGTGCCTCGTCTATCACGTTCTGGAAGTCGTATCCGTAACCCTTCTCAGGAGTGAACACATCATCGGCTGTTATCTTGGTTGCCGTCTTGTCACGTCCGTCGAACGAAAAGTTGTAACTCTGCGCATTAGCAGTAAGCTGTAAACAGTAAACAGTAAACAGTAAACTCAAAATTCTTTGTTTCATAGTGTGATTTGATTTATGTTATTTCTTCGGTTTAATCGAGTTGTCGAGAGCTGGTTTCAGTTCGTCGGGAGAGTCCTTTGTGTACATATTCACGGCACCGGCCACTTTAGTGAACAGGTCGGCAACGCGCTGCTCGTCTATAGTCCATTGCGGTTTGAACTTGTCGGACAACATGTAGTTGATGATTGACAGGCGCATCTGACGTGCTACGATTCGTGTGTCGAGATTCCTTGTCAGGTCCATAGTCGTCATCACAAGTTTACCCTTGCCTACGTTGGCTTCGAACAGCATGCCTATCTTACGTGATACGAACCACGTGTCGATGCTCTGCACGAGTGGTTGGAAGTCGGAGGGGAAGTCGGTGAACTGCATCACCTGAGCACGGTTCACGAGTTCCCACCACTGCATATCGCTGTGATAGTCCGTTGGGAAGAGGTCGAAGATGCTGTGAGTATTCTCAACATATATACCTGTAGTGTGCGGAGGACGCATCTTGAACCAGGAAGTGTTCCAGAATACCGGAGTGAACTGCTGTACCACTTCCTTTCCATAGGTTACCTTACCTGCTGCACAGATAAGTACCTTGCCACCTTTCCGCAGTGTCTTCTGTGCTATTGCATCGAGCGAATCGGTCACATATACATCATTGAAGTTGCTGTTCAGGGCAAAGAATTCTGCTGCCTTAGCATTCTTCTTCTGAGTCTGCTTGTCAGCAAGTTTACCTAGAGCATCCTTGTCAGGATAAACCCAGAAGTCCCAATGGTTCTTGGCATCAGTACCCGGCACAGTGACGGTGAACGTATATTTTCCTGCCTCAGCAGCAAACGACAACGGCAAGCTAACCTTTCCGAGTTCGATATTGCAACCTACAGGCAGGTCTTTCCGTGGGAAGTCACCCTCAGCCACTACCTTGTTTCCGTTCGTTACTGTCCAATGTGCAGCCGTAGATGGAATCACGCCTTCAGAGAATTGTGAGAGCTCTACGTCAGCCTCAAAGGTCTCAGAGTTCTTCCATGTGAATTTCTGTATCTTTGCCAAAGGCACAATCGAAGAACAGAATTCCCGGAATTCACCAGCACTGATGTATCCTTTGTTGTCGAAGAACACGTCGGTCACACCAACAAGTGCCGTACCCTGACCAGAGTAGTCGTTGATGGACAGCAACTGGAAGCCAGCATAGTTCGGAGTACGTAGCGTACGTTCTATCTCAGCCTTGTAGCATAGAGCCTGCAACTTTCCTGAAGCCATCATGAAGGCATGAGCACGACTTTCCATTCCGTTATCCCTCAAGAGGTCGCGAAATATCTCGAAGTTCTTCGCTTTATTCACACCTGTATATTTCTTTATCTCGTCGAAGTTAGGGAATGCACACCACTGACCAGTCTCATGACTTACGAACGGCATCGTAATTGGTGTGTTAGGCATATCCTTTCCGTTGTAGGTCGTTATGTTCTTCTCAAAATTGACAACCGACTCGGGAGCACGTCGTGCCCATTCGTTCAGACCGCGGGCACCAGCCTTCACGGCAAACTCACTGCCTGGTTGCCAAGCCCAGCCACCACCTACGGAGAATCCGCAGTAGAGGTGTCGCGGGTCGTATTCTTTTATCATCGCCACATGGTCGGTGGACCACTTCACCCAGTTGCCTGCAGGTTCGTTGCCGAAAGCAAAGAATGTGAACGAAGGATGATTACCATATTCATCCACAATCCTCACACCCTCCTGATACAGATACTTGTCGATTGGCTCTCCCCTACCCAGTTTCACTCCGTGGTTAGGCCACGACGGTCCTTCGGGTTGCAGGTAGAAACCCACGATATCGGCAGCCAGGAAAGCAGCCTCTGGTGGACAGTAGGTATGGAAACGCATGTGGTTCAGTCCGTAGCTCTTGCATGTCTCAAACAGCTGAGTCCACGAAGCCAAGTCCATTGGAGGATATCCAGTATTCGGAAAATCGCAGTTCTCCACCGTACCGCGCAGTATCACCTCTCTGCCGTTGATGTAGAACATCTTGCCACGAATCTCTATCTTGCGCATTCCGAACTGAGTCTGATACGTATAAGTCTGCTTTGCTGTCTTAGCCTCTATGTTGAGTGCATAAAGTTGCGGATGGAACTCATCCCACAGCAGCATATCGTCACCCATGTCGAGTGTTACGTCAAATTCGTCGGTAGTCTGCGGACTCAATGTCACCACGACAGGCTTTGCACTTACCTCATGGTCGCGACTCGTATTGAAAGCTGCAGCCTTCAGCATCAGCGTCACCTTACCCTTCTTCTCCAGTCCTCCGTTCAGCACAAGGTGTACACGCACTTTCTTGGCATCCACATCCGGATAAACCTTCACTTCACGGATGCAGTTCCAACTGCGTATCTTCATATCACCCACGATACCGTTCCAGTCGCCCTGTGTCTGGTCAGTCACCGAATGGGAGTCCTGCCCTACCTTCACGGTCTCGGGGTCGTTATCGATGCATACGGCTATCTCGTTGTTGCCGTCCTCGTTGAGCAGACTGCTGTCGAAATAAAAGCGGTGAGGTACAGAAAGAGAGTTCTCAGCCTCTCCCAACAACTGTCCGTTCACCCATACCTTACTTACGATATGCGGACGCTCAAAGAATATCTCGTACTGCTGCTTCTCCTTTCCCTTTGCCAGCATGAATCTCTTCTTATACCACGCCTTGCCCACGTAATGCTTGTCAGGAGTGAGGAAGAACTGAAGTTTCATGTCAGCCCCCGGCTTGCGGTATTTCGCCATGTACGGGTTGAAGAAATAGCTGGAATCGTAGAGCGAACCCACCCATTTCGTATTCACACTAATGTCGTCGCCTTTCAGTCTCTGAGGCATACTTGCCGGCAGAACAATGCGGTCGTTCAGTCGCTTTCCGGGCTTGTACCATCCCTCAGCCTCGCCTTTGCCTTCACGGTCAATCTGAAACTGCCATTCACCTGCCAGATTCACATCCGCTGCTGCACGCGAACCAAGACTCACAAAAAGAAATAGGAAAAAAGATAAAAGACGTATCATATTTTCATCGTATTATATTTAGCATGCAAATATAAATCATTCTGCCCGAACTGGCAAACAACTTCTCCTATTTATTTCCTACATAAAGAATAAAGGCAGGCTCTTGGTTGAGTCTGCCTTAAAATGAGTGAATGAAGTGCAAATAGGATTATTCTCCCGGAGCGATTGCACCAGCTGGACATGCATCTGCACAAGTACCGCAGTCAACACATGCGTCAGCATCAATTACATACTTGCCATCACCTTCAGAGATAGCACCTGATAGTTCCACACATTACACAATCATCACTAATTACGTAAGCCATAATGTTTATTCTTTAAGTTATTAATGTTCTGTTTTTGTTTCCTGCGGTGCAAAGATATGTAAAGTCTGAGACAAATACCAAATTTTAGGTATAAAAACTTTCTTCACATACTCATTTTACTACTCACATATGGGTATTCACGCTAAAAAACATGTAATAATGTTCAATGATCAACGGTCAATAGTTATCGTTTGCAAAGCAGCTTCGAGTTCGCGTATGAGCGGACGCTTCTTCTCGTCAGGAGCAAAAACAAAGCCTTCGGCTACGAGCAGTCTATTGTTCTTTGCATCTTCAAGCAAGTAAGCCACGAAAGGACCGCCCATCGCATCGTGGCGCATATCCCACAGTCCGCGTACCTGTCCTACAGGTGTCTGACCATCGGGCATCACTCCCTGATGGGAAGAAACTGTACGGGAGTCCGTCTCCATCCATTGTCCTTCCTTACCACCTGGGATATTTCTCTTCATCACCGAATCGCGTGCCGCCACGAATTCATCGAGCGAAAGCGGACGAAGCGGCAAACTGTACATACAGATGTTCAATTTGAATTCCTGTTTGATTGACGAAGCCCAGAAGAAGTCCTTGCCGGCTTTCACGTCGTCGATGTCCTGTGGCACGAAGATACGTACTCCGAACTGCTTCTGTGCCTGCCGTTCCACAGCACCACTGTATTTCTTCTTGAGCAGGTTTCGCTCACGCGTAAACTCCTGCTGGTTGAGGATATCGAGCAGCTGGTCGCGACGCTCTTCTATCAGACTTATGAACGACTTATCGTCGGGAGCCGAGAGATAGATTATCACCTGCGGCTTACAATACTCATCGATAGCGATTCCCATTTCAGCCTCTTTGTATTTCTTGCCCACATCGGCTATCACGATATTGCGATACACCTTGAAACGACGGTTGAACCCCACACGGTTAATCTTCGTACAGCGGAACTGCGCCTCATACTGAGGCAGTCCTTCGATAGGGCCTTCCACCACGTCGAGCAATACCTGACCGGCACTACCCTTGAGCCATTCCTTGTCAGCAACGACGAGCAGTTCGTAAGGAGCGCTCTGCGATTTTCCCTTCACCGATTTCTTGCCTTCCTTGCTCGACGGACTGCAAGCCACCATCAGGAGCAGAAACAATATGGTTAAAATATTTCTCATTGTTCGTTGATACATATTTTCTGCAAACATACGGAATTTCAATATAAATGTGCAGGTATTTCACAAAAAATCATCATCTTTGCGCAAAACAAAAAACTAACTACTATGAAACTTAAATTTTTTGCGTTATTTCTACTCCTTACTTCTAACTGCTCATTCTTTTTTCTTGATGCAAAGGATTTAAAACCCGCTAAAGGCGGAAAAGCCATAAGCGAC
Source organism: uncultured Bacteroidaceae bacterium (assembly GCA_905233285.1). Classification (GTDB taxonomy): domain Bacteria; phylum Bacteroidota; class Bacteroidia; order Bacteroidales; family Bacteroidaceae; genus Minthosoma. The sequence continues at coordinate 14,909 of CAJODY010000049.1, forward strand.
GAACTCATCGGTATTTTCTTCGAGGACATCAGTCATGCTGCCGATGGCGGACTGAATGCCGAGCTCCTGCAGAACGGCAGTTTTGAATACTCACCTGCCGAACGCGACGGATGGGGAGCAGGTACGTCATGGCGCACCGTGAAACACGGACATTCACTTGGATATATCCAACCCACCTTTGCTCAATACCCGGGCATCACATCGACATGTATGCAGATACACGTGGAGCGCGTGGGTCATTATTACGACTTCAACGGATGGACAGGCGTAGGTCTCCAGAACGACGGCTTTGACGGCATATCCGTGAAGCAGGACAATGGCTACATCTTCTCCGTTCGCATCCTCAACAACACAGGAGGCAGCAAACGTATGAGGGTTGTACTTGCAGAACCACAAGGATGGAGCAAGACACCACTCCTCGTGGCAGAGGATTCGCTCGTGGCAAACGTGTCAGACTCGTGGCAGGAGTATTCGCTCACGCTCAAGGCTGCAAAGGACTGCCAGAAAGCTGTTTTGCAACTGATAGTTCTGGACAAAGGCGATGTATGCGTCGATGACCTCTCACTCCTGCCACAGGATACATATAAAGGTCACGGACTGCGCAAAGATATGGCAGAGGCACTTGAAGCCCTGCATCCTAAGTTCATGCGTTTCCCCGGCGGATGCGTGATTCATGGAGGTGGCGACGGTATGTGGAACACCTATCGTTGGAAAGAGACTATCGGTCCGAAGTGGGCTCGCCACCAGATGAAGAACACATGGGGCTACCACCAGTCGATGGCATTGGGCTACTTCGAATACTTCCAGTTCTGCGAAGACATGGGTATGCAACCGCTTCCGATTCTTCCATGCGGAGTGAGTTGTCAGGGAGCAGGCGGTGGATGGAGCATGAGAGGCAATGCTCAGGATGCCGTGCCTATGGGCGAGATGGACGAATGGACTCAGGACGTGCTCGACCTCATCGAGTGGGCTAATGGTGACCCACAAACCTCGAAGTGGGCAAAGATGAGAGCCGACCAGGGACACCCCGCTCCGTTCAATCTGAAATATGTGGGAATAGGCAACGAAGAGAAGATTTCGCCCGCATTCATCGAGCGTTTCAAGTATATTTACGACAGAGTAACGAAGCAGCATCCCGAGATAGTCATAGTAGGTACGGCTGGTCCGGGTTCGCATCCTGGCAACGGAGACTACAAGGCCGGCTGGAAACTGGCAGAGGAGATTGGACTGCCCATCATAGACGAGCATTACTACGAGCAGCGTGATTACTTCCTCACAAGCCGTCAGTACGACTCCTATCCTCGCGACCGCAAGACAAAAGTCTATCTGGGCGAATATGCAGCAAAGGATAAGAAACTCATCGACGCTTTGGCCGAAGCTCTCTATCTGCTTCATGTCGAGAAGAACGGCGATGTAGTCTGCATGACCAGCTATGCCCCACTCTTTGCACGCAAGAACGCCACCAACTGGAACCCCGAACTCATCTACTTCGACAACGAACGCCTGTATCTGACTTGCAGCTACTACGTTCAGCAGATGTTCGGACTCTCCAGCGGACAATACTACTATGGCGACTGCGCCACTATCGACGATGCGTCCAACCTGCAAGGTCAGAGTGTCATACTGAACGTGAAAACACGTCAGCTATTCGTAAAACTCTGCAATGCCTCCGACACCCCGAAGCAAGCCACAGTCAACCTCTCCCGTTTCCGCGTGAAGAAGCAAGCTACAGTCACTACCCTCACAGGCAATCCGGAGGACGAGAACAACTACGATGCTCAGCCCATCTCTCCCCGCACAGAGACACAGAAGACAAAGAAGAAGTTCTCAGTCGAGCTTCCTCCCCACACCTTCGTGATGTACGAGTATAAACTGTAATGAAAAACTAACACACATAGAAAAAGCCCTGCGCAATGGAGCGTGGGGCTTTCTCATATATTAATAATGTGTAGTTCAGTTTTCGTTAACTATAACCGTGAACCATTAACCTTGAATCATGAACCATACGTGTTACCAGAGTTCATTTTCTTCATCGAAGTCGTAGTCCTTGTCCATAGCGTCGCCGGTTGCATTTCCGCTAATCATCTGGGGAGCTTCAGGTGACGTACAAATCATCTGTTCTGAACTCATATTTTCCGCTTCTGTGAGTGGTGCTATATATATTTTTTTCATTTCGAATTTTCTCCTTTCTAAGATTGTTTAAGGTTCATTACTTATTGAAACGCTTCACACCCTTCTGGTTGATTACAAATCCCTTGAAGTTCTTGTCAACCTGAACGCCAGCCATATTGTAGAGAACTTCTTCCTCTTCTACGTCTGCTGCTGCAGGAGCAACGACTTCTGTTGCTTCATCAGCGAAGATCATCTTCAGAGACTTCGCACCAGCAGGTATATCTGGAGCATAAGTGGAGGCGAATTGCAGATAAGCGCGGTTGGCAGCTACTATCTGATCATTAGCGAAGTAGAAGCCTATACCTGATGCACCATTGTTCAGAATCATGTTGACATTTCCTCATCTGAAGGCACAGCAGCACCTGTACCTGCTACGAGGTTGTTTTCGCTACTTGGAATAGCAGCAGCACCTGTTGTAACAGGGATATTTTCTGTTGCACCACCTTCCTTATAGAGCAGTACCGGAGCGCCAGCTGGCACCTTATCAACCCGTGACAGAGTTGCAGTTTCCTTGCCAGTTATCTTAACCTTGTAAGCCTTTATCTCTGTAGTAGAGAAATCAAGGTCATAAGATGGAACGTATGTTGCATAGCTAGCAGCGGTAACGGTTACAGGAACAGATGCAACTGGAGTATAAATTGAGGCCTGTACAAGAAGAGCTCCATTATTCAATGTAAATGTTACATCTGAACCGTTTCTGAAATTATAAGAGAACCAATGCGCATCAGCTACTGAATAATTTCCATGTCCATTGTAAATTTTCAACGAAACGATGTCATTATCGCTTGCATTTATTACTTTCAATGTCTCGTTGGTATTACGTCCAATACCATAGGTAGGTACTAGAGATGCAATACCTCTTCTTATTCTTAAATTGGTGTCAAAAGTAAACTCTGCATAACCACTGTTTCCATCTGTTACTGTATAATAAGTATAGTTTCCGCCTATATCCTTCCATGAAGACCATCTTCCACTTTCTGTTTTTTCCCATGTAGGAAACGAAGTTGCTAAATCTTCTTCCGTCAGAGTACTATAATCAACAGACTGCCAATCTAAATCATATAAAACAAAACAATTAACCGTTATATCCGAAGATCCATATCCGTCAGCTGATGATGTAACGACGAGAATACCATCCATGTTTGGAGTGAACGTGCCATCGAAACCAAGAATAGCATTACCATTAAATGTTGCAGAAAGAGTTGCAGACGGAGAACCAATCAGACTCGAGTTGTCGCCATTTGCAAATGAGAAAGTAGGAGTATAGTAACTACCATTGGGAGTCATAGCAGTAGTCTGCATAGTAGGATTAGCCAAATCAATAACTGTTCCTGCTCCAGTTTCGAAGTTCATCTTATCAGATGTGTTGTCTTCATTATCCTTTGCATAAGCCCAAATTGTTGTTGCAGCAGTTGTTACTTCACCTGTATATTCTGTCCATCCTGCAGCACCTTTCTCAAGATCAGATGTAGCATAATAGATTGTTGTATTTTCGGTAAGACATGCCAATGTAAATTTACGTGATGTATCTGCAGCACCAGTTATTGTTGATGTAGGAGGAGCTACAAAACCTGACACCTTGGGAGTAGAGAAGTCTATATTGTCAATAAACATATGGGAAACAGCCCTACCAAGAGAACCGTTAAATGTAGCTGGATATCCGAACGTTGACGAAACTTTCACATTGTTAACATAAGTTGTTGCACCATTTGTTACTGTAAGATATATACCATTATCTGTATCACCAGTAATAGTAATATGGCTCCAAGAATTACAAGTTGATTTATTATATCCTAAAATAGGAAGGGCTGTTGTAAGTTCTGCAGCATTTGCATCTGTAATCGTCGCTGTTGAGCTCCATGCAGCCCAAGTGATGGTAAATGCAGAGGCTTCACTTGTTGCAAAAGTAACATTTGAAGCATTTTGGTTTGAAGAAGATGCATTCCAGTCAAACTCCATTTTCCAGTTTGTGTCAACCGCAAATGCCGATGCGGTAAACGCTGTACTAAGGGCACGATTGCCTGTACCGCCACCTTGATGGTATTCCAAGTAGCCATTGGTAATACTTGTAGAACCACCTGAAACAGAATACGTCATTCCTGAAGGAGCCGAAGAGAAATCAGCAGACCATACTGTTGCCCAATCTTCTGCCCACACATTTGTGCTTCCCATCAGCAGGCCGGCTGCGAGGAGAAGCGACTTAAAAGAAAAGGTAATTTTTCTCATGATTAGTAATAAATATTTATTTGTTGTTAATAGTCTATAATGTCGTTGAATGTTGCAGTTAAAAAGCGATTCGGAATTACTGTCCGTACC
>CAJODY010000050.1 GCA_905233285.1 uncultured Bacteroidaceae bacterium
TACATTAATATATGTATGTATTTAATAATACCTCTTACTTACTTCATATATCTTACCTCTTACTTCTTCCATCTCACCCCTCTTCTCCCTCTCTGCACATGAAAAACACCTTAAGGTCACAGGTCACAGCGGTCACAACGGTCACACGCCTGCATCTTTCGGAGCGTGAGCCTGCCGCTTCATGAGCATGAGCCTGCCGTTTCATGAGAATGAGCCTGCCGTTTCCGGAAGCATAGGGAAAGACATACACACATCAATTGTTGCAACTGAAAAAGCAGCACCTCGGAAGATGCTGCTTTACTATTGATATTATTTCTCGGGACTACGGAATGAGTTCGCCGGCTGCGTTGTATTTATTTCCGTCGTAGTAAATGACTACTTTGCCTTTTTTCGAGACGCTTGCCGAGTTTCTTGATTACGGTCTGAAGCTGTGTAGTACCCTCGTAGATGGACATGTCTGTCTGATAGATGCCGACTGAGGTAATGACGGCTGGGGCTACCTGGTCGCGGGTGATGAATTCACATTGGCCGTCTGGTGTGTAGCCAAAGCCAATGGTTTTTTCACCATCGTTATAGGAGAGGATTATGTCACCATAGGTAATTGCTACGTCGGCATCCTGTGGTACATAATACTATTCCTACTACACATCACACTGAAACGCACACTTTTTAAAAATACATACACGTCATGCTACGAAAACTGATATCCTCGTAGCCGCCATGTTCATTTTTTTCTGATTACAATTTTCTTTCTGCCATTGATGTATATTCCCGGTTCTGTAGGAGGAGTGGTGAGCTGACGTCCGTCGATGCTGAACCATCCTTCGGGAGTCGGATACTCTATGGTAGGTTCGATTCCTATAGTCTGAGGGTCAGGTTCACCCGGTACGGCATAAGAGAATAACACTACGACAGGACGGTGGCCGCCCAGAGGTGTGTTGTCGTCTGTTCCATCTACATATCCGTAGGTGTAGTCCTGCTCTATGCGGAACGACTGAGGTTCCAGGTGAATGGTATTGGTTGCTTTTGGATTGATGTATATTATCTTATCCACAATCTCATATCTTGCGTAGTCGGCAGGATTACCGGCGTCTATCATGTCAGCCATATCCGTAGTCGGATAAATGCCGTTCTGATAGAACTCAACCCATACGTCGCTCATGTCAAAGTCAGAACTGAGACGTTCGGTAAAGTTTGAGGTGATATTCTCGCGAGTCCATCGGCTGTTGGTATCACCAATGATGAGTTTCGCACGGCTGTGGTCGCTGGCATTGATAGCATCAGCAAGCTGACGCCACTGGGATTCGCGCGACCATGTGGCATTATCGCCACCAGCATCCATGTGGAGTATATAAACGTCGATGACAGCACCTTCGTCAAGTTCTACGTCGTAGTGGCGATAACCCTTGAACACATACTGGTTGCCATCAGTCGCCTCCATATCATTCCACTTCGTCCAACTCTCATTGCTGGCGTTCACCTTACTGTCTTTCCATATAAGATTCAGACCGTCGGTATCCACTTTTATTTTACCATGTAACAAATCTAGGAAGTCAAGATTAAACACGTTCAGTGTCTTACGGATCGTACCGCACGAATAACGGTCATCAAGTGACGTCATCAGCGAACCGTTGTAGTTGAAATCTTCACTGCATCCGATGAAATCATAGTCTTTGGATGACAGGTAACTGCTTATCTTCTTACTACCCGCCTCGCCTGGTCCGTCAGGATTCAGGTCATAGTGTCCAACTCCGTAATTAATGGTTTTTGGCAATCCATCGACATTGAGAGCTACAGCGGTGAACGTTCCCTGCTGGATTATGCGCTCAGGAGCAATACTGAGAGTAGCATCGCTGCGAGTCGTTTTGAAAAATATCCTGCCCGGCGACAGGGTGAGCGTACGGCTGGCTGACTGGGTAGTCACCTGCGAGAGGACCTTATCAGCATCAGCAGTGTAAACGAGTCCGTCGAGTTGTCCGCGAAGCGTGTACTGAGTATAGCATGGCACATCGTAGAAGTACCACAAGCCGGGAACTAGGCGTGTGCTATTGTCATTATGCAGAGGAACAGCATAGGCACTGAGATAAGCGCCCTTCCATTTCAGACGTACATTATCTATCTTGAAGAAACACTGGGTGTCGTTGTCGGCGTGTTCTCTTTCCGACCACCATTCAGTAGAGCTTCCTGCAGATATATCGATGTTGCCGGTTTTCTTCATATTGATGGTCATACTGACAGGGATACCCGTTTCATCACCACTGCCGATAGTCGAAGTGGTACTGCCATTACCGCTGAACGCAACAGTGCGTCCTTCCCAAGAAGCGACGACAGCAGACAGTTCATACTTACCACTTGGCACATCAGCTACAGTCTGAGTGACGCCAAGATACGTAGCCCACCATTGGTATGCATTCATAAGGAAACTGCCATCACGGTTTGACATCCAGTAGCGGAGCGATTTAAACTCATCATTGCCTGCAAGGTCTTTGCCTATGAGCGTCCAACCCGTCTCGCCTCTCTCGAACGAAGGGTTGACGATACGTGCCGTAACATCTACAGGAGCTTCTTCTGAGATAGATTGCAGCAGTGTATTATGCAGAGCCACAAGGTCGGCCTTTGCTATGCGGAAGAGGCGGTAGTGTCCTGCTGCGTCCTCCGGCAAGTTACGACGATTGAGCGCAATGGGTTCATCCTTGCTCACAGATCTGTTCCACGGACCAAGATAACCACATGCCCAGTTTTCTGACGACACGGGATACTTTCCACTCTCGAAGAGCCAGTATCCGTCCTGAAACGTAGGGATAAGATAACACCACTCGCTCATAGTTGGTTCTGTGTACGTCAGCACATACATGAATCCTGCATTATCATGAGTCTGGAATAGGCTGGTGTGATAATACATATTGCGGAGGCCGATGTATTCTCCACTCTTTTCTATTGTGAAGAAATTGGACAGGTCGAGCAACGGGTTAATATCCGCTGAACGATAGCGAAGAGCCTTCGTATCCTCTCCTGCCCAACTTGGCTTTTCCTGATATTTTCCTACACCTACATACAGTCCGGTGTTCTCAGCAGATGCAAGAATATAACATTGGCTCGGATCATCCACGAGTCCGTCGATGCTGGTCACTTCTGTAAAACCATTACTTTCCGTCAGGAAAGTAGTATATCGTGCAGCATTTACTCCTTTCGAAAAAGATACCAATACTAACAACGCAATAATAAATAAAATTCTTGATCTCATAACGTACATACATAATTATTAATAATTCTGTTGCAAAGGTATAACATTTTTTATGTATTATACAAAAAATTGACTTCTCATTTCGTCTCTGCCGTGTAACCTTGTCGAATGGATCTCGAACAAAATGCACAGAATGAAAAATTGCATTGATTATCCGGGCAAAAATCAGCCGACATACTGAGGAAAAATTTCCATGATGTCACTTTTTCTCCCAAATCGTTTTGAGTTAGATTTCTTTTTCCTACTTTTGCATCGAAGTATCGGCTGATCGTCGTGACACGACGCTGACTACGTTCAGAGTAGAGCCTCAGCGGAAGATTGATTGCGGAAAGTCTTATAACAAAGCCATTTTATTCAGCGTCATGCTACGAAAACTGATAACACTTATATTCGCCCTACAAGTCCTCATGGTCGATGCCTCAGCAGCTAATCCGCGCTCGCCTGAGGCCCAGGCTCTTCTCGATTACCTGAAAGAGATACAGGGCAAACAATCCCTTTCGGGAGTAATGGCAAATGTCAACTGGAACACCCTCGAAGCCCAGTGGGTCTATACCCACACCGGACGTTGGCCAGCCATCAACTGTTTCGACTTCATCCATCACATGTCCTCGCAGCCTGGCGGATGGATTGACTACAGCAACACGCAGATTGTCATCGATTGGCACGCGGCAGGTGGCATCGTAGCCGCCATGTGGCACTGGAACGTTCCGGCACGCGAAAGTGGCAAATATGCATTCTACTCCAGCGATACCGATTTCGACGTACGTAAAATCTTCGACCCCACCTCCTCCGAATATGCGTTGATGCTCCGCGACATAGACCAGATAGCAGCTTATCTGAAACCACTTAAAGAAAAGAACATCCCCGTCATCTGGCGTCCTCTTCATGAGGCAGGTGGCAAATGGTTCTGGTGGGGACGCGATGCCGAAGCCTGCAAACGTCTTTGGGTACTCATGTACGAGCGCTTTCAGTCAGCCGGACTCGACAACCTCCTTTGGGTCTTCACGCCTGCATCAGCTTGGCAACAGCCCCTCAGCGAAGGCTTCAAATGGTATCCTGGCAACGAATACGTCGATATAGTAGGTTACGACATTTACAACGTGGACAAAGCCACCTCCTGCTACGAAGACTACTACCTCCTTCTCCACCGTCACTGCCCCGACAAACTCGTGGCTCTCACCGAGTGTGGCAGTATAGCCTCTATCAGTGCCCAATGGCAGGCAGGAGCCAAATGGCTCTTCTTTATGCCTTGGTACGACCACAAGCGAACCAACAACCCCACCTCCTCCGAGTTCCAACAGTCAACCCATACCAATGCCGACGTCGATTGGTGGCATAACGCATGGTCACAGCCCTACGTACTCTCTCGAGACCAAGTAAGCTATTTCAGGTAAATTTGACGATAACTATTAGAAAGAGGGAGCGAACCAATTGGTTAACTCCCTCTTTTTCAAGTTTGCCGCAACGCTTTTTTATTTCTTATAGCATTCGAAGATTCTGTCAACGCGGGCTTTGTTCAGTTTCTTTGTGAAGAGGCTGACAAGGATGACGACTGGGAAGCCGCCGACCATAGCGATGGCGCCGCAGTTGATGGGGTTAGCTATAGCGTTGTTGAGCATCATATTGATGACGGTAAAGCCGACTCCCCAGATGAAGCATGCCCAGACGGAAGCGGTAGTCACACCACGCCAGTAGAGTCCGAGAAGGAAGGGGGCGAGGAAGGCTCCGGCAAGTGCTCCCCACGAGATACCCATAAGCTGGGCAATGAAGGTAGGAGGATTGAGGGCAATGAGCACGGAGATGACGATGAAGAAGACGATGAGAACGCGCATGATAACGACCTTGCGCTTTTCTACTTTTTCTGCTACTTCGTCGTCGATTTCACCGCTGATTACTTCGTCGGCTGAGGCACGCTTGTCGCGATAGATGAGGTCGAGGGTCATGGTGGATGATGATGTCAGCACGAGGGATGCCAAAGTTGACATGGAGGCTGAGAGCACAAGTACCATGACGAGTCCGATAAGGAGGTCGGAGCTTACGGCTGTGTCGAGCATCGTAGGTATGATGTCATCGAACTTATAATTGTGACGTGCTTCGTTCCATACGGGTTCGCCGAAGAGACGTCCGAAACCACCGAGGAAATAACAACCGCCGGCAACGACGAAGGCGAAGACGGTGGAAATGATGGTGCCTCGACGGATGGCGCTCTCGTCAGTGATGGAGTAGAACTTACCTACCATCTGGGGAAGTCCCCATGTGCCGAGGGAGGTGAGCACGACGACTCCGATGAGGCTCATGACGTTTGGACCGAACCACGAGGCGAAGTCGCCGGGTTGGAAGTCCTTGTAGAGCGGGCTTTCGAGGTCGTGGGCTGTAGGTACGGCATCCTTCATGCGGTGGAATGCCTCAACGAGTCCACCCTGACTGTTGAGGACGACGGCGATGACGGCTATGATGCCACCAAGCATGACGATGCCCTGAATGAAGTCGTTGATGGCTGTTGCCTTATATCCACCGAGGATGACATAGACGGCTGTGAGACAGGCCATGAGGATGATACAATACTCGTAAGGAATACCGAATCCCATGTCGAAGAGTTTGGATATACCGCTATAAACTCCGGCTGTGTAGGGGATGAGGAACACGAAGGCGATGATGGATGCCGCAATGCGGAGTCCCTGATTGGAGTAACGTGTGCCGAAAAAGTCGGGCATGGTGCGTGAATGGATGTGCTGGGTCATCAGTTTTGTACGACGACCAAGGATAAGCCATGCGAGGAGTGAACCGATTATGGCATTGCCGATACCTATCCACGAACTGGAAAGTCCGTATTTCCATCCGAACTGTCCGGCATAGCCTACGAATACGACGGCGGAGAAGTAGCTGGTGCCGAAAGCAAAGGCTGAGAGCCAGGGACCAACGGAGCGTCCGCCGAGTACGAATCCATCTACGTTCTTGGCTTGTTTGCGGGAGTAGATTCCGACATAAACCGTCACAACCAAGAAAATGACGGTGAGGAGAATTTTGATTAACATTGTATTTAGTTATGAGTTAGGGGCGCCATTTTACGACATGACGACATACCGATAAATCGACATTACGACACGGGCGCCCTTGGGATTAGTTGAAGCGGATTTGCATTTGTGCCATGACTGCATGATTTGCTCCGTGCTCGAAGAAGGTACGGTAGTCTGTGTCGGCACTCTTATATATATATTGTACCTGGAAACGGCATTTCTTGAAGAACCAGTACTGGAAGCCGGCTACAATCTTGTGCATGTCTCTGTGGTCATCGACATTGAAGTTGAAGAAGTCGTAGGATGCTACAAAATCGAAGTCCTTGAAGAGACGAACGGAACCTGTGACGTAAGCACCGCGACTGACAGTAGCATCGTCCTTACCGCCGAGAAATTCACCATGGACATTGAAAGGTTTGGACTTGTAGTCGAAACCAAGAGAATAGCGGTTGCGGCGGTAGTTGTCACCAGCCTTTACCGTAGGACAGAGTATGGGGGAATCAACCAACGAGTTGCCCCAGCCGAGCTGACCTGTAGCTACGATATTGAAACCTTTGAAAGGACGGTATTCGAGACGGGCAACTACATCTTTCTTGTTGTTCAGGTCGCGCTTCACATTCTGAATACCCTGTCCGTTGAGGAGTTCGAAGTCGTAAGCAAACATACCTTTGGCGAGTTCGCCGTGAACGGAGAAACCGAGGTCACGACCGTACTGCACACCATAGAGGGGGTCGGAACCACAACCTGCAAGGTAGGTGACACCTTCGGAATAGACGTCGATGGTCTCCATCGAGGTAGGTGACCAGGGGTTTTCCATTGTGACACCTGTCTTGAACTGTCCGAGACGAAGGGTAAGAGCCTTATTGTTAGTGACACGGAAGTCGGTATAGAACTCCTGAACGATACTGTTGAAGTCGTGCATAAAGAGGAACGACCAACGCGGAGTAATCTGAGCCTCAGCCCAAAGAAGGGTGCGTTTAGTTTCGAAGGAGTTGATGTTGGCATCAGCATGGGAAGAGTGCTTGAAGTAGTATCCTCCATGTGCGTAACCATGGAGTTTGATACGTGATGCGACATCGAGTGCCCAGTCGGGTGCATCTTTGCTTACAGCCTTGACCATCTGTTCGGTGGTGAAGTCGAGCGGACTTGCCTGCTCTACTGTTGGCTGTGTTTCAACATCTGTCTGTTCGGCACGGGTACCAATGGCACAGAAAGAATAAAAAGAAACGAAGAGTAAAAGTTTAGTTTTCATTGTAAAATTGTTTTTTCATAACGGCTGACTTTTTGTAGCCATTTTGAGATTTTTTATGACTATTTCTTATAAACCGCGCAAAGGTACACCTATAGAAATGAAAAAACAAAGTATTTCTTGTATTTTTCGTCTGCGAAACCTTACCTTTGTGGCAGAAAATACGAAAATTCAGATGAAAATTACTCTTTTACAGACCGATATTTCCTGGAACGACCCCGAAACGAACAGACGGAGAGCCGAGGGGATGATGCGTGGAACGGAGAAATCGGATGTGTATGTGCTACCCGAGATGTTCAGTACGGGATTTGCCACACAGCCCGAAGGAATAGCCGAGGGAGATGAGGGTTCGCTGCGATGGATGACGAGGACGGCGAAAGAGCTGGATGCAGCTGTTGTGGGTAGCATAGCAACAGCTTTGGAAGAAGGAGTGTATTGCAACCGCATGTACTTCGTAGAGCCCGATGGAATGGTCAGTTTTTATGACAAACGTCATCTATTCTCGTACGCAGGAGAGGAGAAACGATACAGGGCAGGAAAGGAGAGAAAGGTTGTAGAGTTCCGAGGTGTGAGATTCCTGCTGCAGGTATGTTACGACCTGCGATTCCCGGTATGGAGCCGCAACAGAGGTGATTATGACTGTGCGATATATGTAGCCAACTGGCCGCAGTCGAGAATAGAGGCGTGGAACACGCTGCTGAAGGCTCGTGCCATCGAAAATCAGGCGTATGTATGCGGAGTGAACCGCGTAGGCACAGACGACGCATGTCAGTATGCAGGAGGTACGCAGCTGATAGACCCCTACGGCAGGGTGGCAGCACGATGTGAGGACGAGAAGGAAGGCTGCGTCACCGTGGAACTGAATATGACGAAGCTGAAGGAGTTCAGGGAGAAGTTTACAGTACTCAAAGACGGAGACGAATTTAGTTTACCGTTTACTGTTTAAAGTTTACCTTTTAGAAAATAAAAATTTAAGATATGAATAACATTACGGATTCGTTGACGAATGAGATGGGCAATATTGCTCTGAATAACATCACGGAGTATCTGATGACGCTGGGAAAGAACCTGCTGGCGGCACTAGTGATATATGTGGTGGGTAAGTTTATTATCGGGAAGTTGCTGTCGCTGATGCGTCGCATCATGACGAAGCGGGAGGTGGAGCCTACGCTGTTCAGTTTTCTGGACAGTATGTGCACCATAGGACTGTACTGCATCCTGATTGTGTCGATAGTGGCTGTGCTGGGTGTGGAGACCAGTTCGCTGGTTGCCCTGTTTGCTTCGGCTGGCGTTGCCATCGGTATGGCTCTGTCGGGTACGTTGCAGAACTTTGCCGGAGGTGTGATGATTCTGATTTTCCATCCGTTCCGTGTGGGTGACTTTATCGAAGCACAGGGTAATGCTGGTACGGTGAGACTGATTCAGATTTTCAGTACGATAATAACGACACCGGATAATCAGACCATCATCATTCCGAATGGTGGACTTGCCACCGGCACGGTGAAAAACTATTCGAAAGAACCCGTGCGCCGTGTAGATATAGATGTGAATGTGGCTTACGGTACGAATCCGGAGGACGTAAGAAAGACGGCGATGGAGATTTGCAATGCCGACGAACGCATACTCAAGGAAGAACCTTACATGCCCGCTCTGCCCATGACCACGATGGCAGACAGCAGTATCACGTTCCAACTGAGAGTTTGGACAAGTTCGAATGTTTATTGGCCCGTAAGGTTCGAAACGACGGAGAAAATTTACAACTCACTCAACGCTGCAGGTATCTCTATTCCGTTCCCGCAACTGGATGTACACCTTAGCAAATAAAAGACAGCCCCTTCCTAACCTCCCCCATAATGGGGAGGAATATATCTCCCCTCTCATCAGGGAGAGGGGTCGGGGGTGAGGCTGTTTAATGTTTATTTAGCAGGTAGTGGTTGCGTGCCGTGAGGAAGTAGAATGCTACACCAACGGCATTGAACAAGAAACCTGCCATAAAGGCGGCGGTGTAGCTTATGTATTCGGCAATTATGCCACCGAGGATAACTCCCAGTCCGATACCGACATCCCACGATGTGAGGATGGTAGAATTGGCTGTACCACGCTGACGGCTGGTTCCAAGATTGACAAACATATTCTGAACAGCAGGCCACACGTGTCCGTTGCCCAGTCCGATTATGAGTGCTGCACCATAATAGCCTATGGGATTCTGAACCATGGCGAAGAGCATGTAACCAAAGAGACTGACGATGAAACCATGGCTGGCGTTCTCCACTATCCTACCCTCGCGCAGACTGCGGGCACCAAAGAGACGTGACACCATGAGTCCGCCACACAAGACGGCGAACCACAGTCCCGAACCGGTGGTCATGCCCAGTTCCTCCTTACTATAGATAGCGATATACGTTGATATGACACCATAAGAGAAGGCTATGCAAACCATGCATACCCCTAGTCTGCTACCTTTTACGAGGAAGAAGCGGTCGAGCGATATGGGTGCTTTGTTGGGGACGATTTCTTTTTCGGGGAAGCGGACAGTCCAGTTGAGCAACAGTCCGATGAACGATACAGCCAATGCCACTGCGAAGATAGCATCATAATCCTCAACTACAGCATAGATGAGGAGTCCGATGGTGGGTGCCATGCTGGTGGCGAGGTTGTTGCTTAGTCCGTAGTAACCTATACCCTCGGCACGACGGGAGGGATGGAGCACATCGATAGCACAGGTGGAATTGGCTACGGTAACGGCTCCCATAGGTCCACCATGAAGGGTGCGGACAATGGCGAAGAGAGTCATACTGCCTGCCACGATATATCCGGCAAAGAGAGAGAAGAAAAGGAAGTAGGACGTGAGCAGCACTACACGACGTGGAAAGCTATCGACCAGATAACCGCTGAAAGGACGCATCAGCAATGCCGTCAGGGTATAACCCGAAAGCACGACTCCGATGGTGTGTTTGTCGGCTCCGAACTCCTCACTCAGGTACAGCGGCAACAACGGAGTGACCACCATGAAGGAGAAGAAAATCATGAAGTTTGCAAACCACACCTTCACATAATTACTGTTCCAAAGCTTTTCCACCTTTATATTTTTGTGCGAATAATTGAAAAACATGCAAAATTAAGGAAACTTTTCGTACCTTCGCACCACAAAACGAAAAAAAATCTGTGAAACACCTTACGAACGATGAATTGCTGAGGGCACTGGACCACCCTGTGTTCCGACTGATAGGTGATACAGCCGACGGTCTGGGACTGGACTGCTATGTCATAGGAGGATGGGTAAGAGACCTCTTCCTGCAGCGCAAGTCGAAGGATATAGACATCGTAGTGGTGGGACACGGAGTGGAGCGTCCGGGAATAGTGCTGGCAGAAGAACTGAAAAAGAAACTGAGCAAGGCGCATATTGCCATTTATCGCAATTTCGGTACTGCCCAACTGAAACACAAGGACATAGAGATAGAATTTGTAGGTGCACGGAGAGAAAGTTACGACCACAACTCACGTAAACCAATAACCGAGGACGGTACGCTGGAGGAGGATCAGGACCGCAGGGACTTCACCATCAATGCGATGGCTCTATGCCTGAACCGTGACCGCTTTGCAACGCTCATCGACCCCTTCAACGGACTGGCAGACCTGGAAGACGGAATCATAGCCACTCCGCTAGACCCCGACATCACATTCAGCGACGACCCTCTACGCATGATGCGTTGCATCAGGTTTGCCACACAACTCAACTTCGAGATTGAAGCAGAGACGTTCGAAGCCATTGAACGTAATAAGGAACGTATAAAGATAATCAGTGGGGAACGCATAGCCGACGAACTGAATAAAATCATACTTTCACCCATTCCATCGAAGGGATTCATAGATTTGGACCGCTGCGGACTGTTACCGATTATCTTTCCCGAGATGGTACAACTGCAGGGGGTGGAGAGCCGAAACGGCAGAGCTCACAAAGACAACTTCTACCACACCTTAGAGGTGTTGGACAACGTAGCAGCAACAACAGACCCAGCGGAAGAGAAGACGCTGTGGCTGCGCTGGGCTGCCATACTGCACGACATCGGCAAACCAAAGTCGAAACGATGGGATAACGTGGCAGGATGGACGTTCCACAACCATAATGACATTGGAGAACGGATGATTCCCAATATCTTCCGCAGAATGAAGCTGCCGATGAACGAGAAGATGAAGTA
Organism: uncultured Bacteroidaceae bacterium; assembly: GCA_905233285.1. GTDB lineage: Bacteria > Bacteroidota > Bacteroidia > Bacteroidales > Bacteroidaceae > Minthosoma. Next base: position 11,710 of record CAJODY010000050.1, read on the forward strand.
TGTGCAGAAACTGGTAGGACTCCACATGCGTCCCATAGTGATAGCCGACGAGGAGGTGACCGACAGCGCCGTGCGCCGTCTGCTCTTCGAAGCCGGAGACGACATAGACGACCTGATGACCCTGTGTACAGCCGACATCACATCGAAGAACAAAGAAAAGAAACAGAGGTTCATCAACAACTTCGAACTGGTGCGCCAGAAAGAAAGACCGCATCAGGAATTTCCAGCCTCCGGTGAGCGGTGAGGAGATAATGCAGATATTCGACCTGAAGCCCAGCAAGGAAGTGGGTCTGCTGAAAAACCGCATCAAGGATGCCATACTCGACGGGGAGATTCCGAATGAGTATGAGGCAGCACGGAAACTGCTCATGGAAGAGGCAAAAAAACTCGGACTTGATAAATAATTATCAAAAATATCAACTTCGAGATGCCATTTATCAATTAAATATTATACCTTTGCATCATAACTAAAATATATAACACCATGAAACTGAAATCAATCGTACTCGTCTTGGCACTGTGCTCCCCTATCTTTTCCTTTTCCCAGAGCAACGAGGAACTGACAGCAACCATCAGAAAAGTGAACGACTACTGGCAACAGCACAATGCTGCACAATGTCGCGGATTCTGGGACAATGCAGCCTACTTTACAGGTAATCAGGCAGTATATGAGCTGACCGGTGAACAGCGTTATCTCGACTATGCCATTAAATGGGCAGAGTATAACAACTGGAAAGGTGCCACAGAGAACAACAAGAGCAAATGGAAGTACAAGAACTACGGAGAAGGAATGGACTATGTCCTGTTTGCCGACTGGCAGATATGCTTCCAGGTGTATATTGATTTGTATAAGTTGGAACACCGTGCCGAAAGACTGGAACGTGCCCTGCAGGTGATGTGCTACGAGGCATCGACTCCGGAACGCGACTATTGGTGGTGGGCAGATGCACTCTATATGGGAATGCCTGTATTCACGAAGTTATATACTGTTACTCACGACCAGAAACTGCTCGACAAGCAGTATGAATGCTATCGCTGGACCGACAGTCTGTTGTTCGACAAAGAAGCACAGCTTTATTACCGCGACGGCAAGTATGTATATCCGAAAGTAAAGACTGCATGCAACGGAGGCAAGAGCTTCTGGGCACGTGGTGCAGGTTGGGTACTGGCAGGACTGGCAAAAGTGCTGCAGGACATGCCCAAGGACTGCAAATACCGCAAGTTCTATCTGGAGCGCTTCAAGCAGCTGGCGGCAGGCGTGAAGGCTTGTCAGCAGCCCGGTGGTTACTGGAGCCGTTCGATGCTATGCGAGGATGATGCTCCAGGCTTTGAAACCAGTGGTACGGCATTCTTCACATACGGTATGTTGTGGGGAGTAAACAACGGCATACTGCCTGCAAAAGAATACAAGGACTGCATAGACCGTGCATGGAACTACCTCTACACTATTGCCCTGCAGCCAGACGGTAGTATCGGTTATGTACAGCCTATAGGTGAGAAACCAGACCCAACACGTACCGTTGATGCCCACTCACAGGCTCCGTTCGGTACAGGTGCGTGGCTCCTTGCTGCATGCGAATACACAAGACTGAAAAGATAAACTAACCGACTCATTTAGATAAAAACACAAAATGAAATCATTCTGGAAATATGTTCTTGCCACAGTCGTCGGCATGATAATTGTAAGTGTGATATTCCTGTTCACTACCGTCAGCACCATCATCGGACTGGCAGGTGCACAATCAACAAAGACATCTGTAGAAAAGAATTCTGTACTCGTCATCAACCTCAGCGGTAGCATAGAAGAAAGAACGGAAGACAATCCGTTGGCTACTCTGCTTTCGGGCAGCATAGCTGAGACACAGAGTCTTTCCAACATACTCAAAGCCATTGAGCATGCTAAAGACGACGATAACATCAAAGGTATATATATCGAAGCAGGAACACTCGTTGGTGCGGCTCCCGCCACACTGCAGGAGATACGCCGTGCGCTGGTTGACTTCAAGAAATCGAAGAAATTCATCATCTCCTACGGCGACATGTACACTCAGGGAGCATATTACTTGTGTAGCGTAAGCGATTCGCTGATAGTCAATCCGCAGGGAATCATCGACTGGCACGGACTTTCCATGCAGACACGCTTCTACAAGGACTTGCTCGACAAGGTAGGTGTATCGATGCAGGTATTCAAAGTGGGTACTTACAAGAGTGCCGTAGAACCATTCCTGCTCAACGAGATGAGTTCTGCCAACCGCGAACAGCTTACCCTCGTATCTTCCGAGCTGTGGCAGACCATAACCAAAGACGTGAGCAAGAGCCGAGGTATCAGTGTGGAACGTCTCAACCAACTTGCCGACACCTTCATGGCGTTTACCCAACCCGAGAACTATATCAAGGAGAAACTCGCAGACCGCATGGCTTACAGCGATGCTGTGCCCCAAACCATCTGCAACATGATTGAGGGTGTTGACTCGCAGGAAGACTACCACACCATTTCAGTAAGCGACCTGGCATCCATATCCTCTTCAAAACCGAAGGGTACATCTGGAAATGTCATAGCTCTGTACTATGCTTTCGGAGACATTGTTCAAGAGTCGTCGCAGAGCATACCGGGCTACAACAGCGAACATGAGATAATAGGAAAGACTACCGTAAAGGAACTGCAGGAACTATGCGACAACGACGACGTGAAAGCCGTAGTCATCCGTGTCAATTCGGGTGGCGGAAGTGCTTATGCCTCCGAACAGATTTGGCATGCTATCCATCAGTTGAAAGCAAAGAAGCCCGTTGTCGTCAGCATGGGTGACTATGCTGCCAGCGGTGGTTACTACATCAGTTGTGCTGCCGACTGGATTGTAGCGCAGCCAACTACGATTACCGGTTCTATTGGTATTTTCGGACTTTTCCCCGAAGCTGATGAGTTGATGAACAAGAAACTCGGAATACACGTCTCGACAGTAAAGACCAATGCACACTCCGACCTCGGACAGAGCATGGCAAGAGCCTTTACAGCAGACGAAGCAGCCATCGTGCAGAATTATGTCGATAACGGATACCAGCTATTTACCGAACGCTGTGCCACCAGTCGCAACAAACCCATCGGCGACATTCTCAAGATTGCCGAAGGACGCATCTGGACGGGTCAGCACGCTCTGACATTAGGACTCGTTGACCAGCTCGGTACCATCAACGATGCTATCGGTGTAGCAAAGAAACGTGCCGGAATCGATGAATACAGCATTAAGGAATATCCTGCCGAGACTTCGTTCCTCGACGACCTCCTCAACGACTCAAAAGGTGGTTCATATGCCGATGCACAACTCAAAGCTACGCTTGGCGAATACTACGAGATGTTCAGCCAGATGCGAAGCTTGACCAACCATACAGGCATCCAGGCAAGACTGCCCTACAGCATATCGTTCAACTTCTAAAGAACCCATAACCCTTGGCAGCCGACTACATAAAGACATACCCTCTGCTCCGACCATTGGCTTGGATATACGGACTGGTTGTGTTCATACGCAACCTGCTGTTCGATATGGGTGTGCTGAAACAACAGTCGTTTCCCGTACCGGTCATAAGTGTGGGCAACATAACAGTAGGCGGCACAGGAAAGACTCCCCACACCGAATACCTCATCCGTCTGCTCAGTCAGCAATATCAGGTGGCTGTGCTTTCACGAGGGTACAAACGTGACACCAAGGGATTCATCCTTGCTACATCGCAATCGACACAACGTGAGATAGGTGACGAACCATATCAGATGAAGCAGAAATTCCCCCACATCCACATGGCAGTAGATGCCAACCGTCGGAGGGGTATAACTAAACTGCTGGAATCTTCCGTACAGCCTCCTGTCGATGTCATTCTGCTCGACGATGCCTACCAGCACCGTTATGTACATCCCAACATCAACATCTTGCTCATTGACTACAACCGCTTCATCACCCACGACCATCTGTTGCCGGAAGGCAGACTGCGCGAACAGGTATCAGGTTTGTACCGTGCCGACATCATCATCGTGACGAAATGTCCTGCCGACATAACCCCCGTAGAACGAAACGGACTGGAACGCGAACTCAACACGCTCTACCATCAGCAGGTGCTCTTCACCACTATGTCATACCCTATTCTGATGCCGCAGTTTGAACGTCCACCGCTTCTTGTCACTGGTATTGCATCGCCTTGGCACATGGAAGAGACACTACGCCACTTCTATCCGGAACTCGAACTCATGTCGTTCCCCGACCACCACACCTTCACCGATGCCGACATCGCAGCTATCAGGAAACGTGCTGCCGGACGCCAGATTATCACGACCGAGAAAGACTCCACACGTCTTTCTGCCCTACCCCATGTCGTCATTCCTATCGAAGTGACCTTCCTGGGTAAAGGTGAAGAGAAATTCAACAAAACCATACTCGACTATGTACGAAAAAATCCAAGAAACAGCAGCCTTCATCAGGGGGCGTCTGAAAAGCAGTCCTAAGACAGCCATAATACTCGGCAGCGGTCTGGGCAATCTTGCCAGCTATATCGACACGACAGCCGAGATACCATACTCAGAAATACCTAATATGCCCATCTCAACGGTTGAAGGACATGCAGGCAAACTGCTCTTCGGCACCCTTGCCGGAGTTGATATACTTGCTATGGACGGCCGTTTCCACTACTACGAAGGCTATAGCATGAAAGAAGTGACCTTCCCCATCCGTGTCATGTACGAACTGGGCATCAAGAACCTCATAGTCAGCAATGCAGCCGGAGGTATGAATCCGGATTTCTCTGTTGGCGACATCATGGTCATCACCGACCACATCAACTCCTTCCCTGAAAATCCGCTCCGAGGCAAGAACTTCCCCACCGGTCCCCGTTTTCCATCCATGCACGAAGCCTACGACCGGCAGTTCATCAGCATCGTCGATGAAGCAGCAAAGCGGCTCGGCATAGCTATCCAGCACGGCGTATATGTAGGTACGGCAGGTCCCTGCTTCGAGACCCCAGCCGAATACCGCATGTTCCGCTTCTGGGGAGCCGATGCAGTAGGTATGAGCACAGTACCCGAAGTCATCATAGCCGTCCATTGCGGCATCCGCGTGCTAGGTTTCAGCATCATAACCGACCTCGGTGGCTATGACAACGTAGTCGAGGTAAGTCACGAAGAAGTGCAGCAGGCAGCCAACGCAGCCCAACCCCGCATGACAGCCATAATCAAAGAGTTTCTTAAGACTCTCCCATAACACCCAACAAACCCAATCAGCCCAATAACCCCATAAAATATGAACATTTCCGAACTTGGTGAATTCGGTCTTATCGATCGACTGACGAAAGATATCAAACCCCAGAACACAGAAACCATACTCTCCGTAGGCGACGACTGCGCCATCCTGCGTGGCGACGACGATACCGACCTGCTCGTCACTACCGACCTGCTGATGGAGGGCATACACTTTGACCTTACATATATTCCGATGCGTCATCTAGGCTACAAGAGTGCCATCGTCAACCTCAGCGACGTCTATGCCATGGGAGGAACACCAAAACAGATAACCGTCAGTCTTGCCATCGGTAAACGATTCACAGTTGAAGACCTCGACGACTTCTACGACGGACTGCGCATTGCATGCAAGGAACACCACGTCGATATCGTAGGTGGTGACACCACCAGCAGTATGACCGGACTGGCCATCAGCATCACAGCTATAGGTACCGTAGAACATGGTCGTGCCATACGACGCAGCGGTGCCCAGCCTACCGACATCATCTGCGTCAGCGGCGACCTCGGAGCAGCATATATGGGATTCCAGCTTCTTGAGCGCGAAAAACAGATTTACTACCGTCAGATAGAAGACCTGCAGAAGAAACTATCTGCTGCCACCGACCCTGACGTCAAGAAACAGCTTCAGCAGCAACTCTCCGAAGTGAGTCAACCCGACTTTGCCGGTAAGGAATACCTCATCGAACGTCAGATGCGTCCGTCGGCACGTCGCGACATCATAGAGAGCCTCCGTGCTCAGGGCATCCGACCCACATCGATGATTGACATCAGCGACGGACTATCCTCCGAACTGCTCCACATCTGCAAACAGTCGTCCGTCGGTTGCCGCATCTACGAAGACCGCATCCCTATCGACTACCAGACAGCCGTCATGAGCGAAGAGATGAACATGAACCTCACCACAGCTGCCCTCAACGGAGGCCCTCTTCACGGTGCCCATTGCCGACCACGACAAGATAGAAGCCCTCGAAGGAGTGAAGGAGATAGGTTACATCACGCAGTCCGACCTTGGCAGCGTACTCATCACCCGCGACGGAAATGAATTCCCGCTCAAGGCACAGGGATGGGTGCATCTAAGTGATGTCTAAAGGCTTAAAGATATTATTTCTTTTACTGCTTATCAGTCAGTTGTGCTCTGCTCAGATGAGTTGGAGTACTTTTGTTGAGGACTACATATTTAATAATGAGGAGAACGGCAATCAGACTGAATTCATCTACGAACAGCTCAACGAACTGCGTCTCAACCCCGTAAACCTCAACACAGCCTCTATCGACCAATTGCGTCAGATACCTTTCGTCAGCCAGCAGCAGGTAGATGACATCATACGTTATCGCAACGACAACAAAGAATTCCAGACTGCCGGCGAACTCATGTTCATAAACTCTATCGACGAACGTACACGAGCCATCATCCAGCTCTTCTCGTTCGTTGCCACCGACTCCCTGAAACCCACATTTGCAGGTTACCGCTTCCAGCCTCCCGACGGCATTCCACCTTCTTTCCGACGTCTGCTGCCCGACAGCCGCAACGAGATATACGCCCGCATCGACTATCCTTTCTATACCACCGAAGGAAAGAAGAGCGACTCCGACAATCCCTTTCGGGGTAACCGCATGAAATACAAACTGCGCTACTCCTTCCAAAGTCAGAACAGCGTGTTTGCCGGTGTCCAGACTGAAAAAGACGAAGGCGAACGCGACTTCGACTACATCTCTCTCTATGCTATGCTGCGAGGTGTCAATACTGGTAAGCACAGCCGCATCCACGAACTGATAGTCGGAAATTTCCGTTCCAACTTCGGACTCGGGCTCGCCCTCAACACCGGACTCAACTACGGAAAGTACACACAGTCCAACTCCCTTACCTCCATCGATCGCGGCTTCACTCCCCCAACTACTTCACCGGCGCAGCCCTGCGCTATCAGTTCTATAACTTCACCTTCTCAGCCTACATCGCCCACGACAAACTCGACGGCAACTACAACGCCGACTCCACCGGTATCACATCGATAAAGACCGACGGACTCCACCGCACAGCCCTCGAATACAGCGACCGGCACAACCTGCGAGAGTTCAACTACGGAGGCAACCTCCACCTCGACATCGGCAAACTGAGCATCTCAACCACAGCTGCCCTCACCCACTACTCCCTGCCACTCATGCCGGTCAGCAACACCCCATCCTCACTCTACCGACGCTACAATGCCACAGGGCAGGACTTCCAGAACTACAGTCTCGCCTACTCCTACCAGTTCGGAAAATTCCAATTCATCGGCGAGACAGCCCTCAGTCATGCAAGTAACGAGCAGACCGGTTTTGCCACACTCAACGGACTCGTATTCCGTCCCAACAACAAAAACAGCCTCCAGTTGATTGTACGCCACTACGGAGCCAAATACACCTCTATCCACGCCAATGCCTTCAGTGAGAACTCCCGTCCGCAGAACGAACAAGGTGTGTTCCTCTCCTGGTCTTCCGACCTATCCTACCGTTGGCGCATCTATACCCACCTCGACCTCATGCGATTTCCGTGGCTTAAATACCAAGTGTCCGGCACCTCCTACGGTTTCGAATACATGGGACAAGTCGATTATACCCACAGCCGACGCTCAACCTGGCTCCTGCGCTACCATATAAAATCAAAACAGAAAGACTACACCGACGACCAGTCGCAGACCTATCTGCGCCTCAACACGCGCCAGACACTCAAACTCCAGAACACCTACACCTTCTCACGACGTTTTTCTGCCGTAACCACTCTCAATGCCATCTGCATCACCTTTACCGGCGATTCCCCCGAGTTAGGTTTCTCCCTGAGCGAAAACCTCCGTTGGACAGTCGTTCCACGCCTGTTCAGTCTCAACGGTTCCCTAACCTATGTCGATACCGACACCTACAACTCCCGCATCTACAACTACGAGCCCTCCCTGCTCTACTCCTTCGGCATCAACTCCTACTACTATCAGGCATTCCGCACCGTTCTCGTGGCAAACCTCACCCCCATTCGCGGACTCACCATCTCAGCCAAAATCGTATATACCCAATACCTCGACCACAGCACCATCGGTTCGGGCAGCAACAAGATAAACTCATCCGGCAAATCCGACCTGCAACTCCAAGCGCGATATATCTTCTGAAAAATCATTGGACATTGAACAAAACTTCATATATTTGCACCGATTATATAACCTGAAAGGCTATGAGAAAGAAACCATATCATATCAGTCACCACCCTTCTGTGCGGCATTTTGCTGACATCATGCGGAGGTTCGAAAACCAACTCGCAGGCACCCGTCAAGTACGAGACACAGATACTGAAACCCGAGTCCCGCATCTACAACGAATACATTCCTGCCTCACTCCACGGCATCAACGAAGTAGATGTCTATCCGCAGGTGTCGGGCATCATCCGTGAGATGAAATTCACCGACGGCTTCAAGGTTGAACGCGGTCAGACCCTCTTCGTCATCGACCAGACCGAGCACCAGCTCAAGGTGCAGAACGCACGTGCCAACCTCGCAGCAGCACAGGCAGAGATGGAAAACACCAAGCTGACTTACGAGTCCACCCAGAACCTCGCAGCCAAGAAGATTGTGAGCGACTACGTCCTCTCAGCCAGCCGCGACGCCTACCAAGTAGCATTGGCCGGAGTGCAGCAGGCACAGGCACAGGGCACCGCAACCTGAACTACTGGATAAAGACAGCCTACAACACAGCCTACGACGCACTCCTCCAGCGCTACATGACCAGCGTCAGCCGCTTCATCCATCGCTCCCGTCTCGCTTGGACCATCCTCATAGCCTCCATCGCAGCCTGTGCATGGCTCATGACCCACGCCCAGACCGACCTCGTGCCGCAGGAAGACAAGGGATTCCTCCTCGTCAACATCATGCTCACCCCCGGCACCTACCTCGACGAGACCGAATCCACCACCGTCCAGCTCGAAGAATACATACTCTCGCTCTCCGAAGTAGAGACCGTCGGGGCCCTCACCGGCTACTCCATGATGGAAGATATGACCAGCACCAACTACGCCACACTAATGGTGCGCCTTCGCAACTGGAGCGAGCGCTCCTTCTACAGCATAGCCGACATACAGAAAAACATAACCGAATGGGCACGAGTCAACCTGCCCCAGGCCTACGTCGAGACCTTCCAGATGCCGCAGATACCCGGCTACGGCAACGGCTCCAACATCAGCATCAACCTGCAAGACCTCACCCGAGGCTCCAACCGTCAGGCCTTCATCGACACAGGAGTCGAATTCGTGCGCCGTCTCAACCAGCGCCCCGAAGTCGAATTCGCAGCCTCCAGCTACTCGCAGGACTACCCCAAATTCAAGCTCGACGTCGATGAGATAGCCTGCAAGCGCATGGGCATATCGCCCCGTACCGTACTCGAAACCATCGGCAACTTCATCGCAGGAGCCTACATCGGTTCCTACGTCCAGTACAGCAACGTCTATCGCGTCATGATACAGGCAGGCAAAGAATATCGCATGTCCCCAGCCACCCTCAACCGCATCTTCGTACCCGTAGGCAAACAGATGGTGTCCGTCACCCAGTTCGTCACCCTCACCCCCGACATGGGAGCAGCCATGGAGCACCACTTCAACCTCTTTCCCTCCTACCCCGTCACCACGATGCCCGCACCCGGCTACACCTCCGACCACGTGCGTCGTGCCATCGAAGAAGTGCGCCGCGAAGTGATGCCCGAAACCTACAGCTACGAATACGCAGGCATAGCACGCGAAGAAGCAGAGAACGCCGGGTCGAACGACACCCTCTTCATCTACTCCATCTGCTTCCTCCTTATCTACCTCATCATCAAACCCCTCGAACTCATGGGCGTCGGTGCCAACATCTACGTACAGACCGGAGTCATCATGATAATGGGCATGATACCCCTCATCCTCGAAAACGGAGCCGGAGCCGTAGGCAACAAATCGCTCGCCCTCGCCGCCGTCGGCGGAATGGCAGTAGGCACACTAGCCCTCCTCTTCGTCACCCCCGCCTTCTACATCATCTTCCAGAGCCTCCACGAACGCCTCACACCGGTGAAAGAATAAAATGACGCCTCAGTAACCAGATTGTCAGTTCTGAGGTTTGAAAGAAAATCCCGACGCGATTTTTTAAAATCCCCTAGCGATTAATAAAAATCCCTAGGGGATTATTTTTATTCCCCTCGCGATTTTTTCTTTTCACTGGGACATGAAAACATAGTTACATAGGAAACAAAACAAGATTATCGAGGAATCAAAAAAAGGTAGGAAAGCTTGTGGATTTACTTCACTTTCCAGACGTTGAGGATAATGCCGCCCTTGAGGGATGCTGAGTCGGGCTGGCAGACGAAGAGGGCGTCGTTGAGCCATGAGTAGGGGCTGCCGGCTGGTGCTTCGAACTGGGGCGCTGCCTTGAAGTACGGGGCGTTGCGGTCGTTGATGCTGATGCCTCGGTTGCGGATGTGGATGGTACAGCCGTTGTCGGTACGGATGGAGTAGATGGCTTCGAGTTCGGTACGCGAGCCGTCGGGCGAGACGAGCTGGTAGTCGGCTCCACCAGGGAGGACGGTACCTCGGAGCTGCGGTCCTTCGAATGTGCCGCCTGTGATGGGGATTATGATTCGCTTGCCACGTGGGGTATCACCTACGGCGTAGGGTTTGTCGATGAGTACCCGCAGTTGCATGACGTATTCCATCTGAGGAGCCGCAGGTTTCTGTTGGGCGGCTGCGCTGCTCGCGATGAGCAATGTGAGGATGAATAAAAGATGTTTCATAGTGGTTTCTGGTTACGGGTTATGGGGTTAATGAATAATCACAAAGCTTTTGTTTTTCGGTAGTCGCCGGGGGACATACCGAACTGTGCCTTGAAGCTGTTGTAGAAATGGGTGGCGCTGTGGAATCCGGATAGCGTCATTATTTCTTCGATGGTTTTCCGCGTTTTCAGCAGGAGACTGGCAGCATAGTCAAGACGGGCACGGTGGACATGTACTGTCGGGGACTGACCGGTAATGGATTTCACACGTTTATAGAACTGAGTGCGTCCGAGGTGCATGAGTTCAGCAAATTGCTCTACGGAGAAGTTTTCGTCGGCGATGTGTTGGCTGAGGATGGTCTGGAACTGGAAGAGGAACTGCTTGTCTTTCTTTTCTGTAAGGACGATGTGAGGTATCGGGCTGTGTGTCGTTTCAGGCGCCGGGTTACTGTCCAAGCAACGTTTTATGCGTTCTACGAGCACTTTGTTGCTAAAGGGTTTTATGACGTAGTCGGCAGCTCCAATACGCAGGCTGCTCAGATGGTGGATATCATCGTCGAAGGCGGAGAGATGGACTACGGGTAGCTCCGGAGGAGTCGGCGTGTCAGTTCTTGTCCATTGTTCCAATCGGCAGATACGTCCAGGAGCACGACGGACGGTTGTCGGATACTGACCATCTCTTCTGCTTCTGAAAAGCTTTGGCACGAGACGACGTTGAAAAAGGAAAGCAAGGTGTCGGTGAGATGCAGTCTGTTGTCTTCGTCTTCCTCAATGATGAGTACGCTTTGCTTGTTGATAGGGGGCGGAGTAATCTCACGTACATCTTCGTCCTCGGCATGGATGGTGTGCTGGATTTCAGCGAAACGCTGTTCGGTTTCTGCATTGAGGGCGTCCTGTTCGGCTTTCACTTGCATTTGCATGTCGTTGAGCCGGTGGAACTGCTGAATCATATCCATCAGTTTCAACATTCGGCGCGAACCACGTCGCAGGCTTTGCATTGTCTTTTTTGAGGTTCCGTATTCCTGAACGTTCTCCGCTGCGCCTTGCAGCACATTTACCGGGTTGCGCAGTTCGCGCTGG
>CAJODY010000051.1 GCA_905233285.1 uncultured Bacteroidaceae bacterium
ACACCTTACGGCCCTTTCTTACCAATTGTTGAATAGTAGGCATTTTGATTAAAATTTAAATATTGTTATTACTATAAATTTCTATTCCTTTTACCTTTCAAGCAGCACCTCAACCACAATCCCCTCCGCCGTCTCTCCCCTGCTATTTCAGCCTTCGTAGCCTACCACCATTTTTACCTTGTCATCTTACATATAGGTCGTCACGACCCAACATAAAAATCCTTAATGGCAGCTAAAGCTCTACTCAGCTTACTTCGTGGTTCCGCTATCGCGCAGATAGCACATTGCACCCATACAGGGCACACACTACTCCAAAAAGTGGTGCAAAGGTACGAAAAACCTGCCAAACAGCATACATCTTACACAACAAAAATTCTCGCCGACCCACCAAAGCCCCCAAAATACGTGAATATTTAATGTTATTTAACATTTACGTAATCCCTTTACTATGTAATCGTGGCGGTTTTGTGTTCAAGTCGCGACAAAGTACCGTTTTCGGGGCTCGCCTGCCGCGCTGAAATTCTAAGCGCTTAGAAATAAAATTCCAAGCGCTTGGAAATAAAATTCTAAGCGCTTGGAATTTCAGAGTGCCTGAGACGTCGGAAAAACGCCTCTGAGAGTCCACCGACTTACTGCACCACAATCTTCTTTTTCTTGTAGATATAGAATCCCTTCTTCAGGGTCAGAGTGAGCTTATCGGCTACCATACGTCCGTTCAGGTCATAGACTGCTGTCGATTCATCTGCAGGCAATTCCACTACCCCGTCGATTGCAGACGGCACGTGGTACTCAACTCGCAGGATACCCTTCATCAGGTCGGTAGTATCCCAATAGAGTCCCTTGTCCTCATCTATCACGTCGCTTACCAGAACAGGATTACCCACAACGTTCGATACTTCCTTCCAGATGACAACGCTGTCGCCCTCTGCCAACGTATGATCTGTAGGAACGTAAACATCGATTACAGCGTTGATGTTCAGCGTACCGATGTTACTCAGATATGCAGCACCCGTATTGGTTCTGGTAGCACGCTTATATGCCACGAGAGCAAGGGTGGAGCCCGATTCAAGAGTAAGGTTATTGCCTCCGAAGTTCATCTGGACCACCTTTTTCTGGTTAGGCTGACCTATCTGCAACGTTGCGCCATCGTTGATGGTGGTCTGAGTGTTCACAAGTGGAGCAGAGGTTGTATTCGAACCAGAGAGTATGGCACCCGACTGAACGGTAACAGTAGTCTTTCCAAGCTGACCGCCCGACTTCAGACGCAGTTCGCCTTCCTTCACCGTAGTTCCTCCGGTATGGTCGCTCGCTCCGCCGACTGTCATCATACAAGTACCTATCTTGTTGAAGATACTCTTATTAGTGCCACCTGGGTCCGAGAACTTGCCCTCAAAGGTGAAGTCACCTCCTTCCTCCCAACTGTTACCCACGTTCCAGGTGTTGCTACCGGTCACTACTGCCTGGCTTTTGAAATCTGCTACAGGCTGGATGAGCGAGCCCTTACCCGTCACCTTACCGATTGTGAACGACTTGACAACGTTCGACACATAACAGTTCTCAGCTATATCGAGTGTTCCGTTCGGCATACCCGACGACATATCAAGAGGCAAGATTATATTCGTATTCGTATGCTTGATAGTTCCTTCGAATTGCGTCCAGTTGCCGGTTATTCGGACACGCTGAGCCGTATTGCGGGGAACGATAGTAAGCGTTCCCTTACCTGTTATTTTGTTCGAATAGGCCGTGTAATAAGTGTAGGTAAGTTGCCATGTGGCCGACTTACCCTCCGGCACATAGATTCCGTGACCGGTAGCCTGAAGATCATCCCAAAGTGTACCGCCACGCAATTCAACCGTAGTTGCCGGATTGCCTGCCTGAGCTGCCAGACCACCTGCTTCGACTATGATGCGGGAAATCGAACCGCCCACCATCGTAAACAAAGCTCCGCTGCCACGTTTCGTCAGGACTGTACCCGAAAGGGCTGCATTCATGCGGAAATCGTCACTATTGTTGATGACACCGCCTTCTTCGCCCACCATCTTCATAGGTGATGCTGTCTCTATGCTACCCGAAGTCTGCAGCACAGCCCCGTTCTCCATTGTGAATCGGGCTGCACTTGTAGTTATACCTCCCAAATTACCCGTCTCAGAATACTGGTTGGCAAGTGATGTAACCTTTGTCGTACCTCCCTTCAGATAGTTTCCGCCGGTATAGCTGTTATCACCAGTCAAACTAACTGTACCAGTTCCTTCCATAGTGAACGAAGTCGTTCCAGCTATATTACCGTTACCGCCTATCGTATAATTCTGCTCACCAGATACGCGAATTGAACTCGGATACATATCTTCGCTCATATTCACAGAAGTATTCTGACCCTTGTCGTCGAATATGACATTGTCACCAGCAACGAATCCTGTCTCCTCATCTTCAATCAGGAAATTATCAGTTTCCGAAATATCCCATATATCACTCTTGCTACCGGTCCAGTACACAGTTGAGGGGTCGCGCTGGTCGAATACTTCGACAATGAGTTTTCCGTCTTCTTCATAAAGCTTCTTCTTCGATGCTGACAGTCCTTCGATTTTGATGTCATCAACCGAACCTTCAATGCTCTCCACATTAGCTATTACATACTTGCCTGGAGTCAACTTCGACGCACCTCCTGCATTATGTCCTACCAGTTCCACTACAGGCATCAGATATTCAGGTCCGCCCAAAGTCCATGCCGTACTGGTCTTGGTTTCTATCTTCAGCGCCTTGGCATTTATTACGTCTGCTGAGATGTCATCGCCGTAGAGGTCGATTACCAGACGCGAACCGAATCCCAGTTCCAGTCTCTCAGCTGTGATATTACCTTTATTATTGGCACCGCCCGGACGAATCGCAGAACCGTAGTCAGCCTTGATGCTCAGGAATTCACCGCCGTCGCTTTCCAACTCCGTATGTCGGTTGAGCCACAGCGGACTCTGCTTCATCGTTCCGTCAAACACGAGCTTTCCGCCCCATACATTAGTTTCGCCTGTATGAGTGAAGTCTGCCTTTGGCAACTTCAGGGTTCCATCGCCTTGTTTGATAAGACGGGAATTACCGGCAATTCCACCGCCGTTTACGGTACAAGTATAATATGTGTAGCTGATAGGCATATCCTTGGTCGTACACTCACTCTGAGCCGAACCCTGAACCAATGAAGCTACATTGAATGTCAGAATCGAAGGCTGTATTCCTTCCTCGATTGTAACGCTACTGTTTCCGTCGTTAGCCACAAGCACGTGTTCGCCGTTCAGACTGTTGTCTATGGTTTTACCGCTTTTCACCAGTTTACGACCAGTCGTAGTGAGTGGTGGAGGAGCGACAGTTATACCTTCCAACTGTCCGAGGAAATAGCTGCAATGAGGCGGCTGGTTATATCCGCACATCTGCCAAACCATCGCGTTACGATACTGATGGTCGTGCCAAAGCGTATAGTTACGCCATTTCGTAGTGGTCGGAGTAGAAAAAATTCTTATGTTATTGTCTGCGGTACGTTCTATTATCTCCTCACGCCAGTCACCCAGTATATCGCCTTGATAACATGGAGTAGCCTTCGTACTGTTATTGCTGTATGCGCCCTCACATGTGTAAATGGCATCCCACGACGGATACTTGCTTACAACAACGTCGTTGAATGTCTCCTCCTGAAGGTCGCCGTCCCAATAAATGCGGAAGTTAGTATGCACACCTCCGCCCGAAAGACCGCTGACAGCCTCGTTCCTGACAAGACTGATAAGCCCTTCACGTGCAGAGCATCCTGCACCACCCGGAAATTCATTACAGAAGTTACCAGCCATCGAACGTCCGTCATCCTTGCCGGCAATGAAACGATGGTATATCTTAGCTGTAGTACCGTCACGATACACATTGCCCGGATTATCCTCCTGACAGGTATAAATCTCCAATCCATGGATATAAGGATTGAAGTCGCCCGTATGCTGTGCATCACCATGACCGAGTCCCGTAGTCGAGAGTCCTTTTCCATTATCGTCGATAACCATCGAACCATATACAATCTCATCTCTTCCGTCCATATCCACGTCAGCAATGCAATAGTTATGGAAACCCTGACCCTTCCACGGACCATTCGAATTGTTATACCATCTCCAGCGTTCAGTCAGTTCGTGGGTCGATGGATTCACATCGTAAGCAATCATCTTATGACGTGTATAGATACCACGCGCCAGGAAGATGCTCGGATTCTTTCCGTCAAGATAAGGAGCACCGAAGAAATGCTTCGAACATCTGTGTCCGTAGCCGTCACCCCATGCACGGTTCAAGTCAGTCTCACCACTTTCCAATCGTTTCAGCGGATAAGGAATACACTGATATGGTTCACCTGTCGCTCCGTTCATATAAAGCAGGTACTCACCGTCGGTAGTAACAAACCAGTTCACACCACCACCTGTAGCTGCTCGCACATTTGCCGAAGCATTACCTACAGTAAAAGTCTCACCGTTAGCCATGTGAACCACCGTTCCGTCACAAGCTCTCATCACAGCTTCTGCCTTTCCGTCGCCGTCCCAGTCATAAGCCATGATATTCTGCTCGTTATTCTGGAAATCGCCCATATTCGGACCGCAGTTTATCCACCACAAACGTGTTCCGTCCAGCTTCAGACACTCGAAAATACTGTACTCGCCCGTTGACACACCGCCAATCGTCGGACCATACTTCGGATATGACTGTTCGGCCTCGTCAATATTATCATACTTCAACAATATCTCCAACTCGCCGTCACCATCCACGTCGGCACATGTAGCGTCGTTCGGACACAGACGGCTCTTGATGCCCTCATGCTTCAGTTTTATCTCCTTGTAACTGGTACCCCACGGAGTCACCTCCTTGCTGGCTTCCTGTTCCACACCATTGACCACAGCCTTCACTGTGTACTTACTCGTCAGCTTACCACTCGTGTCCTTATAGTTCGACACCTTGAGGGGTTCGCTGTTCAGTTTTTCACCGTTACGATAAACGTTGTACTCCGTGTCATAATACTCTTCACCGAAGATTCTCCATGTAAGCAGCACACCGTCCGAGAGTTGCATTGCCACAAGTCCACGGTCCAATTTGTCTGTTACACGCTGTGCATTTGCTACCATCACCGACAGCAACATGGCACATAAAAGGAATGAAATTCTTTTCATAAGAAAAAGGTTTATGCAGTTTTAGTTAGTTTAACTCCATTATCTGGGTGCAAATATACGCTATTCTTGTTATATAATGTGTTAAATCCGACAAAAACCACACTTTTTCTGCAAAAAGCATTGTTTTTACACTTATTCTCCACATCTTTGTACAATTCTTAACCTTAACTAAACATGTTTCTGCTATTCTTTTTTGTATTCCTCATCAGCGTTCCTTGCAACGCTCAGTCTTCCGATGATGAAATGAACAGTTTCATTACCGAACTCATGAGTCGTATGACTCTCGACGAGAAACTCGGGCAACTCAACCAGCAACAAGCCGGCGACATCACTACCGGCACTCCGCAAAATACCGATGCAGGGCGGCTTGCAGCACAAGGTCGCCTGGGTTCAATCTTCAACATCATGGATGTGCAGAAGATACACGACTTGCAACGTATAGCCGTCACTCAGAGCCGTCTCGGCATACCTATCCTCATCGGTATGGATGTCATTCACGGCTACCAGACCATATTTCCACTACCAATCGGTATGTCAGCCACTTGGGACCTCGATGCCATCCGTGAATCGGCACGAATAGCTGCCGCAGAAGCATCAGCCAACGGAGTGGCGTGGACTTTCAGTCCGATGGTCGATATATCTCTCGACTCCCGCTGGGGACGTCAGGCGGAGGGAGCTGGTGAAGACCCTTGGTTAGGCAGTCGTGTAGCAGAAGCAATGGTACAGGGTTATCAGGGTGATGTATTCGCGTCCGACAAAGGTACAGGCATCATGGCTTGCGTCAAGCACTTTGCACTCTACGGAGCCGCAGAATCAGGACTCGACTACAACACCGTAGATATGAGCCACATCCGCATGTACAACCAATACTTCCCACCCTATCGTGCAGCTGTTGAGGCAGGCGTAGGCTCCGTCATGTCGTCATTCAATCTCGTCGATGCCGTACCCGCCACATCCAACCGATGGCTCCTCACCGACGTATTGCGTCGCCAATGGGGTTTCCAAGGTATGGTAGTCAGCGACTATGCTTCAATAGACGAAATGACCTCACACGGACTCGGCACACTCAAGACCAACTCTGCACGCGCACTCCTTGCCGGAACCGACATGGACATGTGTGCTAATGGATTCATCGGCACTCTAGGACAGTCACTCAACGAAGGAACCGTCACAATGGAAGATATCGACCGTGCATGCCGACGTATTCTCGAAGCAAAATACCGTCTCGGACTGTTCCGCGACCCTTACCGTTTCGGCGATGCCAAACTGGCAAAGAAGATAACTTACTGCAAGGAACACCGCAAGACAGCCCGTCGCATCACAGCCGAGAGTTTCGTGCTACTAAAGAACGATTCCATCGGCGGGAACCCAGTCTTACCACTCCAACGCAAAGGTACTATCGCACTTATCGGTCCGCTGGTTGATACCCGTACCGACATCACCGGCTCGTGGTCAATGGCTCAGGACGCATCGAAATACACCACTCTGCGCGAAGGGTTCGAACGCTACCTGAAAGGCAAAGCTACACTCCTTTGCACTCAGGGCTGCAATCTCATCGACAACCCGCATACTCAGCAGGCAGTAGCTAAGGGACACGACTGCCAGCCCATCCCTTTCGTCGATTCCGACCATGCACTAGGCGAAGCACTTGACCTTGCTCGTCGTTCCGACGTAGTCATCTGTGCCATGGGCGAATGTGCATGGATGAACGGAGAGGGAACCAGCCGCAGCAATCTCGAACTCTACCCTCCCCAGCGCCGTCTGCTCGAAGCCCTGCTCCAGACAGGCAAGCCCATAGTCCTGCTTAACTTCGCCGGACGTGCTACCGTTCTCACGTGGGAAAGTCAGCATATCCCTGCCATCCTCAACGTATGGTATGGCAGCGAATGTGCCGATGCTTTGTGCGATGTCCTCTTCGGCGATGTTTCGCCTTCAGGTCGCCTCACGTTATCTATGCCCCGCTCCACAGGTCAGGAACCACTCTATTACAACCATCTGCCTACAGGACGTCCAGTTCCCGATGGAACCACCGATTATCGCGTATGGAGTCCAAACTATCTCGACGTCGTTCAGGGACCTCTCTACCCCTTCGGTTACGGACTCACCTACAGCAGGTTCTCCTACTCCGACATACGTCTAAGTAGCAGCACAATGTCAGCCGACGGTTCACTCACAGCCACCGTCACCCTTACCAATACCGGCAAACGTGAAGCTACTGAAGTCGTACAACTTTACATCCACGATCGGGTAGCCAGCATTAGCCGTCCAGTAAAAGAACTGAAAGGTTTCCAACGCCTCACACTTAAAGCCGGTGAAAGTCGTGACGTCACGTTCACCATTACTCCCGACCTTCTCAAATTCTACAATTCCGACCTTGACTACGTACTCGAACCCGGTGAGTTCGACCTTATGATTGGTCCCGACAGCTACAACCTTCAGATCGTCACCTTCGAAGTAAAGTAGCACAAAAAACATACATTCTTTTTTTCACTATGAGTGAGTATTAAGCAGACCGGAATACTCATTCATAGCTTTTTTTTACTGATTTTTGGGTATTGACACGAATACTCAAATCGTCATACCTTTGCACCCGAAAACAAAAATGTTAATATTTTTAAGACTTTGTTATATATGAATAATGTAAGAAGAATCTTGTTCCTTGCGACTATGGCAATGCTCACGCTTTCTGCGTATTCACAGGGAACGGAGACAACGAAGACAAGCAAACTGGAGTCGGCTCTGTCACGTCTGTCGCTAGGTGGATATGGCGAGGTTGCTCTGTCCAGAAATTTCTACAGCGACCACTTCAACAGATACAAAGACCCCGCAACATACAGCGGACAGAGTCACGGACGTTTTGACATTCCGCACGTGGTAATCAATATCGGGTATGACTTCGGCAAGGGTTGGAGTTTCGGTTCGGAGCTGGAATACGAACATGGAGGTACCGAATCTGCCGTTGAAATCGATGCAGAAGAAAGCGGTGAGTTCGAAGCTGAGACAGAGAAAGGCGGAGAAGTAGCCCTGGAGCAGTTCTGGATAAACAAACGGTTCTGGAAGGGCGAACTGAACGTGAAAGCCGGTGAGATTATCGTACCTGTAGGTTATATGAACCAGTATCACCTGCCTACCGAGTTCTTCACGGTTTACAGACCGGAAGGTGAGAACACCATCCTGCCGAACACGTGGCATCAGGTAGGTGTGTCGCTGTGGGGGCGTACGCCACAGTGGCGCTATGAGCTGCAGCTGCTCTCCGGACTTGATTCCGAGCGTTTCAAACGCAATTATTTCGTGCATTACGGAGCAAACAGTCCGTACGAATTCAAGATTGCAAACAGCTATGCCGTCAGTGCCCGTATCGACAACTACAGCATCAAGGGCTTGCGCATCGGAGTGAGCGGATATTACGGACATACCTTCCGCAATACGCTGGCTAAGATTGGCAAGGAATATGACGGAGTGAAGGGTGCGCTGGCAATCATCTCGGGTGACTTCACGTTCAACCGTTTCAACTGGATAGCACGAGGCAACTTCACTTATGCCCACCTTGGCGATGCCGACAAGATTTCGGAATTCAACAAGAGCAACTATACTCATCATAAGTATCAGGACGGAAGTCCGTTTGCTAACGAGAACCTCGGCAGCAGTGCCCTTGCATGGGGTATCGAAGCCGGATACGACATCTTCTCGCAGATAAGGAAGTTGCGTGCCGATGGTCAGAAACTATACGTTTTCGGACGCTACGAGTACTACAACTCGATGTTTCGCGGCACATACAAGAACCTGTATAAATACACAGCCAAGAACCGCCTCGCGTTCGGCGTGAACTACTGTCCTATCAAGCAGGTCGTTATAAAGGGCGAGTATTCGTACCGTTTCTTCAAGAAACCAAACAACAACGGACTTGCCAGCGACAGTCCGCTCTATGTACAGCCATACAACAACGAGCCCTCAATAAATATAGGTATCGCATATAGCGGATGGTTTTTATAAAAACTCTTGAACTCTTAAACTCTTAAACCAAATAAAAACATGAAGAATTTGAAATTTCTTTTAGGTGTAGCTCTCGTAGGTGGAGCACTCCTGTCATCATGTTCAAAGGACGATGACAACACAGACACTACAACTGTTACAGGTACGCAGGCTGCTGTTGATGCTGCATGCGACTCATGGAAGACAGCACGTAAGGATTGGGAATGGTCTGAGGCATTCCTCTTCGGTGCTGCAGGTGATTACGAAATCGACCCGCACATCGACACATGGCCTGTTGACCAGACTGCTCTTGCCCAGCTTCTGCGCAACAAGGAAATCATGGACAATATCGATTCTGAGATTTCGAAGCAGGACGACGGTCTGCTCGGTTTCCACGGTCTGGAGTACGTACTCTTCCGCGATGGTGCCTCACGTAGTATTGACCAGATTACCAACCTCGAATTCAAGTACGCCGTAGCAGTAGCCAAAGACCTGTACAAGTGCACAAGTGTGCTTCAGGCTTGCTGGGCTGGTAAGGAGAACGTGCCGGCTGCTCGTCAGGCACTCGTCGATGCTTTCTTTGCAGGCAGAAACGACCAGTACAAGAACTACGGTGCTGAATTCATCGACTATGGCGAAGGCAAGAAATACGAGACAGCCAACGATGCCACAGTACAGATTCTTGAAGGTGCATGCGACATCATCGGTGAGGTAAGTTCAGGAAAGATTGGTAAGCCACATACCGGTGAGGATGCAAACTACATCGAGTCGCCATACGCTTACAACTCCATCCAGGACTTCTACGACAACATCGAAGGTTGTAAGTTTGCCCTCTATGGACGGTTCGGAGCACAGCAGCCACAGGACAATTCTGTAATCAAGTTCTGCCAGAGTACTCAGCAGCTTTCAGGCAAGGCAAACGACGTAGTTGCAGCACTCGACAATGCTCTCGACAAAATCAAGAACATGAAGGCTCCGTTCGTGAAGTATTACAAGGAGCAATCAGCACAGGACGCAATGGATGCTCTCGATGAACTCGACGATAAGATTAACACCCTCGAAGAGACTCTCAAGACATACAAGAACAATGCCGATGTAAATGCAAAACTCAAGGACGTCAACATCAACTATATTAACAATGTAGTCGTACCGACATACGCAGCCCTTGCAGACAATGCTGAAATCATGGTATCAAAAATCACGGATATATCAAAGTAAAACATTATAAACCAATCACATGAAACACTTAGCAACTATTTTGTCTATAGTAGCTACGTCTGTCATCGCCATCGCTTGTAGCGACAGCGATGACAACGCGGCTAAGAACGACAACCTCATCGACATCGGTGACGGCGAGAGTATTGAACTGACTGAGGAATACTATGCAGGTGGTGTGCTCGGAACTGTATTCAACAATACAGCCAGTGCCTATGAGCAGCCTACCCCTGCTACGGAGCAGGGTGGATTCAGTCAGGCGTTCCAGAACGGAGAATACCTGTTCGAACGCGACTTCAACCAAAACAAGGATGGTGCCTTCAAGGGACTTGGTCCGGTATATGTACGCAACGGCTGTATCTATTGCCACCCAGGCTACGGACACGGCAAGCGTCAGACGGAGTATCGTGCCAGCACACACGGCAACGGCTACCTCCTGGTTATCTACGACAAACAGACAGAGGCATATATCAAGTCGGTGGCAGGTATGCCGCAGACGATGGCTGTCCAACCGTTCAAGGCACCAGTCGATGAGAGTCTTATCCACATCGAATGGAAAGACTATACCGACGAATGGGGCAACCGTTTCCCCGACGGCGAGACCTATGCACTCATCTATCCCGAAGTGACCATTCCGCAGGAAGCATTCTACGCTCCTATCATCGTTACCCGTGGCGGTCAGAATGTAGAGGTAAGTATCGATGAAATCGGTGTAAAACTGGAATCCACCATCGGTGTCTATGGCACAGGACTGCTCGATGCCATACCCGACGATGAGATTACGGCACAATGGGAGAAGGAGAGCGACTACTTCAACAGCATAGGTAAGACCGACGCCCTCAACCCTGCTTACTGGGATCAGGCAAACAAACAGTGGGTAAGCTACTACAAGGGTCTGACCGGTGTCAACTACGTGCGCCGCTATACTTATGCAATGTCACGTGGTCCGCTGCTCGATGCAGCCGGTGCCAATGCCATCTGGAACATTACCAATGTGACACGCAGCGACCGCCGCTACCATTATCTCGACCTCAACTACAGAACCAGACCAAGTCCTACTATGCAGAGAAGTCATCGAAAGACCCCGAGGTGCAGGCTGAGTTCTACAACTACTTCCCCGAATGGAACAAGACAGGCGACGTGGAGAAGGACATCTACAACTACCTGACCAGCACCGACTTGCCTGTCGAGATGACCGATGACGACTACAAAGACTTCATGGTGTGGCATCGCGGACTTGCCGTTCCTGCTGCCCGTAACGTGAAGACCGAGGCATTCCAGAAGGGTAAGCAGCTGTTCAGCCAGATTGGTTGTGCAGCATGCCACCGTCCGTCATGGACTACGGGCGACGACGAGATACACGACCCCAACGGAATGTTGGGCAACAACGACGTACCTCGCTACCCGAACCAGAAGATATGGCCATATACCGATATGGTACAACACCGTCTGCGCATGAAGAACGACATACGTACCGGATGGTGCCGCACCACCCCGCTGTGGGGACGCGGACTCAGCAAGATATGTACCAATGCCGAGGACCGTCTGCACGACTGCCGTGCACGCAACACCGTGGAGGCTATCATGTGGCACGGAAGCAGCAATAGTGATGCACGAAAGAGTGTGGAGAACTTCCGCGCCCTCTCAAAGGAAGAACGCGATGCAGTCGTAAAATTCATCGAATCCATATAATAAAACGACTCGGAAATCAGTTATCTGAATATATAGATGAGCAGACTGAGAAACATATCATTCTCACTTCTCGCTATAGTGACAGCAATACTCATTGCTGCCACTATAGTTGAAAAGTATATGGGCACACCCTTCGTCATGGAGCATGTCTATGGCTCGTGGTGGTTCGTGTCGCTGTGGGCTGTACTCGCCTCCGTGTCCCTCGCCTACATCGTGAAGGCACGCCTGCATCGTCGTCCCGTGGTGTTCCTCGTACACGTCTCCCTGGCAGTCATCCTGCTCGGAGCCCTCGTCACCTTCTGCATGGCCGAACGGGGTACGGTACACCTGCGCAAGGGAGAAGTCGTTGAGGTATATATGAACGACAAAGGCGAGGTTACCTCCCTGCCCTTTACCCTCACATTGCTGGACTTCACCATTGAGACCTATCCGGGTACTGACAGCCCGATGGACTACAGGAGTGAGATAGGAGTAAAGCCACTTTCTAACCTCCCCCGTGGTGGGGAGGAACTTGTCCAGTGCTCGATGAACAAAATAGCCGAGGTGCAGCACTACCGGCTTTACCAGTCAGGCTACGACGAAGACGGAGAAGGTACGCATCTCAGTCTGTCGCACGACCCCTGGGGCATCTTCATTACCTACTTCGGCTACGTCATGCTGTTCGTATCCCTCATCCTGTCCTTCTTCACGAAACAGACACGTATGCGACAGCTCTACCGACGGGCTACGAGGACGGTAGCGACATTAGTGGTTTGCTGCTTACCATTGTCAATAGTCAATGCTCAATCCAGTCCCTCCCCATTAGGGGGGAGGTCAGAAGGGGGCTTTCAATCCTCAACAGTCCCTTCCGCCCTTGCCGACAGCATAGGCAACCTCTACGTACTCTATAATCAGAGGATATGTCCGGTCAACACACTTGCCACCGACTTCGTGACCAAACTTTCCGGAAAAGCCCGATGGAATGGACTCTCTGCCAATCAGATACTCGCAGGTTGGATGTTCCACTTCGAAGAGTGGGAACATGCAAAGATAATACGCATAAAAGACAAACATGTCCAACAGCTTCTGGGCATCGACAGCCAATGGGCATCGTTCTCCGACTTCTGGGACGAATACAACGAATACAAACTATCAAAAGTCAATGCTCAATCCAGTCCCTCCCCATCAGGGGGGAGGTTAGGAGGGGGCTCTCAATCTCAATGGTCAAAGGGTCTTCGCGAAGCCGATGAGAAATTCAACCTCATCCGAATGTTCTACAGCGGTTCGTTGCTGAAACTCTTCCCCTACCGACGCGACGGCAAGACCGAATGGTTGGCTCCAGGTTCACACGACACAGCTGCCGACATGCCGCAGGACGAGTGGTTCTTCATACGCAAAGCACTCGACTACCTCACCGAGGCAGTCGTCATGGGACACGACGATGAAGCCATGAAAACCGTCAGCAGCATCCGCCGCTACCAGTTGAGTCGTGCGTCCGACATACTGCCCTCAGCCGGTCGTATGCGTGCCGAAGTGACCTACAACACACTCTCCACCCTCCGTTTCCCAGTATTCCTTACCATCGGGTTCGGCATACTGTTCTTCATCATCGGCATCCTCCGAATGGCAAATGCAAAAGGCAGCCGACTCCAGACCACGTTTGTCACCGTCTTCAACCTCCTGTTGTTCCTTTATGTGACGGTTCTGCTCGTCCTGCGATGGGTAGTGTCCGACCACATCCCGCTGAGCAACGGATTCGAGATAATGCAGTTCATGGCTTGGGCTACCCTGCTCGTTACCTTCGTCCTGCAGCACCGTTTTCCCCTGCTGCTCCATTTCTCCACATTGCTCTCCGGCCTCATCCTGCTCGTAGCGATGCTTGGCGAATCCAATCCGCAAGTGACCAGCCTCATGCCCGTCCTGCAGTCGCCCCTCTTGAGCATACATGTCGTAGCCGTCATGTTCAGCTACACACTCTTTGCCATGAGCTTCTTTCTCTCACTCACATACTTCGTTACAGGCATTACAAAACCCACAACTCTCAACTCTCAACTCTCAACTTTCAACTCTCAAATCACCGCCCTCTCTCAGCTGCTGCTCTATCCGGCAGTCTATTGTCTGGCCATCGGCATCTTCATCGGAGCCGTATGGGCAAACCAGTCGTGGGGACGCTACTGGGGTTGGGACCCTAAAGAGGTATGGGCACTCATCACCCTGTTCATTTATGCCCTACCCCTCCATTCAGGCAGCATACGGTGGTTCAACACCCCACGCCATTTCCACGCCTACATGCTTCTGGCATTCCTCTCCATACTCATGACCTACTTCGGGGTCAACTTCTTCCTCGGAGGCATGCACAGCTATGCCGGCTGACCGGGATTAGTATGCCTGTTCGTGCACTCCGGCTACAGCTCTGCCGCTCGGATCGTTCATTCCTTTGAAGGCTGCATCCCATTCGAGTGCGATGGCTGTACTGCAGGCTACGCTGGCCTCACTCGGCACACTGCGGGCTGCACTGTCGGAGGGGAAGTGTTCGGCAAAGATGCTGCGATAGTAGTATTCTTCTTTGTTCTTCGGCGGGTTGATGGGGAATCGTTTGGCTGCGTGTGCCATCTGTTCGTCGCTGACGGCTTCGGATGTAATCTGCTTCAGGGTATCAATCCAGGAGTAGCCGACTCCGTCGCTGAACTGTTCCTTCTGGCGCCATGCTATTTCTGCGGGCAGCATGTCGGCAAAGGCTTCGCGTACTATCTTCTTCTCGATAGTGGTGCCTGGACACATCTTTGCTGCAGGGTTGGTGCGCATGGCTACATCGAGGAATTCCTTGTCGAGGAACGGTACTCGTCCTTCCACACCCCATGCCGAGAGGCTTTTGTTGGCACGCAGACAGTCGTAGAGATACAATTTGCCTAGTTTGCGTACTGTCTCGTCGTGGAAGTCCTTTGCTGTCGGAGCTTTGTGGAAGTAGAGGTAACCACCGAATATCTCGTCGGCACCCTCGCCGCTGAGCACCATCTTGATACCCATCGACTTGATGACTCGTGCCAGCAGATACATAGGTGTAGAGGCACGGACGGTCGTGACGTCGTAGGTCTCGATGAAGTAGATGACGTCGCGTATGGCATCCAGTCCCTCCTGAATGGTGTAGTTGATTTCGTGGTGAACGGTTCCGATATGGTCGGCAACGAGACGTGCCTTTGCAAGGTCGGGAGCACCCTTCAGACCTACGGCAAACGAGTGGAGACGGGGCCAGTAGGCTCTGGTCTTGCTGTCGTCCTCGATGCGCAGCTGGCTGTATTTCTCGGCTATGGCTGAAATGACAGAAGAGTCGAGACCACCGGAGAGCAGCACGCCGTAAGGTACGTCGCTCATGAGCTGGCGCTTTACGGCAGCCTCTAGGGCATAGCGTATTTCTGTCGGGTCGGCACCATTGTCCTTCACATTGTCATAGTCCTTCCAGTCGCGATGGTACCATCGGATTAAACTGTAAGGTTTAAGAGTGGAAGAACTGGAATCTGCAGCTTTTCCATAGACATAGTGTCCGGGCAGGAAGGGTTCATATTGCTCGCATTGACCCTCCAAGGCTTTCAACTCGGAAGCGACATAAACGGTGCCGTCGCTGTCGTAACCGATATAGAGAGGTATAACGCCTATGGGGTCGCGTGCAATAAGGAATGCATCCTTCTCCTCATCGTAAAGTACAAAGGCGAAGATGCCGGAAAGGTCTTCCAGAAAGTCGATACCCTTCATACGATAAAGGGCCAGTATGACTTCGCAGTCGCTGCCGGTCTGAAACTCGTATTGTCCTGCATAGCGGCGACGTATGTCTTGGTGGTTGTATATCTCACCATTGACAGCCAGTATCTGCTTGCGGTCGGATGAATACAAGGGCTGACCACCTGATTCGGGGTCGACGATGCTCAGACGTTCGTGAGCCAGGATGGCTGTCTCACCTTGGTAGATACCACTCCAGTCAGGACCGCGGTGACGGATTTTCTGACTCATGCCCAAAGCTTTTTCACGCAGAGTCCGTGTAGGACGTCTCGTGTTCAGTATTGCTACAATTCCACACATAATTATATTTACTATTTGACTATTGACAATTTACTATTTGATTATTTCTATTTATTATTTACAGATATGTCATATAAAGATAGTTGGTTTGTGCCGGGTATTCGGCTGCAAGGGTGTCAATCTGATTTACCATTGGCACTATGTTCCATTCCTTACGCCACTGACGCACCTTGAGTCCGGCTTCCTCCATATTGTTCATTGCTTTCTCCAGTCCGAGGGCACGTGCAATCTGGAAGTCGGAGAATCCATATACCTTTGCCTCGTGGATAAGTTCGGTAAATTCGGCCGATTCAATCAGTTCCAACAGTTCGGTAGGTTCCATCTGTTCGGACAGTTCGGCGAACATAAGGAACTCTGTACGTTGGGATTCCCGTCGTAGCTGCATGTCGATGTCGATGATATGTTTCAGTTTCTGAAGGAACCAGCGGTCTATCTTCGTCAGTTCGTGAATCTTCTCTATGCCGTAACCCATGAGCATTGCCTTGACAACGACGAATATGCGGGTATCGGTAGCATGAATGAGTGCCTCTTCGATATCATCGACTTTGAGTTCTTTGTTTTCTACAAAGCCATGCATGCCCTGCCCTATCATACGCAGACCCTTCTGAATGGACTCCTCGAACGTGCGTCCGATTGCCATCACTTCTCCCACACTCTTCATCGAGGAACCCAACTGGTGACTTACGCCCTGAAACTTCGTCAGGTCCCATCGTGGAATCTTGCATACTACATAGTCGAGTGCCGGTTCGAAGAAAGCCGAAGTGGTCTTGGTGACAGCATTCTTCAGTTCGAACAGTCCGTAACCCAATCCCAGTTTGGCAGCCACGAACGCCAAAGGATAGCCCGTAGCTTTCGATGCCAATGCTGACGAACGCGAGAGTCGGGCATTCACCTCAATAACCCTGTAGTCCTCGCTCTCGGGGTCGAGGGCATACTGCACATTACATTCGCCTACGATACCGATGTGGCGTATGATTTTGATGGCAAGAGCCCTCAACTTATGATATTCCGCGTTGCTCAACGTCTGGCTGGGAGCCACTACGATAGATTCGCCTGTATGTATGCCGAGAGGGTCGAAGTTCTCCATGTTGCACACCGTGATGCAGTTGTCGTAACGGTCGCGCACCACCTCATATTCTATTTCCTTCCATCCCCTCAGCGACTTCTCGACCAGTACTTGGGGTGAAAAAGAGAAAGCCTCTTCTGCCTGTACCTCCAGTTCTGCGGCATTGTCGCAGAATCCGGAACCCAGACCGCCCAGAGCATATGCTGCACGCAGGATGACCGGATAGCCCAGTTCGGTGGCTGCCGACCTTACCTCTTCTATAGTGGTACATGCATGGCTCTTGATGGTTTTTACATCGATTTCATCGAGCTTTTTTACGAATAAGTCGCGATCTTCAGTATCGATGATAGCCTGCACTGGAGTACCCAGTACCTTTACACCATATTTCTCAAGGACTCCCTGACGGTGCAGTTCCACACCACAGTTCAGTGCTGTCTGTCCGCCGAACGAAAGCAGAATGCCATCAGGACGTTCCTTCTCGATGATTCGTTCTACGAAGTCCGGTTTCACCGGCTGGAAATACACTTTGTCAGCCACACCATCTGAGGTCTGTACAGTAGCGATGTTGGGGTTTACGAGAACCGACTCGATGCCCTCCTCTTTCAATGCCTTCAATGCCTGTGCTCCGCTATAGTCGAACTCACCGGCCTGTCCTATCTTCAGGGCACCGCTGCCCAACAGCAGCACTTTCTTTATTGTCTTGTCTTCCATATCAGATTGTTTCATTAAGCATTTTTGCACTCGGTATCCACCGGTCCGCTGCATGCCTCAGGGTGGAACTGAGCCGACATCCAAGGATGTGTCTTATGACGTATTCCTTCGTTCGAACCGTCGTTCATATTCACGAACAACTCCTCCCAATCGGCAGGTAATGTAGAGGCATCGACAGCATAGCCGTGGTTCTGGGAGGTGATGAAACACTGAGTCGTGCCAATCCTCTGTACCGGTTGGTTATGGCTGCGATGACCATATTTCAGTTTGTATGTTGCTGCTCCCGCGGCTTTTGCAAGTAACTGATTGCCAAGACATATACCCATGCAGGGGCGTACGTGCTCTTTATTCAGGAAAGTCCTGATGTGCTCCACAGTCGTCTTACATTGTTCGGGGTCGCCGGGGCCGTTAGCAAGGAAGAGACCGTCGAAATCAAGGGTGTTGAAGTCGTAGTCCCAAGGGACACGTATCACTTCAATGCCACGACGGATAAGACAACGGATGATGTTCGCCTTGACTCCGCAATCGACGAGAACCACACGTTTGCCCGCACCTTCGTTGTAGGTTATGACTTCCTTACAACTTACTTTCTCTACCCAGTTCACTGAACCGTAATCCTCACTCTGACATCCGACATCTGACATCTGACATCCGTCTATGACGATTCGTCCCATCATGACTCCATGTTCGCGAAGCAGCATTGTAAGACGTCGTGTATCAATACCCGTCAGACCAGGTACACCTTCCTGTTTCAGCCATTCGGAGAGTGACTGCTTTGCATTCCAATGAGAATAATCTTCGCTATAGTCTGCCACAATCAGAGCTGCTGCATGAATACGTCCACTCTCCATCAGTCTGGGTAGTCCGTTCGCACTTGCTTCGGTCGTTGGCACACCATAGTTACCTATGAGCGGGTAGGTCATCGTCAGCATCTGTCCCGCATAACTCGGGTCGGTCAGACTTTCGGGATATCCCGTCATAGCGGTGTTGAAAACTACCTCGCCCACAGCATTCTTTTCCGCTCCGAACGACCAGCCCTCCAGTTCCGTACCGTCGTCGAGTATCAGTTTTGCTTTTTTCTTCATATTATAGTTGCATTTTCAGTATTTGTTCTACATAATTGATGAAAGCCTGGTTTACCATTCGTACACCGCCTGCAGTGGGGTATCGGCCGGTAAAGTACCAGTCGCCCGGATGGTTCGGACAGGCTTCGTGCAGTCCCTCGATGCTCTGAAACACCAGTTTTACGGGTGAAGTCATACTCCGTGGACGGAGCATCTCAGCAATCTTACAGTCTATTTCATCGATGGTAAAGGGAGCATAGATGGCACGAACATGATTTTCGGAGTTGGGTTCGGACTTGCATTTCCTGTATGTCTCAGCAATGAGCTGGTGCATACCTCTCTCCTGTATGAGGACGATGGCTGCACGGAAGGCACAGAGTTCTTCAAGTCGGGACATATCAATGCCATAGTAGTCGGGGTAGCGTATCTGTGGTGAACTGCTGACCATGACTATCTTCTTAGGATGCAGACGGTCGAGAATCTTGAATATGCTTTCGCGCAGGGTTGTTCCCCTGACTATGCTGTCGTCGATGATTACAAGATTATCCTCGTAAGGCGTAAGCGAGCCGTACGAGATATCATACACATGGGCTGCAAGGTCGTTGCGTTCGGCTCCGTCGCTGATGAACGTACGCAGTTTTATATCCTTCCACACCACTTTCTCTATCCTCACGTCGTGATCGAGTTTACGTATTCCGTCGGTCATACCATGAAAGGCCACCTCTGCAGTATTCGGAATGTATGAGAATACCGTATGTGTCACGTCTCCTCCTATTGCCTTCATGATGGCAGGAGTCAGTTGTTCGCCCAGCCTTTTGCGTTCCTGATATATGTCGCAGTCGGAACCACGACTGAAATAAATGCGTTCGAACGAGCAGGCGCTGTATTGCTGTTGAGGCAGAATCCGAGTCACTTGAGCCAAACCATTTTTCTTAACGATGAGGGCTTGTCCGGCAGGCAGTTCATGGATATCCTCGGCTGTAAGGTCGAAAGTGGTCTGAATGACCGGACGCTCGCTCGCAACCACTATGACTTCGTCGTCCTGATACCAAAAAGCAGGACGGATGCCCCAAGGGTCGCGTACGGCAAACATCTCACCACTACCCGTCAGTCCACACATTACGTATCCACCATCAAAATGCTCCATAGTGGTTTTAAGCACATTAGCCATCTCCACATTATCCTCGATATATTCGGTGAGTTCGGCATTCTCCAGTCCTTTGTCCTTACCTTCTTCAAAGAGTCGCTCCACTTCACGGTCGAGTCGGTGTCCCATCAGTTCGAGGGTGATATAAGCATCGCCGTAGAATCGTGGCGACTGTCCTTGTCTGGTCAGTAGAGAGAAAATCTCGTCTATATTGGTCATGTTGAAATTACCACACAGACACAGATTCTTCGTTCTCCAGTTATTTCTTCTCAGGAACGGATGCACATACTGCAGCCCGCTCCGTCCTGTTGTGGAATAGCGCAGATGCCCCATGTAGAGTTGTCCGGCAAACGACTTGTCCACATGCTTGAATACTTCGGTAATAGCATCTTTCCCTTCCGCACGTTCACGAAACATGTATTCCTCACCGGCAGGAGCATTCAGATTGACGCATGCCACACCTGCCCCCTCCTGACCACGGTTGTGCTGTTTCTCCATCAACAGATAGAGTTTGTTCAGTCCCCATCTCCAGGTGCCGTATTTATGTTCGTAATACTCAAGTGGTTGCAGCAGGCGTACCAGAGCCACACCACATTCATGCTTCAGCGGTTCCATCGATACATGCTTTTATAAATGATAAGAATAGAGGATGCGGATGTAATACGGTTGATGAGTATTCAGGGTGGAATTGCGTTCCGATATACCAACGGTGGGTAGGTACTTCCACTATCTCAACCAGTCCGGTAGCAGGATTAATGCCTGTGCATTGCATGCCGTTCTGTTCAAAATCCGACCTGTAACCATCGTTGAATTCGTAGCGATGACGATGACGTTCTTTGATTGAACTTGGACCGTTGTATGCCTTCCATGCTCTGCTCTGTTCCTTCAGTTCACATTCGTAACTGCCCAATCGCATCGTGCCTCCCTTCTGCGTTATGGTTTTCTGCTCTTCCATCATGTCAATCACGTTGTGGGGTGTGCCGGAATCCATCTCGCTACTGTTTGCATCGCTGTAGCCCAGGACGTTACGTGCAAATTCGATTACCATCATCTGCATACCCAGACAGATGCCGAAAGTAGGAACATCGTGGGTACGTCCATATTCAGCAGCTACAATCTTTCCTTCTATGCCACGCTGACCGAATCCCGGACAGATGACTATTCCCTGCATGTCACTCAGCTTCTCCGCTACATTCGCTTTGTTCAGTTCCTCGCTGTTGACAAACACGGCTTTCACCCTGCGGTCGTTATATGTTCCGGCATGAGCCAGACTCTCGATGATGCTCTTGTAGGCATCCTGCAGGTTGTATTTCCCGACAAGGGCAATGCTAATTATCTTCGTCGCATTCTTCCTACGTTCCAAGAAATCGTGCCAAGGTCCCAACTCGGGTACAATTCCAGGCGTTATTCCCAGTTTCTTGAGTATTATATCGTCCAGACCCTGACGCTGCATATTGACAGGTACTTCATAGATGCTGGGAAGGTCCTGACTCTGAATGACTGCTGCTACGTCCACGTTGCAGAAGTGGGCCACCTTTGCCTTCAAATCCTCGCTGAGTTCGTGTTCGGTACGTAGTACCAGCACCTCGGGTTGAATACCCAGTCCCTGCAGTTGCTTCACACTGGTCTGCGTCGGTTTTGTCTTCAGTTCGCCTGCTGCTGCAAGATAAGGTACGTAAGTCAGGTGTACGTTCAAAGCACGCTGTGGTCCCAGTTCCCATCTCAACTGTCGTATTG
The DNA here is from genome assembly GCA_905233285.1 of uncultured Bacteroidaceae bacterium. Classification (GTDB taxonomy): domain Bacteria; phylum Bacteroidota; class Bacteroidia; order Bacteroidales; family Bacteroidaceae; genus Minthosoma. The sequence goes on from CAJODY010000051.1 coordinate 21,835, forward strand.
CCTCAAGAAAAGGCTGGCTCTCGATGTCACCGATGGTTCCGCCAATCTCAGTAATGACGAAATCCAGCGGTTGCTTCGATGCGTTCAGCAGGATGCGTCGCTTTATCTCGTCAGTAATATGCGGTACTACCTGGATAGTCTTACCCAGGTAGTCACCTCTACGTTCCCGTTCTATCACACTCAAGTATATCCGTCCCGTCGTCACACTGTTGTCGCGAGTCGTCTCTATCCCCGTAAACCGCTCATAGTGGCCCAGGTCAAGGTCGGTCTCCATTCCGTCGGCCGTCACATAACACTCTCCGTGTTCGTACGGATTGAGTGTTCCGGGGTCGATGTTGATGTAAGGGTCGAACTTCTGAATTGTAATGCGGTAGCCCCGCGCCTGCAGGAGTTTTCCCAGCGAAGCTGAGATTATACCCTTGCCAAGCGACGAGGCCACACCTCCGGTAATAAAAATATACTTTGTCTCCATGCGATTATATTATGAACCCATTTATGGTTTCAATGTGAATCCGAACACCAGATATGCATCCTGACTGCGCGGATTAGCTGTTATCTGACCGAATATCGGAATTCTGAACGAGTCGGTAATGCGGATATCTTTTGTTGCTCTAAGCGAGATGTTGGTTACAGCAAATCCGTCGGCATCGTAGAAATCGGTAGCGTAAGGAACAGCTCCGGCAGTTGCACTCCATGACACCCCGCCCAGTCTGAACGGAACAGAAATCTCGAAGTAGCTGCTGTAGGCACGCTTGCCGCTCTTAGTCCTGCCGTCGTTTCCAGCGAAATTCGTAAACCACCGGATGCTTGCAAAGCCAAAATCATAGCCTACGTTAGCTTCGAATACGTGGTTCGTTCCATGAGCATCATATTTGAAATAGCGGTTCAGCGGGTCAAGACCTTCATTGAACCAGTAGTCCGTGACACCTATGTTAAATCCACAAATGGTGTAGCCAAGTGTCAGGTCGAACTCTCTTGTGTCGGACGCTTCGGTCAGTCCTGTACTACCCCATGCCGTGAGTGACAGACCCTTGTAACCTACGCCCAGGGTGGGTTGGAACGACGTGTGACCTAAATCCCATCCACGCCAGATATATTGACTTACTACATCTGCTGCCAGAGTAGTTTCTACTTTCGTTTGTGCCTCAGCAGCTGTCGCTGTAAAGAGCGACATAACCGTGAGTACCATCAATCTTATTACCTTTTTCATATTTTCTTTCATTTTAAACTATTAAACTACTAAGCTATTAGTTATAGCAACTCTCTCCGTGTTCATAGATATCGAGACCTTCTTCCTCGATACGGCTGTCCACGCGCAGACCATGCAGTTTCTTGATGCCGTAGAACAGTAAGACACCACAACCGGCTGCCCAAAGGTCGATGACCAGAATGCCGAAGAACTCAGCTCCGAGGAATCCCCAACCATGACCGTAGAATGCACCTTCGGATGTGGACAACAAACCTGTCATCAGCGTTCCGAGAATACCGCATACGCCGTGTACTGACGAAGCACCAACAGGGTCGTCAATGTGGAGTACATGGTCGATGAATTCGATAGAGAATACGAGAACAGTACCGCATACAAGACCTATCACTACAGCACCTACGGGTGAAACCATATCGCAACCTGCAGTTATACCAACCAGACCGGCAAGGATGCCGTTGAGAGTAAGTGAAAGTGAAGGTTTGCCATACTTAAGCCATGTGATGAACATCGTTGCCACACCTCCGGCTGCAGCCGCCAGGTTAGTAGTAAGGAACACGTGCGAGATAGCTATTCGGTTCACTTCGCCCGATGCAGCCAACTGACTTCCAGGGTTGAATCCGAACCATCCCATCCAGAGAATAAACACACCAAGCGCAGCCATAGTCAGGTTGTGACCCGGAATAGCACGGCTCTTACCGCTTTTGTCATATTTTCCAAGACGCGGACCTAAAGCAATGGCACCGACCAGAGCCAACACACCGCCTACACTGTGTACAATAGCCGAACCAGCGAAATCGTGGAATACGTGACCAAACGTAGTCATCATGAATCCGTCAGCTGCGTCGCTGCACAACCAGCCTCCGCCCCATGTCCAGTGTCCCTCGATGGGGTAAATCAGCAATGAAATGACAGCGCTGTAAATCAGGTACATCGAAAACTTAGTACGCTCAGCCATCGCACCACTTACGATTGTGGCAGCAGTAGCACAGAATACCGTTTCGAAAATCAGGAAACCTTCCACTGGCAGATCGCCACCGTAGAAACTGAGGTCTCCCCAGTTAGGCATACCGATGAAACCGGCACCGTCGCTGCCGAACATAAAACCGAAACCGATAAAGAAAAACAGTAGCGAACCTACCATGAAATCGACAAAATTCTTCATGAGAATGTTTGCTGTGTTCTTACCGCGTGTAAATCCAGCCTCACACAATGCAAATCCCGGTTGCATCCAAAAGACCAGCATGGCAGCCAATAGCATCCATACCGTATCAAGTGATAATCCTATTTCGTTCATAACTCTTTTCTATTTATATTATTAATAATGTGGCGACTACTTCTTATCTCTCAATACTGTGTCACCATGTTCACCGGTGCGAATGCTCCACGTGTCAATCATTTCACTCACGAAGATGCGTCCGTCACCAATCTCTCCTGTATGT
>CAJODY010000052.1 GCA_905233285.1 uncultured Bacteroidaceae bacterium
TGCACTTTGGGTTCCTATCACAGGTGACGACAGAGGTAAGGTCAAGGTCTATACCGGTACCGACGGCTCAAACTACGATGTTGATGTAGTAGTTGATATGGTGAAATAAAACCTTTATAAAATTTTGTATTTCGCTCGGTTTGCACTAACTTTGCACAGAATTTGAGCAAAGGCTTGATTCAGGCATGTTTTTTAAGGTATTTCATCATCTAAATTATATAACGAATAACAATGAAAAAGTACAATTTCAATGCAGGACCTTCTATTCTGCCTCGCGAGGTAATAGAACAGACTGCACAGGCTTGTCTTGATTTTAACGGTTCACCGCGCAAAGGATTTCCAACCAGTAGTTGACGAAGCAGTAGCACTCTTCAAAGAGCTGCTCAACATCCCAGAGGGTTACTCAGTACTCTTCCTCGGTGGTGGTGCAAGCCTCGAATTCTGCATGATTCCTTACAACTTCCTCGAGAAGAAGGCTGCATACCTGAACACAGGTGTATGGGCTACTAAGGCAGAAAAAGAAGCTAAACTGTTCGGTGAAGTAGTAGAAGTTGCATCTTCAAAGGACAAGAACTTCACTTACATCCCTGAGAACTTTGAAATTCCAACTGACGCAGACTATCTGCACATCACAACAAACAACACTATCTACGGAACTGAAATTCTGAAGGACATCGACTCTCCTATTCCACTGATTGCGGATATGTCAAGTGATATCCTCAGCCGTCCGATTGACGTAAGCAAATATACACTCATCTATGGTGGTGCTCAGAAGAACCTCTCAATGGCTGGTGTTACTTTCGTAATCGTTAAGGACGACGCTCTCGGCAAGGTTTCTCGTCAGATTCCTACTATGCTCGACTATCGCACTCATGTAAAGAAGGGCTCTATGTTCAACACTCCTCCTGTAGTGCCTATCTACAGCGCTCTGATGAACCTCCGTTACATCAAGGCTCACGGTGGCGTAGCAGCTATGGAGAAGCTGGCTAAGGAACGTGCAGAGATTTGCAGAAATCGACCGCAACAAGCTCTTCGTAGGTACAGCAGAGAAGGACAGCCGTAGCCGCATGAACATCACTTTCGTACTGAAACCAGAGTACCAAGACCTGCAGGATGAGTTCCTCGCATTCGCTACAAGCAAGGGTATGGTCGGTGTGAAGGGTCATCGCGACGTTGGTGGTTTCCGTGCTTCTTGCTACAACGCTATGAGCATCGAAGGCGTTCAGGCTCTCGTGAAGTGTATGCAGGAATTTGAAGCAGCTCACTAATCAATCAAACAACTATAAACACGAATGTGCCATCTTTTCGGAGATGGCATTTCATATTTAAGATATAAAAATCATGGCAAAAGTTTTAGTTGCAACTGAGAAGCCTTTTGCTGCTCCTGCAGTTGCTGGAATCAAAGAGATTATTGAAGGTGCCGGAATGGAACTGGCACTGCTTGAGAAATACACAGAGAAGGCTCAGCTCCTGGCTGCTGTTGCCGACGTTGATGCTATCATCATCCGTAGCGACAAAATCGACGCTGAGGTAATGGACGCTGCTAAGCAGCTGAAGATTGTAGTTCGCGCAGGTGCAGGCTACGACAATGTTGACCTCGAGGCTGCTACAGCACGCAAGATTGTAGTTATGAACACTCCGGGACAGAACGCAAACGCTGTTGCCGAACTCGTTCTCGGTCTGCTCGTATTCGCTGTACGTAACTTCTACAACGGTAAGTCGGGTAGCGAACTGATGGGCAAGAAACTGGGTATCCTCGCATTCGGAAACGTTGGTCGCAACGTAGCACGTATCGCTAAGGGCTTCGGTATGGAAGTAGCTGCATACGATGCTTACTGTCCTGCTGACGTAATCGAAGCTGCCGGTGTGAAGGCTGCAAAGAACCAGGAAGAACTGTTCAAGACTTGCGACATCGTTTCGCTCCACATCCCTGCTACAGCAGAGACCAAGCAGTCGATCAACAAGGCTCTCGTAGGTCAGATGAAGAAGGGTGCAATCCTTATCAATACCGCACGTAAGGAAGTAATCAACGAGGCTGAACTTATCGAACTGATGGCTGAACGCACAGACCTGAAGTACATCACCGACATCATGCCAGATGCAAACGCAGAGTTCCAGAAGTTCGAAGGCCGCTACTTCTCTACTCCTAAGAAGATGGGTGCGCAGACTGCTGAGGCTAATACCAACGCTGGTCTTGCTGCTGCAAACCAAATCGTAGGATTCATCAAGGACGGCATCACTAAGTTCCAGGTGAATAAATAAAAAGAGGCCGCTTCGATATATCGAAATATCGACTTATCGAAATGTCGACAGAATCTGCGGCCAAATCATAATAAAAAAAGCTCCCGACTGGGAGCTTTTTTTATTTCACAAATAATTTCTTGAACTTGCCGTTAGAGTACTTAACTATGTTGAGTCCTTTCTGAAGCTGAGGAATAGGCATACCTGCGAGGTTATAGATGGTAACTATCTCTGCCGGAGCATCAACTGCTGCCGGAGCATCAACCTTTGTAGGAGTTACGTCAACGAGTTCGTAAGTCTCTATCTGCTTGATGCGCTCTGCATAAGTGTCGGTAGCATTATCGACAACTACCCAGCCTAACGGATCGCCATAAGCCTGAGTTGTGGGGGAAGTATTTGTTTTGTCGTACTGACGCTTCGCCTTGATAGCATAGGTATAGCCATAGAGGTCACTCTCCTTGTCCGTAACGGTTGTCTTTGCAGTCATACGCAGGATTGTGGCACCAGGATAGTTGCTCGACTGACATTTTCCGAAGATACGAGGTTTCTTGAAGTATTGTATCTCGTCATCCACCTTGAATGTACAATCACGTGCACTTGCACCCCACATATTGTTTTCGCCAATACCGGCTGCCACAATGACATTTGTATATGTATCACGAATGGTCTGGTCGATAGTGTAAACGATAGAGTCAACGTAGTTTTCAAGATGGAACACTTCAGTAGAAATCGTATCGGAGTTAATCACCACAGAGTCAGACACCTCATGAATCATATCGCCCTTACCTGGTGTGATAGCCAGATAGCAGAGATTCAGGTCGCGTGTAATTGTCTTACCCACAGCTGTCTCATACTGGCACGTAACCTTGAAACCTGTGTTCGTAATGTCGGACAGATTGGTAGAAATAGCATCAGTCTTAAGAGTCGGGTTACGTAATTCGACAATAACGATTGGTGTAACACCTTCAGGGAACGGCTGAGCAAATGTAATCTCACCCTCTGCCCTTACTTTTGCAACACCCACTTCGCAGTCGAGGTCGCCATACTTGTAGTTTCCTGGCTTCATAGCAAGGAACGCAAGCTCTTCCGACTTTGAAAGTGTCGTAGTGCTCGAAGACTGCTTAGTCCAAGGCAAAATCTGATAGCCGAACTTCTTCATGCTGGCATTTGAAATCAGATTGCCTGGATAGAGCGTAGAGTTGCTGTTGCTACATAACCCCATGAATACTGTCGGAGTCTCATCGAAGAACTCGGAGAAGTCAGTAGTTACTGCATCTGTAGTTGTAACCGAAACACTTCCGTACTGAAGTCCAGGAATACCGTAAGCAGCTGTGACGGTGTTGGAAAACTCTTCAGAGTAGATAGGAGTCTTATCTCCAATCTTATAGTTACATATTCTATAATAATATGCTCCTGCGTCTTCCGGAGTATCTACATAACTATAGGAAGGATAAGAAGAGGATGTTCTGTCCTTCGGCTCGAATTTTGCTATCTGTACATACTTGGTTGTTCCAGGAAGTTTACACTGGATAGTGATGGAGTCAAGCATATCACCGTTCTTGTCGTTCCACTTCAAAGTGTATGTACCCTTCTTCTTATCATAGGTTCCAGTAGCATTCTGAGGTTCAAAATAAACGACAGTCGGAGTATATTGATATGAAGCTTTGTATCCCAAATCGGTCTTTACAGTTGAATAATACTCGCCAAGTCGTGTTATAGAACTCTCATACACGTGTCCTTTGGATTCAGAATTCCAATAGAAAATACGCTCAACATGAGGACTGGTAACAAGTTTATTTGTTATTCTCTGGGTTGTATAGTATATATCATCATCTGTCACACCAGTTCCCCAACATCCGTCATTATTCCACGAAGCACCCCAAATCCACTCGGAAACCCAAATAGGACGATGATAATTAGTCCACCAATGATCCTCCAAATATCTGAAGTTATATTCTGGCCAATAACAGTGGGCATCGACGATATCACAACGCCAACCACGTGCATCAATACTATCAAGGAAAGGAGCAATACACTTTCCTGTTCCATTCCAATAATCTGAACCATCCCATGATGACGGAGTACATATACGAAGACCTGTACGCATAAGATCTTCCCAGTTAACGAGAATATCTGAAACAGTTTCTATTACGCCCTTTGGGTCATCATCTGGATTGTAAGGTTCGTTGTTTGTCTTTAAGTGACAAGAATAATTTACTGCACCACAGTCGGACGGAGCCGGCCAGTTTTCTTTGATATGTACAGGAATACACTCTGTATCGGGCAGACGATTCTCACCACATCCCCATGAGTAGCAACCCTCTACGTTCAAATCGTTACATACACTCGCTCTGGTATCATTAGCAATAGCCATCTTGCTGAAGTAGTTCCACTTAAAGAGTCGATAAGACGATACACGAGCACTCATGTTAGCGGGCATATTCATCTCAAGGTCTTCTGTATCAGCTATGAAACAACGGCTGTAACCCCATCCACTTGTACCTAGGGCGAAGGTCACCATATAACCGCGCTTCAACTTAAACGAACGTATCTGGTTGTTCAAGGTTTCAGCAGTAAGGGTCTTCATAAAACCACCGCTGTGTCCTTCACTATAGGTATTGCATGATTCGCCACCAAAGTCTTTCTGTGTGTAACAGGTAAGCGGAGCTATATCATTGGCGTAAGGGAAGATGACTGTACCTTTGTTGTACAACTTAACCTGACAGTTAGTGCCATCGACAGCTTTTTCACCATTAATTGTGACAAACTTGAGCCATTTCCTCTTCGTCATACTAGGCTTAGTAGCCTGAATTATGAGTACAGCATGCTCGGTATTCTGGATATCGACACTACCATCATTAGCAAACGGAGTATCACCTGTGATGACATAATCGACGTTGGTAGTCAGAGCCACGCCGTCGGTCACCTGAGAAACTTCTGTAACTGTATTAGCGGCGTTGACTGTCGCACTGAGCAACAACATCAACAAAAAGGTTATCTTTTTCATATTTAAAGGTTTTAGTTTAGTCGTTATTAATAGGTTATCGCGGCAAATGTAAGGAAAAAACTATTCAGTCACAAATGTTTCAGCATTTTTTACTGTTAAGTTTATCTTTCAGATAAAAACCGGTATGGCTATCCTCACATTTTGCAACCTGCTCCGGAGTACCTTCCACAACTATATTACCACCCTTGTCACCGCCCTCCGGTCCGAGGTCGATGATATGGTCGGCACACTTGATGACATCAAGGTTATGTTCGATAATCAGTATGGTGTGTCCGCGACTGATAAGAGCCTCAAATGCCTTCAGAAGCTTCTTTATATCGTGAAAATGGAGTCCGGTCGTAGGTTCGTCGAAGATGAACAGAGTAGGCACGGTACGTTCCTGACTGAGGTAATAAGCCAACTTGATACGTTGGTTCTCACCTCCGGAAAGTGTGTTGGAGGTCTGTCCCAACTTGAGGTAGCCCAATCCCACATCCTGCAAAGGTTTCATCTTCTGTATTATCTTCTTCTCCTTATGCTCGGTAAAGAACTCGACAGCCTGATTGATTGTCATGTTAAGAATATCATAGACAGACATCCCGTGGAAGAGAACGTCGAGCACTTCCTGCTTGAAACGCTTTCCGTGACACGATTCGCATTCGAGGACGAGGTCGTTCATAAACTGCATCTCAACCGTTACGGTTCCCTCACCCTTACACTCTTCACATCTGCCACCTTCGGCATTGAACGAGAAGAAAGCAGGAGTGTAGCCCATCTGTTTCGACAACTGCTGTCCGGCCATCAGACGACGTATCTCGTCGTATGCCCCGATATATGTACCCGGATTGCTTCGTGAAGAAGTACCGATTGGATTCTGGTCGATAAACTCGACCTTCTTTATCATATCCAAGTCACCGGCAAGACCCATATGCTGTCCGGGCTTTTCACTGTTCTCATCGAAATGGCGTTTGAGAGCACGGAACAGGATATCACGCACCAATGTCGATTTTCCACTTCCACTCACACCTGTCACACAAGTCATAACGTTGAGCGGGAACTTCACATCAATACCTTTCAGGTTGTTTTCCCTCGCACATTTCACTTCGATATAGTTGTTCCATGGACGGCGGCTCTGCGGCACCTCAATCTGTTCCCATCCCATCAGATAATCGAGCGTGTGACTCATACCTGGTTTCATATTGGCAGACGGAGCATCCTGCGGTTTTCCCTCATATATTATATTACCTCCCAAGCGTCCGGCATCCTTACCGATATCGATGATGTAGTCGGCTGCACGCATTATCTCCTCATCGTGTTCCACAACCACAACGGTATTGCCCAGTTCCTGCAGTTTCCGTAGCACATAAAGCAAGCGTTCCGTATCACGCGAATGAAGTCCGATGGATGGTTCGTCGAGAATATACATACTACCTACAAGACTGGAACCCAGACTGGTAGAAAGGTTGATACGCTGGCTTTCGCCACCCGACAGACTGTTCGACTGACGAGACAGGGTGAGGTAGCTCAGTCCCACATCTTTCAGGTATTGCAGTCGGGAACGAATCTCAAGAAGCAGTCGTCGAGCAACATCCTCATCATGTTTCGGGAGTTTGAGGTCTTGGAAGAAATCGCACAGCGCAGATATGCTCATGTCGCAGAGTTCACTTATCGACTTTCCACCCACCTTTACATATTCGGCTTCGCGTTTCAGGCGGTGTCCGTGACAAGTAGGACAGACCGTCTTACCACGATAACGTGCCAACATCACACGGTACTGAATCTTATACTGATTTTCGCGGAGCATGCGGAAAAACTCATCGATACAGATGGAGCGGTTACCCCATTCATTCACTTCCTCAACTCCGTGCCACAGGACATCCTTCTGTTCCTGGGTCAACTGATAATACGGAGTAAAGATAGGGAAATTCCAACGTTCGGCGCCTCGACAGAATTCCTTCTTCCACTCCCCCATCTTCTCTCCACGCCAGCAGACCACTGCTCCGTCATAGACACTCAGTTCGGTATTGGGTATGACAAGACTCTCGTCGATGCCGATAATACGTCCGAAGCCTTCACACTCGGGACAAGCACCGACAGGAGAGTTGAAGGAGAACATCTGATCGGTAGGTTCCTCGAATTCTATGCCGTCAGCTTCAAACTTGAGGGAGAACTCGCGCCAGTCGGATTTATCATGGCTTTCTGTCAGGAAATAAAGCACACACACACCTTCGCCTTCGTACAGGGCTGTCTCGGCTGAGTTTACAAGACGCGAGATGGTGGATTTCTCTTCATTCACTACCAGACGGTCGATAACTAGCCATATCTTCGGTTCTTTCTTTTTCCCATCAAAATCCGTCTGCTTCAGGTAATCCTCAATCAGCACCACTTCACCATTCACATATATCCTCACGAAACCCTGTTTCAGATTTATCTCCAACTGTTCGCGTTGAGTACGCTCACCGTGTATCGCCATAGGACACAAAACCATGAAGCGTGTGCCCGAAGGATAGCTGAGCATACAACTGACCATATCCTCGGTGGTATGTTTTTTAACCTCTTTGCCACTGACCGGCGAAATCGTTTTACCGATGCGGGCATAGAGCATACGGAGATAGTCGTATATCTCGGTCGAAGTACCGACAGTACTGCGAGGATTGCGTGATGTAACCTTCTGTTCGATGGCAATAGCAGGAGGAATTCCTTCTATGAAATCGCACTCAGGTTTCTGCAGTCTGCCCATGAACTGACGCGCATAGGTTGACAGGCTCTCCACATACCGGCGCTGACCCTCGGCATAGAGGGTGTCGAAAGCCAACGACGACTTACCGCTGCCACTTACACCGGTAACCACAATCAACTTGTCGCGGGGAATATCCACGCTGACATTCTTCAGATTGTTTACTCTGGCACCTCTTATCTTTATACTTTCGTCAGCCATCTTTATCTCTGATAACAGAAAAACTTCTTTCTCACTTTCTTCGACAACGTATCGACATTGAGCATATCGGAAACTTCGGAGATATCCTTTGTCGTACCGTCCTTCATCAGGATTTCTATCTTATCCTCCACAGTGCTGTACATATCACGCCCCACCATCTGACTGCTTGTCAGGTATCGCTTCACGTCAGCCTCATCTATACCATAGCGTTCGGAGATATTCCTGATAATCTGCACTTCCTGTTCGTTCTTGGTCGAAGGTCCTTCCGTAACTTCCACCTTGAAGATATTCCTACCGATGAAATCACGCGACAGCAGAGACAGAATCTTATCATCGTTCCCCTCCCATACTTTCAGGGCAGAAATAATATCATTGTCGTCGAGATTAAGATAATGAGTCAGACAGTCGGGGTCATTAAGAAATCGTTCCTTGTCAACATCATTGTACAAGAAGAAATGCAATGCCGGCGAACAGAACAGCTCCACACCCTCATGCGCCAAATCCTTTGCCCGCTGCAAGGCATTGATGAGTACATGCTCTGCTGACACACTCGTCTTGTGCAGATATACCTGCCAATACATGAGTCGGCGACTCACCAGATAGTTCTCTATGGAATAAATACCTTTCTTTTCCATCACGAGTCGGTCATCTTTCACATGAAGCATGTCGATGATTCGGTCACTACCGATATTTCCTTCGGTCACACCGGTAAAGAAACTGTCGCGACGCAGGTAGTCGAGCCTATCCATATCCAGCTGACTTGAAATCAGTTGGTGGAGGAAGTGTTTCTTGTACTTATCCTTGAATATCTGTATTGCCAACGAGAGTCGTCCGTCCATTTCCTTGTTCAGCTTCTCCATAATCATCAGGGACACCTCTTCGTGTCTGACACCACTCATCAGCGTATGTTCCAACACATGAGAGAAGGGGCCGTGACCGATGTCGTGCATCAGTATGGCAGCCTCAACAGCCTCAGCCTCCTCGTCACTTATCTCAACTCCTTTCATGAGAAGTGTGGAGACAGCCTTGCTCATAAGGTAGAAAGCACCGAGACTATGTTGGAATCTCGTATGCTGTGCTCCAGGATAGACCATATAGGCTCCTCCCAACTGACGGATACGGCTGAGACGGAAGAAATCCCTGTGCACCACGATGTCGTAGAGCACTCCGTTAGGTATTCTTATAAACCCGAATACGGGGTCGTTGATAATCTTATTGTTTGTCATTCAGAATCTTTGCCATTTGCGTTGCCACCTTCTTTGCCTCTTCTGCTGCCACCTCTGCAAAACGTTCACTACTGTCTGCATAAATTATGGCACGACTACTGTTTACGAGCAGTCCGCAGTCCTTGGTCATACCGTACTTGCACACTTCTTCCAGACTGCCACCCTGCGCTCCGATACCCGGAACGAGCAGGAAATGGTTGGGCACGATTTTTCTTACATCCTCGAACATACGTCCCTGAGTAGCTCCCACAACATACATCATAGTCTCGTCCGAAGCCCACTCCTGACTACGTTTCAAAACCTTTTCAAAAAGGCGTTCACCGTTCTTATCCTCGGTCAACTGGAAATCGTGGCTACCCTTATTGCTGGTAAGAGCAAGCAGCACTACCCACTTGCCTTCGTACTGAAGGAACGGAGTGACACTATCTTCACCCATATACGGAGCAACGGTGACAGCATCGATATTCATCTCTTCGAAGAAAGTGCGGGCATACATCATGCTTGTATTGCCTATATCACCACGTTTCGCATCAGCAATGATGAAATGCTTCGGATAGTTTTCGTTCAGGTATTTGATAGTCTTCTCAAACGAAATCCATCCCTTCACACCCATACTTTCATAGAAAGCCAGATTGGGTTTGTAAGCCACACAATATGGAGCCGTTGCATCTATGATAGCCTTATTGAACGTGAAAATAGGGTCGGTTTCACCCTTTACACACTCCGGTACCTTCTTAATGTCGGTATCAAGTCCAACACAAAGAAACGTACCCTTCTGCTTAATCTCTTTTACTAATTCTGATTTCTTCATAATCTTATTTTATTTCATTGAACATTACTCTCGTTAAGTTCCTCCCCATTTGGGGGAGGATAGGTAGGGGCCTCTCATACATAATTTTCATTCCAATTGCATTAGCGAAGGCATGCTCCGCAGTTGCCCCTTTCGATTCCTTCCAGTTATCGAGCATATAGAGGGCATCAAACTCCATTATCTTCCTGAAGTCGTTAATCAGTATGTCGCCATACGACAGTCCGTCATCATGCATCCGGTCATTCCACTCCGGCACACTCGGATTGAACACCTCATATCCCTCTGCCTGCAACTTCTTTGCTGCATTTCCGAACTTAGCTCCGTACTCTTCCGGAGTAAGTCCAGTCATCTTACCTGATATAAAAACTTTCATTTTCTTCCAAAGTCTGCCGGTATCTCTCCCCACTCTTCCGTCGGCCACTTCAGTATGGGGTTCTGATAGTTATTATTACGGAGCCAAGCCTCAGCTCTTGCTATCAGACTGAAGAGGTACTCCGTTTCTTCATTTCTTACTAGAGTCGTCTTGCAATGTTTCTTCTTCACCCATATCTGGGCATTCACGCTGTCGCTATAGATAGGCATCGTATGCAAGCCTTTCTGTTTGAGCAAGGCGAGAGCATGAACGATAGCCAGGAACTCCCCGATGTTGTTAGTACCGTGTACCGGACCGAAACGGAAGATCTCCTTTCCAGTCCTAAGATATATTCCCCGATACTCCATTGGTCCAGGGTTTCCGCTACATGCAGCATCCACTGCTATCGCTTCATTTATTGCTGCTTCCATAAATTCAGTTCTATCGGTTTCAGGTTTCCGTCTTTGTCTCTCGGTGCCAGCAGTTCTGCCTGAGTTATAAAGACACTCTTTGCATCCACACCACCCGGCTCAAACGAATTACCTTCGAGCTTCGAGTCCACCCAGTTCACATTGGAGATATGCAGTTTCCCGGGTTCCTTCGATACATTATTCTTCAACACGTGTCCGTATCCGTCTATGTCGTAGTTATCTCCAGCAAGAGACGACAGACGGTTCACCATATTATAATTATCACGTTTGTTGCGTATCGATACATTATATTCCCAGCGGTTTCCACCCAGATGATGGTTCGAATACACACCGTTAGCTTTATTCAGGTATGCTATGCAATGATGAATGTAATGTGACGGGCAAACCGCAGGACACTTCGTCGCCGTAGGACTCATACCCCATCCGCCAGCCTTGAATCCGTTGCCGTCACCTGCATTCAGGAACGTAACCGTATCGGTCGGGTTCTCTGCTGGTTGGAAACCATTGTAGAAAGCATAGCAATGGTCAAACTCCGCAGGAGTGTCACAGTTGATAAGGTCGAACCCATCGTCAGAGTTGCGCCAAGCCCTGCAACCACGGAACACATTGCCGCCGTCTTTCTTGTTTCGTATATGACATCCGAACCCGTCCACATTTCCTCCGTAAGAGCCTTCGGAATAGTCATCGTAGTTATTGTAGGCATCACAGTTGAGTATGAGGTTATCCGCTCCTGCTGTCTGATAATAACCTATTGCCATACCATCGTGCATAGCGAGGTTTTCCACTATGCAATGCGAACCCTTCTTTGCACTCACACACTCCGACTGCGTATGGCCCTTCATGCGTACCGGCACACCCACGATATCGAAGTTCTTCAGATGCAGATAATCAGCTCCGAGATAGAACGCTCCGAAACGCCATTTGCCGTCAAGCATCAAGGCAGAGAAATCGAATACCGGACGTTCACCCGGATAACCCATGATGCAGGTTCGTCGTTTGGCTGTTCCAGCTTTCTCAAGAGCAAACACGTATGCATAGCCTTTATCCTTCTTCATAACTTGATTGTCATCCACCCGATACACACCGCCACGAACACATATCGTATCACCTCCTCCGATAGCTTTATAAGCAGCAGGAAGAGTGGCAAACGGATGTCCGATAGTGCCATCAGCCCCGTCACTTCCGTTCGGAGCTAAATACACCACCTTTGCAAATCCAGTTGCACAGGCGATGAATAACAATAAGAGTATGTACAATTTATTTCTCATAATTATCAATTTTGCCGTTCAGCGACTGTCAGTCACAGGGTATATACCCTTGAAAGCATCGACGATTTTTGAATTATCGCGTAACGATTTCAGAACAGGCAAGATAGCCTTACCCCAATATTCAGCCAATTGCTTGGCTCCCTGTACGTTGGGATGCAACCAGTAAGACTTTCCGCGGGCATCTTTCTCCTCAAACACATCTGTCTTATAATTCTTCTTGAAATAGTCATAAGCCTTATTGTCACCGATATGTACATGTCCCGCTTTGGATTTTTCCACCACCTTTGGGAAGCAGTCATAATATGTATCGAGCAACTTCAGACTCTTCTTCGAAGCCACCGAACCACCTGGAGTGACATAATCGGGCAGATACCAGATTGGTTTGTTAAGCACCACATGGGCTTCGGGCCATAGATTCAGGAGTGAATCGATGATGGCACATAGATTCCCAACGTAATTATCAGGCTCGGTATGACTGTTATGCTTACGTTCCACGCTATCGTTCGTGCCCAGCATTATACTGAAGATAAGCGGCAGACCGGGATTTGCCTTCACCAGTTCACGGGTCTTCGACACTACATCTGAAAAGTATGTCTTATCACCAGCTGGAATGACATCAGCGGCATTGGGCAAGAAATGATACGTAGTGCGTCCGCTACGTCCGCAATTTCTGAAATAAACCGTATCTACCCCCTCCTGCTGACTTAGCCAACGGGCACACTGTACAGGAGGAGCCGTCAGCTCACGCTGGTCGTGCAAAGCGCCATAGGTAATACTGTTACCAATGAATACCACATTGTAACTTTGTCGCTGAGCTTTTACCGTCAATGCGACAATCAAGGCAATAAGAAAAAAAAGGCGTTTCATTCTATTGTTTTTATTACTTCAAACACTCTTTCTCCAAGCTTCATCGCACCCTCTGCATTGAAATGCAACTTATCCTTTAGCAACGGAAGGTCTTCGGCATCCACCACGTGGAAATTCTTGTCCTCCTTCTGCAACTGGTAGAGTGCATCCACCACCTGCTGCGAACGCATACGGCTACCTCTGGCATACGTACCACACACGACAGGTAGTTTCCGATAGCGCCTCTTACCCGTCTTCTCCACCAGATGCTCACGTATATGCTTGATTACAGCCTTCAGATTACCATAATACCTTTCAGCAGCCTTCTGGTCACTCTCTCCCTGGTGCCAAATCAGCACCTTAATCTCATAATCATCCTGTATATTCCCCAGACAATCGTCTATCTGCTGCTCAAAAGCCCTCAGCAGGGACTTACCCCCATGACTTGCCGATGTCGTACTGTCCAGAAACTCAGGGTCAGCACTCCAATACAGTCCGTGGGTACTCGACTTGCAGGAGGGGTCTATAGCTGTTCCGCCGTCCGTATGCTTTATCACATAGAATGGCCGTTGCCACAAATCCTCCAACCGCTTATACACAACGGCATCAAATCCCCAGCTCTCCTCAATCCCCGGCTTTGCCACACGCGGAGAATACTGCGAGAACTCACCCGTAGCCGTCTCGAAATCACCACTGCCATAACTCCACATGCAATACTTGTACCCCGTATTCATCTCCTCCGGCAGTTCAGCCAACGGCACACGTCCGTCAGCATTAGACTGTCCCGCAGTCAGAATCACCGCCACCGGTTTCTTCTTGGCTACGGCACAGAGAGGCAGAAAAACACAAAACAAAAAGAGTATGTACAGCTTATTTCTCATAATCGCGCAAAATTAAGAAAATAATCTCAAATTGCGAAGCCGTTATGAAAATAGTTATTACTTTTGTACCATAATTAACTCATCATTTATTATCGGTTATGAAAAAGAGCACATTATTTCTATTCCTGTCCTTGCTTTGCAATCTTGTTCAGGCAGAGGAATGGCAATTAGTATGGAGCGACGAATTCAATGGCGAGGGAGCACCCGACCCTGCCGTGTGGAATTTCGAACGCGGATTCGTACGCAATCAGGAAGCACAATGGTACCAATCGGAGAATGCATACCAGCAGGATGGATGTCTCATCATCGAAGCTCGAAAGGAACATCGTCCCAATCCCACCTACGACTCCGAAAGTCGTAATTGGGGCAGAAAACGCGAATTCATCGAGTATTCGTCCTCTTCCATTACGACAGCACGAAAAAAAGAATTCCTCTACGGACGCCTTGAAGTGAGAGCCAAAATTCCGACAGCCGGTGGTTCGTGGCCAGCCATCTGGACACTCGGCAGCGGAATGGAGTGGCCTTCCTGTGGTGAAATCGACATTATGGAGTATTATCGCATCAAGGGCGAACCACATATACTTGCCAATGCAGCATGGGGGAACGACCGACGTTTCGATGCCGTATGGAATACAAAACGAATACCTTTCGCCCATTTCACCGAGAAAAATCCCGATTGGGCAGACCAGTTCCACATCTGGCGCATGGACTGGGACGAGCAGAACATACGCATCTGGCTCGACGACGAACTCATGAACGACATCGACCTCAGCACTACCATCAACGGAAGCATCGGACACGGAACGAACCCATTCCACAAGCCCCAGTACATCCTTCTTAATCTCGCCCTTGGCGGCATGAACGGAGGCGCAATCGACGACTCCGCCCTACCCATGCAATACATAATAGACTACGTACGCATCTATCAGAAATGATTTATCAGGCTCCTTTTCACTACGTCCCAGCCGTGATTTGAAATGGCGCCCGACTGAATTCATCGTTTAGCCCGACTGAACTTGTCGTTGCGCCGTCACGCAACATTCAACGCTTAGGAAGGGGAGTAATGGTTAAGGGTTAAAGGTTAATGGTTAAAGAATTATGTTCGAAAAAGAAGATTTTTCTGTTTTACCCTCACTTACTCACTAAATCATGCTCTAGCCCTTTATTCATCGGGGATGTAGCTAGTGACCCATCTCGTGGAAGGGTCACTAATAGGGTCACTAATAGGGTCACTAATAGGATGAAATGACCTCCATAGTGAGGGTTTCAGTGACCCAGATAGTGACCCATCTTTTATATGGGTCACTATCTGAAAGTCCGATAAACACTGGGCTGAAGGCCAAAATAGTGAGTAAGTGAGGGTGAAATGAAAAAACCGTCATCACGAATGTGACAGCGGTTTTGTGTTGTAAGCTTAATCTGACACCCTGATTCAGGGTTGCAGATTAACACCTTTATCTTACAAAAACTTTTTCAGTCTTTCCGTTCTTATACTTCACGATATTCATACCCTTCTGAGGTGTTGGGATTTCCCGACCATTCATGTCGAAGTATGCTATAGGAGTGCTTTCTTCTGCAATCTTCACATCATCAATGCCCGTTACGTATATTTCTATGATTTCCTTGAATTCCTTCCAATAGTTAGCTGCCTGATAAGCAGACTTGCTTCCCTTTGGTACACATAGTATTGCATTTGTTCGGTTTGTGAAAGCATATTTACTAATTGCAACCGGAGTAGGGTTTAAGGCTGTGACAGTGGTAAGGCCAGAGCAACCACGGTATTTATAAAACGTTATATCTCAATAGCTTATAGTCTAAACGGTAGAAAAGTGGCGGCAGTGATTCAATAGAGGTTGAAGAGAATTAAGATTTAACATTTTTAACTTTCTTTTAGAAGGCTTTTTAAGTATGGTTACATACATAGTTTGCATAATTTGTTTCGTTAGTATAACTTGCTGCAAATATCATTGAATATTCCGTTTTTTAGAGTTTATATGTACAAAAACATTTATTGTTTTCGCTGAATTTAGCCTGCGTTTGAGATGGAAATGCCAGTCAGACTGATATTAAACAGAAATTTATTATGAATTTTTAAAGATTGTCTCGCAAAAATTTGGTCAGAATAATAAAATATTGTATCTTTGCAAAGCAGATATTGTGCGTGTGCGGTAATTCAAAGCGGTAATTCAAAATGGTATATATATGGCTAATGCTGACCAAATAATTACTCTCATCAAAAGCCATATGGCAGGAGATGATGATAGGTTCAAGATGACAGCTCTCCAAATCGCAGCCCTTGAATCTAAGGCTGGACATGTGGTGTTGGCTCGCTCAATCAATGAAGCAATAAAGTCTAAGCCTATTATGAGGCTGCAAGCAAGAAGACTTACTCCGATCAACTCTGATTTGGCATGACAAACCTTACCGTTTGAACGATTTAGTTTGTCAAAACAATGTTAAGGATAAGGTAAAACTTGTAATTAGAGAGTATCTGCACAAAGACACGCTAGCTAAATATCATCTTGGGAACAGAAGAAAATTGCTGCTTTCTGGTCCTTCTGGTACTGGGAAGACCATGACAGCCTCCATACTAGCAAATGAATTGCAATTACCTTTATATGTGGTGTTATTGGAGAAAGTAGTCACCAAATTTATGGGAGAATCAAGTTTGAAATTGAGCAAGATTTTTGATTTGATTAGCCAGAATCAAGGGGTCTATCTGTTTGATGAGTTTGATGCTATAGGTGCTCAAAGAGGTATGGAAAATGAAGTTGGTGAAATGAGACGTATTTTGAATTCTTTCCTTCAATTTATGGAAAGAGATGATTCGGATAGTCTTATTGTTGCGGCTACGAATTCAATGGCAATACTCGACAAGGCATTGTTCCGCAGATTTGATGATGTTGTAGAATATGCTTTGCCTACAGACGAGGAGAAACTCAAAATTATAAGTGGTCAGTTGGATGGTTTTATTAAAAAGAGTTTCAATTTCGATGAAATTTTACCACTTATGGATAAGATGAGTCATGCTGAGATTACTATGATATGCAGAGACGTGATGAAGGAATCACTTCTTGAAGGAATAGGTGTGAATGAAGATCTAGTGAAGACAATTATCAATCAGCGATTTTCTGCCTATAGAGTCAGTTAATATCATAGTGAAATCATAGCATGAGCAATTTTCGACATATTAAACTATCCAATTGGTCAGAAGATGTACCGTTTAAGTCAAAGCCAGCAAGAGGAGGTGTGTTACCTACTCCTGCTGATGCACTGGCGCATGCACAACAACTGCATGAAGGTTATATATCAGCGTTAGCTTCTTTTAGACAAAAGAAAGAGGAACTACCTGAAGGAGCTGTGGCAGCTTCTGGGTCGTATATAGATGTAATTGTTAAAAAGGACGCTATTTTAGAAACATGGAAATCACTCGACACAAAGCGAGGTGCGCAGGTGATGAATATGCGT
>CAJODY010000053.1 GCA_905233285.1 uncultured Bacteroidaceae bacterium
GCGCTGGGTGGGAGTCCCAGTGAAGTATTCAAACCTTTCGTTCGACCAGCTCTGCCAGAACATCTCGGAGTCGCTCGGAATCCCACGCTCCACCATCGCAGCAGGCGTGAACGCTGTGGCAAAGCAGATTCGTCAGCTCCTGCTCAACGGACACACCATCCGACTGGGCAACCTCATGTATCTGCGCTACTCCACAGTTTCGAAGGGTGTGGAGACTGACGGCACGGATGCCGGCAACAAGCAGGCAGCAGCAGAAATCTTCGAAGAGGGAGGCGTACGCGAGTATCTCGTAACGGAGCATATCCTCACGAAGCCTATCGGAACCCTGAAGCGTGCGCTCGACGAAATCAATTTCCGAGTGGTAGTAGTGGATTAAAATCGGGTAAGGGTTAAGGGTTAAAGGTTAAGGGTTAAAGACCCTGACCGCCCGCAAACCCGCAATTAAACAAAGTCTTTAAACATTAAACCTTAAACATTAAACTTTACTATTATGGCTGGACGTATTAATTTCAAACTTGCTAAGAAGCACATAGAGACTACGATGAAGGACTTCATAGTCCCGACTCCAATCAGGTATTCAACTATCGGAAGGGCAGAACTCCTGCAGCACGCAGCTGCCGATGGAAGCATCACTCAGGGCATCCTGGAACAGACCTTCGATGCCATCCTCCACGAAATGGAGCAGATGCTCTGCAACGGCCACGGACTTGAGTTCGGCGACCTCGGCACCTTCCGCATCGGACTCGACATGAAGGCATGGCCCGAGGCTCTGAAGGAGAAAATCGGCGTTGAAGACATCAAGCGCGTGCGCATCATCTTCACCCCGCGCCAAGATCATCACCGAGAATAAGTTCGGACTTCCTGATTAATAAGAAAGGACGGCTTCGCATTAAGTTGCTGAGCCGTCTTTTTTGTTTATCCGAAGAAAAGGTATGCTATGAATATTGCTGCGAGGATGCCGGCAAAGTCGGCAAGAAGTCCGCAGGTGAGTGCGTGGCGTGTGTGGCGTATGCTCACGCTGCCGAAATAGACGGCGAGGATGTAGAAGGTGGTGTCGGTGGAGCCTTGGAAGATGCATGCCAGACGACCGGCAAAGGAGTCGGCTCCGTATTGTGTCATGCAATCGACCATCATGCCACGAGCTCCCGAACCGGAGAGCGGTTTCATGAGTGCTGTGGGCAGTGCCGGTACGAAGTCGGCATTCAGTCCGAGTGCTTCCATAATCCAGTTGATACCCCGGATGAGGATGTCCATTCCACCGCTGGCGCGGAATACGCCGATGGCTACGAGGATGGCTACGAGATAGGGGATGACACGGACGGCTGTGGTGAATCCGTCTTTGGCTCCCTCGACAAAGGCATCATATACGTTTATGCGTTTCCGCATGCCGGCTATGATGAAGCTGAGGATGATGGCAAAGAGGATGACGTTGGCTGCAACGGTGCTGACGGTATCCATCGTGTCCTTGGGCATCTGTGAAAGTCCCCAGATGATGGCTGCCACGAAGAGGCACATGCCTCCGAGGGTGGTGAGCAGGACGGGATGGAGCAGGTTGATACGTTGGTAGAGTGACACGGTGATGATGCCGACAAGTGTGGCTACGAAGGTAGCCAACAGTATGGGGATGAAGATGTCGGTAGGTTGTGCTGCTCCGAGTTGTGCCCGATAGACCATGATGCTGACGGGTATGATGGTCAGTCCGGAGGTGTTGAGCACGAGAAACATAATCATGGGGTTGGTAGCCGTGTCTTTCTTGGGATTGAGCGACTGCATGGACTCCATGGCTTTGAGACCGAGAGGTGTGGCTGCGTTGTCGAGTCCCAACATGTTGGCTGCTATGTTCATGAAGATATGTCCGGTGGCCGGATGTCCCTTGGGAATGTCGGGAAAAAGACGGGTGAAGACTGGAGAGAGCACGCGGGAGAGCGCATTGACAGCACCGCCCTGTTCGCCTATCTTCATTACTCCCATCCAGAGGGAGAGCACTCCGGTGAGTCCGAGGGATATCTCGAAGGCTGTCTTTGAGTTGTCGAACGTGGAATTGATGATGTCGGCAAATACGGATGTGTTGCCGAAGAAGCAGCTCTGTACCAGTGCACAGACGGCTGCGAGCAGGAAGAAGGCTATCCAGATGTAGTTTAGTACCATTGGAAGTTTCTGGGCTTAGTTTTGATTATGCGGTCGAAGGGATTAATAGCCGAAGTGCTGTTCGAGGCGACGGCGCTCGGCATCGGTAATCTGGATGACCGAACCATGACGAGGGGTGAAGTTGCCCTTCGTCGGTGTGCTGTGAACATACTGGAAACTCTTCAGGTCGCCACGACAGAATTCATAATGTCCCCGGGCATAGCAGTCGTACATGAGCATGTAGTCGTCGCTGCCTATGAGCGGGAAGACAAAAGAACCTTCGACGGGGAACTGTCCGGGACGATGGAGGTAGCGCCACTCGATGGTGTACGGACCTGTAAGACTGCGGCTCGTGGCACGCATCACTCCCTGACGGGTACGCCAACCGCCGTAAGGACCGTTGGGGTTGATGACTGTACGTCCTTCATCCTTGAAGAAAAGTACGTACTCACTGGTTTTCTTGTCGAGAACTATGTCGCCGTCGATGGCTGCTGTACCGAAATCGAACAGTAGTTTAGGTTCGGTTATATCGGTGAAATCGGCATTTGCATAGCTGTAGAAGAGTTTGAAGTAGGGCTGATAGAATGTGGAACCGTCCTTGTTCTTACCCTTGGTGGGGTATTCCCAATCGTGACGACCGATGGAATAGTAAATCATGTATTTCCCTTCGGTAGGGTCCCATATAATCTGGGGTGCCCAAACGGCATGCAGGTTTTTGCGGTCGAACCCTTCGAGATGCGGGAAACGGGTAGGAAAATCGATGGCTGTATGCTGCCAATGGATAAGGTCGGTGGAACGCATGAGTATGATTCCGTCGTTCGACTGCCAACCGAGCGATGAACGCATGTCGGTAAGCACCATGTAGAAGGCTCCGTCAACTCCACGCATGAGGTGCGGGTCGCGGATGCTGTGGGTAAGGGCTATGGTGTCGCTCAACACTACAGGCTTTCCATCGGAGAGGGAACGGTAGTTGAAGCCGTCGTCGCTTATAGCGTAGCGTATCTGCTCGCCATCGGGGGTGTTGTTGGAGAAGAAGGCGAAGAGATAGCAGGTGTAGTCCTGGGCAAAGCCGAGGACTGAGACGAGAAGGAGTGCCTGAAGAATGATATGTCTGAGTCTCATATATTATATATAATGTGTTATCTGTTCAGTCGCTTTACACCCTTTTGCATGATGATGCCACGATAGTCGGCTGGAACCTGCTGTCCGGCTGCATTGAAGTAAGGAGCAGAACTGCTGAAACCGTTAGTATCTGCCGTCGGATTGCTGATAGCTGTCGGGTCGGTATCGATGTAACTGTCTTTGACATCAACTGATGTTTCGCCCGTGTCGCTCATGATGGCTGCTATCTTCTCGGCAGAGAGTGGAGTGTTGTAGATACGGAAGTCGTCGATGTAACCCTTGAACAGAGGGTCGGCTAAAAACATACTGCGTCCGATGTATGCCAGAGATGGGGCTATGTCGGCAGGCGAGATGGTGAAGTCGGACTTCGTGGCTACTGGTTCACCGTCGATATAAATGGTGACGGAAGTGTTGCCGCCCTCTGCAGGTGTGAATGTGAGAGCAACGTGTTTGAAAGAATTAGTGGCAAGCTTATTGGTTGAGAGTATCTGCTCATCGCCACCATTTCTCATCACGAAACGCATCTCAGAACCATTGGAAGGTGTGAGGAACATGTAATGCTCAGTATCGTTGCCGAAGTCGAAGATACGTTGCCAGTTGCTTCCTCCGTTCCAGCGTACCCACATGGCGATAGTCATGGATGTCTGATGGGTAATGGCATACGGTATCTGAAGGTAGCTGTTCTGTGACGTCATGTTGAGGGCTGCACTACCTGATTTATGGAATGTATTGGTTGTGGAATATTTTGCGGCAGGATATGAAGAGGCGATAAGCTGATTGGCAGACTGGTCGGTGAGGTCGCTATCAAACTGCAACTGACAGAGCAGAGCTTCGTCGGCGATAGGTGCAGCATCGAGAACGAGAGATTCGGAACTACGGTTGCCGGCATAGTCAACTGCCTTCATCTTGTATTTGTACGATTTTCCTGGAACGACGGTGTTGTCGATAAAGGTTGTACCCGAGATATTGCGACCGATAGTGTTCCACTCCGTGCCGTCGTGGCGCATCACGATGTAAGTAAGAGGGTCATTGTCTTTGGGCTCAGTCCAGGTGAGCTGGATGCTGCCCGGACGCTGACGGCCAATCAGGTCAACTGGTGCTGAAGGTGCCCTGTTATCGGCTTTTGAGTCGGCAGGCTGGAAACGCCACAGGTACCTCTTAAGATTTGCAGGAGTGATGTCGGCAGCTGGTGGGTCTTTAAGCTTAACTGCAGTACCACTGGTCGAGGCGTTGCAATGGAGGTATTTGTTCGACAGACGGCTGATGATGAAGAAATATCCGTCCTTGGCATACTTGATGTACCATTGCTCGTTCTTTCCATGCTCTGCGTTGAAACAGATGACTCCGGCATTGTCATTGAGGTTGTTGTTCAGTACGTTGAGGTGGTATTGGTCGCTATTGTCGATGAACCAGCAGGAAACGTCGCCGCTTACTCCCTGTCCGTAGGATATGTAGTATTTGCCTTCTGGATCTTGTTTCCTTTCACCTGCGAAATCGACATAGACAGGATTTACTTTCCATTGTTGGGTGGTACCGCTGCTCGCGTAGCTTTTGCTTGTAACATTGCTGGTGTATTCGCAAGTGAGCATTTTGTTACTGTAGGCATTGACGATACGATAGGTGCCGTCGATTGCAGCCGGTGGAACGTCTTCGCCCCAGTTGACGTCGAAGAGACGTTCGGCATTGATTTGTCCGTACTGATAACCAGCCACCATTGTAGGATTAGTGTTAGATGTAGGGAGTGCCGGTACATTATATATGAACGAACGGGTAGGACCGTAGCCGTTGAAATAGACATCCTTCGTCGTTGATACATATTGGAAGGTAGATGCTGCTGCCTGACGTTCGCTACTGCCGAAGTAGCCGTGTACTTCGCCTGTGGTCTCGTTGCGATAGACAGCTGCATTGGTCCATGTGTTGCGACTCTCGCCATAACCGATGCGGACGCCTTCGTTGCTGTCGTCGCAGAACTGACCGCGTGCTCTGGAGTCGAATCCCCACCAGATTCCGTTCTGCATACCATAGTTTACACCAACGATGGCTTCACCTACGTTGTGCAGCTCATCGGCAGCTGCTTCCTTGCCAGTTGCACGTACCTGAGTGAAGAAGTTGGCATAGTTGTCGAACGAACCAGCCAGTTGGTGTGTATTACCTTCGTCGAGATAGTCGTAGAGGTAGTTGTACCAGTCCAGAGCCTTGTCGTCGTTGAGGGTATTACCACCGCAGATGCGTATTCCGTCAAAGTATGGATCGGCTTTGATGAGTTGTGCGATAGAAAGGAAATCAGCCATAGCCTGGCTTTCGCTTGTAGCCTGTTCCCATACAAAGTCCGGTTCGTTGAACGGAGAAATGCTGATGACTTCAAGTCCCTGCTCCTTGACAAACGCAACGCTTGCCTTGATGAGTTTGTACCACTCCTCAGGTTTGCCCTGGTAGTTGTCACGACCGGTGTAGTCCTGAATTTTCTTTCCTCCTGATTCAGGATAATTACCGTCGTCGTCAACTTTGCAGAACAGAGCCTCGTGGTCGCAGTTGATATTGGTCTTCTTGGTTCCGGTAGCGAGTATGAGTTCGCAACGCCATTTCAGTTTCTTCTTCTGACGCGCGGTGAGGGAGTAAGTGCCGTCACCATTGTCGGCTACGAGGTCATACGGTTGGAACGACACACGTCCTGTAGCAAAATTGTCCTTGCTGATATGGGCTATGCCGGAATAGACGTTGTAGTCCCAGTCCCAGGCGGAGTCCATACCCCAGTTTACTTTATATTCCTCTCCAACTGCATCTACATCGAATGGGACGGTGCAATTAGGTGATTTCATCGCTGTCATGAAGTCGGCTGCTGTCTGGGCTTTACCTCCCAGGCAGAATGCAGAACTTAATATCAAACATGCAAAAAAGCGAGACTTTGACTGTTTCATAGTATGTTAGGTTTTAGTGGTTTATTAGCTTGCGGGTTTACGTCCTGGAACGACCAAGCATAGGATAATCAGCAGGAACAGACCGGCAAAAGTGATGATGGCAATCTGCATGAGTATCCGGTTGTAGTTGCCTAGCACATCGCTTTCGGGACATACCATTGCTACGCTCCAGCCTGTAGTGCCAAGGGGTTTGAAGAATATGAAATATGTTTTTCCATCCTTCTCATACGACATGTATCCGCTGTCGCCGGCTATCATCCTTCGTCCCATCTTCATCCGGGTGTCGAGGTCTATGCTGTTGTCGTCGAATATTGTTCCGTAGAATACCAGAGTCGAATCGGGGTGAACGATGAAACGTCCGCTCGTGTCAATCATCAGACTGTAGGAATTCGGATATGGTTTCGTCGAGGAGATATGTTCCGACAACCACTCCAGAGAGACATCTATCGATAGTACGCCGATGAATTTCTTGTCCAGATAGAGCGGAGTGCAATACGACGTGATAATCTCTGATACCTCTATGCCGCCTGTGTCCACCTCGCGGAACGGGTCAATCCAATACGACTTGCCCAGTTGTTTGGGCTTCTTATACCACTCCAGGGTGTAATAGTCGTATCTCTCCGTGCCCTCCTGCTCCGTAAGTATCGTGTCTCCCACGTTGTACGAATATGCAGAGAACCACTTCTCTTTATTTGAGAAATAATAGGGTTCGAAAGCGATGGAACATCCGATAGCATTAGGATTGTTCTTCAGTATCTCCTTGCTGTAAATAAACATAGAGTCGGGAGTGCTGAGATGACGGAGTACCAGCCATCTCACATTGTGTTCGGCAATGACTACCTCGTCGAGTATCTTTTCTACTCTGAGCAGAGTGCAGTCGAGAGTCTTTTCCGCTTTCTCCATTGCCTCGTTTTTGATAGCTGTTTGCGAGAAGGAATAGAAAAAGAACAATACGACGCTGAATACAACTACGACGAAGAGCAGCACCCAGAGGCTGAGTGTTACCGTAAGACGTCTGCGTATGTTATTCAATATGCCCATTTTACATTTTCTTCATTGCCTGTTCGAGGTCGGCGATGATATCGTCTGCATTCTCGATACCTACAGAAAGGCGTACGAGGTCTGGTGCGATGCCTGCCTCGCGGAGCTGTTCTTCCGACAGCTGACGGTGGGTATGGCTTGCCGGATGGAGCACGCAGGTACGTGCATCGGCAACGTGAGTGACGATAGATATGAAGTCGAGGTTGTCCATGAACTTTATGGCTTCCTCGCGGCTTCCGTTCAGTCCGAAGGCGATTACTCCGCACGAACCGTTCGGCAGATACTTCTTGCCCAGTTCGTAGTATTTGTCTGAGGGTAGTCCGCAGTAGTGAATCCATCCTACCTTCGGATTCTTCTCCAACCACTCTGCCACCTTCTGTGCGTTCTCGCAATGCTGACGCATACGGAGATGGAGGGTTTCGAGACCCAGATTCAGGAGAAACGAATTCTGTGGAGCAGGAATGCTTCCGAGGTCGCGCATCAGTTCTGTCACTACCTTTGTGGTGTATGCCATCTTACCGAAAGCCTTCGTGAATGTCAGTCCGTGGTACGACTCGTCGGGAGTAGTGAGTCCGGGGAACTTATCTGCATGAGCATCCCAGTCGAAGTTCCCGCTGTCAACCACACATCCTCCCACCTGAGTAGCATGTCCGTCCATATACTTCGTTGTCGAGTGGGTCACGATGTCGCATCCCCATTCTATCGGACGGCAGTTGATTGGTGTGGCAAATGTGTTATCAACAATCAGAGGCACCCCGTGGCGATGAGCCATCTTTGCAAATCGCTCGATGTCGAACACCTGGCAGCCTGGGTTGCTGATGGTCTCGCCGAAGAAGCACTTCGTGTTAGGACGGAATTCCTTCTCGATGCGTTCGTCGTCCCATTCGGGGTCAACGAAAGTGCACTCGATGCCCAGTTTCTTCATCGTGACACCAAACAGGTTGAATGTGCCACCATAGATATTGTTCGAAGTGATGAAATGGTCGCCAGCCTCGCAGATATTGAATATGGCGTAGAAGTTGGCAGCCTGTCCGCTGCTGGTCAGTACGGCACCCACACCACCTTCGAGTGCGGCAATCTTCTTTGCTACTGCGTCGTTGGTAGGGTTTGCCAGACGGGTGTAGAAATAACCCTCATCTTTCAGGTCGAAGAGACGAGCCATCTGGTCGCTCGTTTCGTATCTGAACGTAGTACTCTGATATATGGGGAGTTGCTGCGGCTCACCCTTCTTTGCTTTCCATCCGCCATGCACGCAGATTGTTTCCAAGTTCTTTTTCATTGTTTCTAGTTTACTGTTTACTGTTTACCGTTTACCGTTTAATTCTCGGTAGGGAACAGTTGTTTTACGTATGATAATTTATTCAGTTTTGTTGTTTTTGTGGTTTTGTCTTTCTTTGTAACCTTTACGTCGGTCGTGGTCCACAACATCTCGTCAATCTGGTCAGAGGGGTATGCCGCCGACTTTCCGTCTGTAGTAAATACGACGAACGTGGGCTCCTCAACCTTAGCCTTCGACGAGTAGTCGGGGTGGATATTTATGATGGCGGTCGAAGACCCTTTATCGCCCATCTGATCGATAGTCCACCAATAGCCGCCCCATCCGTAGCCCTGATTGTTGTGGAACAGTCCGTCTTTGTTGTATCCATCGACTACATAGGTGTGTACACCACTACTGTAAATGATAGGCCAACCTTTGTCGAGGTTATCCTTCAGCAGCGCAGCCCATTCCTCGTCGGTATATAGATTACGGGGTCTCATCAGGATGTCCTCGCTATATCCGAAGTAGGTTTCCAATGCCGATTTAGCATAATATTCGCTCGAGCCGGAGAAACTGGTACTATAGTCCATCATTACCGACACGCCGCAATGATATACGAACGTGGCAACGGCAACGGGGTCGCTTTCCATCTCATCCCATCGGTAGTAGGTCTCGCCGAACTTTGCGCTGAGCGTCTTACCCTTGCCCTTGCTGTCCGTCCATCGGTAGCTGCTCTGTCCGATGCCGTGAATGGGCCATTGCCAGTAGTTCATCACCTGAGACATAGCTATAGCCACGCAACCCGCCAAAGTGGTTTCGTTGTTCTTGGAATCCTTCGGACACATATCATTATATGGCGAACGCTGACTCCACGACGTCTTTACAAGTGGGTCAACTTGTGCTACGGAACTGATGCAGAATGCACAATTCACAATGCACAACAGCACGAACGATTTCCAGTATTTTTTCATTTCGCAATTATCAGGAAATATTTCTTCTTGCCTTGCTGCACGAGCAGATATTTGCCGTCGAGCAGGTCGGCTGTGGTGACCATCTGGTCAGCCTGATTCAGTTTCTCTTTGTTGAGGCTCACTCCGCCACCCTTCACGAGGGTTTTCATCTCGCCCTTCGACGGGAATACCTGAGCCAGGTCAACACAAAGGTCGATTGCTTTCACTCCTACCTCGAAGTTGCTCTTCTCCACTTCAAACTGAGGCACGCCTGCAAACACGTCGAGCAGGGTCTGTTCGTCGAGTTTCAGCAGACTTTCCTTCGTTGATTTTCCGAACAGGATGTTGCTGGCTTCGATAGCCATTTCGAGGTCTTCCTTCGAGTGTACCATCGTGGTCACCTCTTCGGCCAGTCGGCGCTGGAGCACACGGCGTCCGGGGTCGGTATCGTGTTCTGCGATGATAGCGTCAATCTCTTCCTTTTCGAGCGAAGTGAATATCTTGATGTATCGCTTTGCATCCTCGTCGGGCACGTTGAGCCAGAACTGGTAGAACACGTAAGGACTTGTATAGTTGCGGTCGAGCCAGATATTTCCGCTTTCGGTCTTGCCGAACTTCTTTCCGTCGCTCTTTGTCACGAGCGGACAAGTCAGGGCGAAACACTCGTTTCCGTTCATGCGGCGGATGAGTTCCGAACCCGTAGTGATGTTACCCCACTGGTCGGCACCACCCAACTGCAATTTGCAGTTCTTGTGCTCGTTCAGGTAGAGGAAGTCGTAGCCCTGCAGCAACTGGTAGGTAAACTCCGTGAACGACAGTCCGTCGCGAGCCTCACCGTTCAGACGTTTCTGCACCGATTCCTTCGCCATCATGTAGTTAACGGTAATGTGCTTACCGATGTCGCGAACGAAATCGAGGAACTTGAAGTCCTTCATCCAGTCGTAGTTGTTCACCAGTTCTGCGTGGTTGGGTGCATCGCTGTCGAAATCGAGGAAGCGTTCCAACTGCTTCTTGATGCAAGCCACGTTGTGGCGGAGAGTCTCTTCGTCGAGCAGGTTGCGCTCCTGGCTCTTACCCGAAGGGTCGCCAATCATACCTGTCGCACCACCGATGAGTGCCAGAGGCTTGTGTCCGCAGCGCTGGAAATGGCGTAGCATCATCACACCACACAAGTGTCCGATATGCAGGCTGTCAGCCGTCGGGTCGATACCCAGGTATGCTGTCACCTGCTCCTTGTTAAGTAATTCTTCCGTTCCAGGCATCATCTGATGAATCATGCCCCTCCAAGTCAGTTCTTTTACAAAATCTTTCATCGTTATTCAAATTTCACATAATATGCAATAATGCTGCAAAGGTACGATTATGAAAGAGAAATACAAAATAAAAACCTTGTTTTTACTCCATAAAGGCTGCAACTTTTATCGCCCTCCTCAGTTTCTTCATCTTCGCGTCAAAGTTTTTTCTTCGTTACGCCTCAGCTCCAAGAAAAAATCGCGAGGGGAATAAAAATAATCCCTAGGGGATTTTTAAAAATCGCTTGGGGATTAATATAAATCGCGACGGGATTTTTTCTCATTTCTCAGACGTGAAAAGGTAGTTTCTTAGGAGTGAAAGTTGGTTTTCTCAGGCGTGAAATATAAAAATGTGGGACAACGTGGACTTTGAACTGAAAAATGACGGGATATTTTTTCCGTTTCTCTTTTTTTACTCTTAACTTTGCCAAAAATAAACGAACAGACACTATGACAAACGAAGAACTGATGTTGGTACGCATCACGGGTGAAGACCGCCCGGGACTGACGGCAAGCGTAATGGGCATACTCTCGAAATATGACGTAAACATTCAGGATATCGGACAGGCAGACATCCACTCCACCCTTTCACTCGGCATCCTGATAAGGGTGCACAAGGAGAAGTCGGGAAGTGTGATGAGAGACCTGCTTTTCAAGGCATCCGAACTGAACGTGAACATTAAGTTCTACCCAGTCACCATCGATGAATACGAGGCATGGGTAGCCCGACAGGGAAAGAACCGTTACATACTTACTGTACTCGGACGCCGCCTTGAAGCCAGGCAGATTGAGGCTGTCAGTCAACTGATAAAAGACCAGGGACTGAACATCGATGGCATACAACGACTGAGCGGACGTGCCAGCATCATGCACCCAAGGGAGAAGAACCGCGCATGTATTCAGTTCTCCGTTCGTGGTACGCCTCGCGACAAGGAAGCCCTGCATGCCGAATTGCTGAAGATGTCGAGCGAACTGGAAATTGACGGTTCGTTCCAGACCGATAACATGTACCGACGCATGCGACGCCTTATCTGCTTCGATATGGATTCAACGCTTATTCAGGCCGAAGTTATCGATGAATTGGCTAGAAAACACGGAGTATATGATGAGGTAGCGGCAATTACGGCAAGTGCCATGCGAGGAGAAATCGACTTCAAGGAGTCGTTCACCCGTCGATGCAAATTGCTGAAGGGACTCGACGTGAGTGTGATGCGTGACATAGCCGAGAACCTGCCCTTCACGGAGGGTCTGGACCGCCTGATGTACGTACTGAAGAAATACGGATACAAGATTGCCATTCTCAGCGGTGGATTCACCTTCTTCGGCGAATACATCCAGAAGAAGTACGGAATAGATTGTATATGCCAACGAACTGGAAATCGATGAGACGGGTCATCTTACAGGTAATTACGTGGGCGAGATAGTTGATGGAAAACGT
This sequence comes from uncultured Bacteroidaceae bacterium, assembly GCA_905233285.1. Lineage (GTDB taxonomy): Bacteria > Bacteroidota > Bacteroidia > Bacteroidales > Bacteroidaceae > Minthosoma. Next base: position 12,147 of record CAJODY010000053.1, read on the forward strand.
AAGGCCGAACTGCTCCGACTCATTGCCCAGGTTGAGAAGGTGGACCTTCAGCAGACCATTGCCGTAGGCGACGGAGCCAACGACCTGCCGATGCTCAATGAGGCCGGACTGGGTATTGCCTTCCACGCAAAACCCCGTGTGGTGGCTAATGCCGGACAGAGCATCACTACCATCGGCATCGACGGAGTGTTGTATTTCCTCGGATTCAAGGATTCTTATCTCGACGAACAGGCTCAGTAACGATGGAACTACAGACTACAGTTGACATACCCAAAGGGAAGTTCTGCATCGGACACGACGACAAGATTATGCTTCTTGGGTCGTGTTTTGCCGATGAAATCGGTAAAAAACTCACCCAATGCGGTTTCCAAACCCTTGTGAATCCCTTTGGAACCATCTATAATCCAGCTTCGCTCGCAGCAATCCTGCTAAGGTGTATCAGTCTGTCGCCATACAGTCCGACATCACGCGAATTGTTTGCCGACGCAGATGGCACGTGGCATTCGTGGATGCACCACTCCCGATTCTCCAGTCGTGAACAGTCCGAACTGATTGAAGCCCTGAACGACAGGACGAACGAGGCATCGGAGTTTCTGAAAGGTGCCGACGTCCTGATTGTAACCCTTGGTACAGCCATAATATACCGCTTGAAGGAAAGCGGACTTCTGGTTTCCAACTGCCACAAGCAACCTGACAGTATGTTCCGGCGTGAACGTCTGACCGTTTACGATATCGTTGACCAATGGCGCATGCTCCTGCCCCTGCTACGTTCCGTCAACCCTCGGCTGAAGGTGATATTCACGGTCAGTCCGATACGTCACAAACGGGATGGTCTGCACATAAACCAGATAAGCAAGGGAATCCTGCTTCAGGCCGTTGACGAGTTGCTAGCCATTGTCGGAGAAGAGGAGTGCGCCTACTTCCCTTCGTACGAACTGATGATGGACGAACTCAGAGACTACCGCTTTTATGCCGACGACATGATTCATCCGTCCCCCATTGCCGTTGAGTACATCTGGCAACGCTTCCAGAATACGTATATGACTCCTGCCACTCAGCAGGAATGCCTCGCAGCCCTGAAGGAATGGAAAAGGAGTCAGCACAGAGAGATTATAAGGTAGAATGATTGAAGAAAAGAAAGTTATGACATACGATATAGAGAAAATAGCCGAAATCATCGGTGCTAAAAGGATTGGTTCGACCCCCTCCACAATTAACTGGCTGCTCATCGACAGCCGTTCGTTGTGCTTCCCCGACGAGACCCTTTTCTTCGCCTTGAAGACGAGGAAAAACGACGGGCATAGGTATATCGACGAACTCCGTCGTCGTGGAGTGAGGAATTTCGTTGTGGAGAAAGCCCCAAAGGATGTGAAGGACTGCAATTTCCTAGTCGTTCCTTCGCCGCTGGCGGCTCTTCAGTCGCTTGCTGCCTACCATCGTCGTTTGTTTGACATCCCTGTCATTGCAATCACTGGTTCCAACGGCAAGACCACGGTCAAAGAATGGCTCTACCAGTTGCTCTCTCCCGAACTGAACGTATGCCGTTCGCCTCGTAGCTACAACTCGCAGGTCGGAGTGCCCCTGAGCGTATGGCTTATGACGAGACATCATGACATCGCAATCTTCGAAACCGGAATATCACAGCCGGGCGAGATGAGTCGTCTGGAAAGCATCGTTCACCCCACGATAGGAATAATGACTAACCTTGGGGCAGCCCATCAGGAGAACTTCCTTTCGTACGACATAAAGTGTTCGGAGAAGATGCTCCTGTTCCGTAACTGCAAGAAGGTGATAATCAACAGCAAAGACAACGTGATAGAGCGTTGCATGTCGCTTCTTCCGAAGAATATAGAACGCATTCGGCTTAAAGTGCTGGGTATTGAGAAGGAAGGAGAGCGAGCTGTTGTCCGTTTCGAGTATGAAGGCAAGAAGGGTGCCTACACGTTGCGGTTCTCCGACGACGCAGCCATCGAGAACAGCATCACGTGTTTCATTACCGTTCTCACTCTTGGTACAGGCATATCGGTCGATGAACTCTGTGAACGTATGTCGCGACTTGAACCCATCGCCATGCGTCTTGAGGTGAAGGAGGGTATCAATGGCTGTACCCTGATAAACGACACTTATAATTCCGATATCCATTCGCTCGACATAGCTCTCGACTTCATGTATCGTCGTCCTGACACAAAACGCCAGCGACGTACTTTGATTCTTTCCGACATCCTTCAGTCGGGAGAGTCCTCGCGAACATTATATAATAAAGTGGCACAGATGGCGGTGTCGAGAGGAATAGAAAAGGTAATACTCGTGGGCGAGGAAACCCATAGTCAGGCAGACTTCTTCCCGATGCCGCATTACTCGTTTCTGAGTACCGACGACTTCATCAACAGCGAGGCCTTTTCATCGCTCCGCGACGAATTCATCCTTATAAAAGGTGCTCGCAAATTCAACTTCGACCGCATATCGGATCTGCTCACGTTGAAAGTGCATCAGACCATCCTTGAGATTGACCTCAATGCCTTGCGCGACAATGTGGCCTACTATCGTCAGTTCCTCCGACTGGACACCAAGATGGTGTGTATGGTAAAGGCTTCCGGCTATGGAACCGGTTCACTTGAGATAAGCAAGACCCTTCAGGACGCAGGAGTCGATTATCTTGCCGTAGCCGTAGCCGACGAAGGTGCCGATTTGCGCAAGGCTGGTGTCACAGCCAACATAATTGTGATGAATCCGGAGATGACATCGTTCAAGATGCTTTTCGACTACAGGCTCGAACCAGAGATTTTCTCGTTCGAGATTCTCGAAGCGCTGATAAAGGCTGCCGAGAAGTACGGAATAACTAACTTCCCTATACATATAAAACTTGATACGGGAATGCATCGTCTCGGATTCAATCCGGAAAAAGACATGGACGAACTCATCCGCGTACTCACCCACCAGGCTGCACTCGTACCCTGTTCGGTATTCAGTCATTTCGTAGGAAGCGACGACGATTGTTTCGATGAATTCTCCCGTCATCAATTCCAACTGTTCGATAAGGCAAGCCAACAGCTCCAGTCGGTTTATTCCCACAAGATACTGCGCCACATCTGTAATTCCGCTGCAATAGAACATTTCCCCGAGTACCAACTCGATATGGTGCGTCTAGGACTGGGACTCTATGGCATTAACCCACGCAACAACCATATATTGAATAATGTGGCGACGTTGCGTACAACCATTCTTCAGATTCGCGACGTGAAGGCGGGCGACTCCATAGGTTATAGCCGAAGGACTATCCTGACACGCGACTCACGTATCGCTGCCATACCTATAGGTTATGCCGACGGACTGAACCGCCGACTCGGAAACCGTAATTGCTATTGTCTTGTGAACGGCAAGAAGGCTGAATATGTGGGAAACATCTGCATGGATGTGTGTATGATTGACGTCACGGATATCGACTGTAAGGTAGGGGACTATGCCACCATATTCGGCAACGACCTCCCAATTACAGTACTGAGCGACGCAATCGGAACTATTCCATACGAGGTGCTTACCGGTATATCTACTCGTGTCGGACGGGTATATGTTCAGCAATAAGTTCCTTCATGCCCTCTGAGGCACCTTTCTTGATGTGAGTTATTCCAAGCGACCTGTCATAACGTACGTCGGCCGGGTCGATGAGGTATATCTTACAATCGCGACTGACATACGACAACAGACCTGCTGCCGGATACACATTCAGCGACGTACCTATGACGACTACTATGTCGGCTTTCATCACCTCTTCGATTGCAGGTTCAATCATTGGAACGCTCTCTCCGAACCAGACGATGAAAGGACGCAACTGAGACCCGTCGGCTGCTTTCTGTCCCATTCTGATGACGGGATTATCTTCCGGAAGCGTGACAATACAACGGGAATCGTTAGGGTTGATAGATGATGTTGCTTTCATCAGTTCGCCATGAAGGTGGATGACCTTGCTGCTGCCTGCTTTCTCGTGCAGGTTATCTACATTCTGGGTCACGACGGTAACGTCATAATCCTTCTCCATGCTTGCCACAAGGCGATGTCCCTCGCAAGGCTTCACATCGAGCAGTTGCTTGCGACGATCGTTGTAGAAATTTATTACTAACTCGGGGTTTGCTTCATACCCCTCTATGCTGGCAACCTGCATCACAGGGTACTGTTCCCAGAGCCCACCACTGTCGCGGAACGTGCTGATGCCGCTTTCTGCCGACATTCCAGCACCTGTCAGAAATACGAGTTTCTTCATGGTTGAATAATTTTATCGAAACAAAGGTACAAAAAGTTTTATTATCCGTATCTTTGCACCGATGAAAAATTTGTTGGTCATATTTTTCTGCATGTTTCTGAACGTTGCGATGGCTCAGCAGATGTTGCCTGAGCATAGGTTGTTGCAGCGATTGAAGTCGAAGGAATACAGAAGTTTCCAGATTCCTTCTGCTTCTATAACCTCGGGGCAGAATGGGGTTGTCTCCATGAGCAAGAAACTCAAGGAAAACTCGTTGCCACCTTCGGTTGCTCCACTTCTTTCTAACCAGTGGGACCAGTACGGAGTATTGACACGTATGACTCCACTCATCGATGGAAAACATACTTACGTGGGTTGTGTAGCCCTTGCTATGGCTCAGGTAATGCATTATTGGAAATACCCGATTCAGGGCACTGGGTCGTTTACATACGATGATAGTCTGGGATGCAAACAGGTGCTGACTTCAAATTTCGGTGAACATACATACGAATGGGGTAAGATGCTTGACGTTTATAAGGAAGGGGAATATACCGATGAGCAGGTTGATGCCGCAGCCTTGCTCTGCAGCGATTGTGGAATCAGCGTAGCGATGAGCTATGGATTGGATGCGAGTGGAGCACATAGTGTGATGCAGGCAGTGGCTATGCCTAAGTATTTCGGATATGACGTCGAGGAACAGATATACTTCCGCGATTTATATACGAAGGATGAAATAACTCAGATGCTGAAGACGGAACTGGCAGCAGGCAGACCCATACTCATGTCTGGATATAACTACAATGGTGGTCATGCTTTCGTCGTTGACGGGTATGACGAAAACGACTGGTTTCATACCAACTGGGGTAATCCAGACGGACCTGATGACGGCGACGGATGGACTCCACTCGACTGTATGGCTCCAAACATGCCTCAGTGGTACGACCCGGACAGTCCGGAGTCTGGATTAAATCTGTTACAGTTGTTTGTGATGGGAGCCATACCCTCGACTCACCCCACAGCCTCTCATCGCGAAACCCACATCTATGCAATGGAAGGTATAGAGGCTATAGATACTGTGCAGGATGCTGACAGGGAGAGAATGAGGATATGTACTCATCAGTTGGCAAACGTAGGAAGGAGCCTTCACACCGATTCCGTAGCTATCATGCTGACACAGAACGGAGACATAGTGGACACTCTTTATGTTTATTCCCACGATTTCCTTTTGGAAGAAATAGATGACACTACTTATACAGACACAGTCAACATAAGAATTCCTGATTACCTGCAGGTAGGTAGTTATCAGCTCTCTCCTATGTTTAAGGATAATGGTACGTGGACAGAGGTGCGCACAACTATCGGCACTCCCAATTATCTGCTTCTGGATGTGTCAGAAGAGAAATGTGTGCTCAGCAGCGATACGGCAAATACGGCATATCTCACACTTGAAGACTTTGATATCCCCGACCTTATCATCAACGGTACGGCACCAGATATGAGTATAACCCTGAAAAACCACAACTGTGAGATATCAGGTCGTATATATTTGCTGATGGAACCCCTTGATGAAACAGGAAAGCCGTTCTACCTTCTGCGGCAGGGCATAACCATGCAGAAAGATGAGGTGAGCACACGCCGCTTCTACAAGACCGCTATCTATGCTCCAAAGACGGGACATTACCGTCTTCATTTCCTTTATGACAGCAATCTCTTTGACGGTGAACTGAAAGAACTGACTCCCGAAACCATCGAAGTGGCGGTTCTGCATGGTGGTGTGATTGAAATTGCTCGCCGATAATTATTCCTTTAATATAAGAATTTGCGTAGCATACGACTCAGTTTTGCTGCTCCGTATTCGCTCAAATGATGTGAGTCGTGAAAGTCGCTGTCACAGAAAAGTGTGTCGGCAGAAAAATCGAGATACTTGACTTCCTTGTGTTTCTGAAGCATATCATGGAGCACTATGGCATTACGGCGGGTCTGTACAGAATCCTGATACTTGCGGAAGTTTGGCGACAACGGAGTGGTAATAAGCAAGACATTTATCTGCCGCGATTTACAATAGTCCAGAATACTGTCGAGCAAAGCCGTGTTTAGTGCAACAGCCGATGTATCGGCATAGGTATGCAGATTGACGCCGAGTTCTCCGTCGTCCCAGTCTTGAGCACGGTGGGCATAGGAGAAGTCAGTACCTCGTCCGAGCGAATCCCATGACAAGGGGTTGGGTTTCCACAGACTTTGCAATTGTTTTACTAATGCATTGATAGATGAACACTCAAATCCGTAGTAACTCAGTTTGGAGTGCAAATCGCAATCCATGTACAGACGGTAACGGATACCGTTCCAACGTTCATGCGGATTACTCTCAAAGTCATAATACAGGGAGAAGTACGAATATGGCAGGATGACGTTTTGCAGGCGGTCGGTAGGATAGTGCTTCAGCAGATAGTAGTCGTAGCGGTAGGGCTGTGCCGAATTAGCCAGATTGAATGCTGTGTCAGGAAACAGTGACGCATCTATTCCGTAAAAAGTATGACTACTGCCGAGTACCAGTGTTTTGACGCTACGAGAGTGTTGCAGCATCCATTGGTGTTTATCCTTATACGGATTGGGCAGATGTCTGACATATATCTCTGCACTGACTAGCGGCAGAAGAATGCAGAGTGAGAATATGGCTATTTTCTTGAGAAAGTTTTTCATCAGAACTGAAAATAAATGAACTGTGTCTTTTCGCCGCCGAATATAACCGTGCAGATGAATACAACCAGATATATGAACATCCGGAGTACCTGAGATGACCATATTCCTGTGGTTTTCCATTGGAACGGGTGTTCAGCGTTATGCATCCACCATTCGGTAAGGGTAAGCAGGGAGATGTACAACAAAGGCATACGACTGCATTCCCACATTCCTATCGATTGCAGATGGAACATACCCGAGAGATATCCGGCAGCCGAGGCGATATCAGGTGCACGGAATATTACCCAACCTATCATTACAACAAGGAATGCCATACGGCGTACGGGCAACCTGTAAACTAATGCGTGATAGAGTCCCCAACCCACGAATGTCCAGTTGGCTCCATGCCAAAGTCCGCTGAGTAGGAACACGACAGACAGGTTGAGTCGTTTGCGCATCTCTCCTTTTCTGTTACCTCCCAACGGGATATAGACGTAATCGCGGAACCACGACATGAGAGTGATGTGCCAACGGTGCCAGAAATCCCTCATCGAAGAGGCAAAGTATGGTCGGTCGAAGTTGCGTGTTATGTTGATACCCAACAGGCGGGCAGAACCTACAGCCATATCGCTGTAACCCGCGAAGTCACCATAAATCTGGAATGTGAAGTAGAGTGCTCCGAGCCACAGAGTGCTTGGGTTGAGATCTGAGTAGTGCTCGAAAACGAAATCTACCTGAAAAGCACAGTTGTCGGCAACCAACATCTTCTTCATAAGTCCCCATAGCAACAAGCGCATACCTTCGGTAGCTTGCAGTTCGTCGAATGTACGGTGTTGCTGCATCTGTCGCAACAGGTTGTCTGCACGTTCGATAGGTCCTGCCACAAGTTGTGGGAAGAACGTGATGAATGTCAGGAACTGTAGAAGAGAAGGAAGAGGCATCTTCGGATTTCGGTAGCAGTCGATGGCGTATGCAGAAAGTTGGAATGTATAGAAACTGATTCCTACCGGTAATATGATATTCAGGGTAGGCATGTCAGCCATCATCCCGAACAAATGGAGCAACTGCGAAAGATTTTCGGCAAAAAAGTTGAAGTATTTGAATACCCCTAGAATACCGAAATTCAAAATGAGAGTACACGTCAGCCATAATCTACACTTCTCTCCAGTCTGCATCAGTCTTACAAAAAGGTAATTGAACAGACACGTACCAATCATAAGCATCAGGAACGGTACGCTCCACCATCCGTAGAACACCATACTGGCAAATAACAGAATAAGGTTCTGACCATGCTGCGTACGTGCACGCCAGTACAGCATGAAGACCAATGGCAGGAATATAAGGTATGTGACAGAGTTGAAAAGCATGGCAGCGGGGTACTTTTAGTTCAAACAGGAGTAGTACCCTAGCTTATAGAGGTTGAAGAGCAGCAATGACGGATGTGCAGAAAGGAGGTTCCGTCTCAGCAGCGGGGCAAACAAACGGTAGAAACATTTCAGGAGAGGTGAAAGAAAGCGATACTGGTCGTGAATACGTACTATTGTGATGCGGTCGCCAATGTCCTTACGGAACTGAAATGCCATCTGCAATGCTTCTTCGGTCTTATGCAGGAAAACCGGGTTTGTCTCTATGTCTGTATTCAGCAGTGGATTGTCGATGGAACGAACCTTAAAGCCTGCTGTCTGGAGGTCTTTGCCAAACTGCACGTCTTCATAACCATATTGCGTATAGCGCTCGTCGAACTGTACCCGCTGAGCCACACGGCGATTTATCATGAACGAGAATGAACGGAACTGTTCGCCCACGTTCCCATGCTTTCGTTCATAATTCTTTTCGTATCGCCAACGTAACATGCTGTCGGGGTTATTCCATTTGTCGGGGTGAGTGACTCCACCGCATACCACGTCGTGACACTTTGCTGCATCGACGTAGCGTTTCAGGAAATCATCGTTTATCACTTGTGCATCTGAATCGACAAAAAGCAGAAGTTCACCTTCCGATTCCTGCATAAGTAAGTTGCGGATTGCAGCTCTGCCCACATTTTCCTTGCGACGAATATAACGGCAGTGGGGAAGGTCGGCTATTTTCAGATTGGCTATCATGCTGACGCTGTCGCGACTGCCGTCTTCCACAACGATTATCTCGTAAGGAATGTCCAAGCCTTCAGCCTGTCGTTGCAGATCAGCTACAAGCGTATAACATGTATGGTTATATGTGGGTATGAGTATTGACAGCATATTATCGTCGTGAACCTGTGGTGGGTGTAATCATGTAAAGACAAATAGCTATAAAGATGGTTGCAGACAGGGCAACCGCCGCAATAAAGGTAGTAGATGTGCCTCCGAATGGCTATTGACAGTTGAAGCACGGGGAAGTGGAACAGATAGAATTGGTATGAAACGTCTTTCCATTTGGCTGAGAACAGTAGCCACTTACATCCGTATGCAAACGAAACAATCCAAACCGGCAGTACCAGCGGAAGAAAGAATGAATCGACGGTTGTGGACAGACACGGAATCATCAGTACCGATGAAACCAGCATAATTGTCTTGATGTGTGATTTTACCCACTCGAAGTTATACAGCAGGAATACAGGGATGTAGAAGTAGGGCAGTACGGCTATGATCTGGTGGGTCATAGAGTATGCCACATACATCGCCAGCATCGTGTAGTAAAAAACGAGTGAACAGATGATGATAGGCAGAAGCACCCTGTTCTTGCCATATTTCCCTATCAGCCAGTGAACGATGGGTACAGTCACATAGAACAGCACTTCCACCTTCATTGTCCACAGGGCTCCGTTGATGAAAGGCTGTACGTTTGTCTCGAACACCCCAGGCAGAGTGGGCTGGGCATAGTTGAGAAAAACGAGATTGAAGAACAGGTAGCGCAAGGTCTGACTATTTGATAAGAAATCGGCAATCGGCAATGAGGTGACGAACAGTCCGGCACACAGTCCGAACATAACAGCCAGAGCGTATGGGGGGTATATACGTCGGAAACGTTTGACGGCAAAACGGAAAGGATTGGGAGTCTGGTTGTAGCTGTTAAATGTCAGAAAACCGCTCATGGCAAAGAACCCACCTACGCAGATAAGAGAGCTGAACAGAAATCGGTCGCTGTCGGTCAGTACGCACAGATGGTTACAAAAGACGGTCAGTGCAAACAGATAACGCAGTAATGTAAAACAGTTTGTTCTCACTTTTCACTTTTTAACCCTTAACCATTACCTCACTATCAATACCTTTGCGTATGCTCCTTTCTTTCCCTCAGAGTCGGTAGCAAGAATATAATACACTCCTGTTGCAACACGTTTGCCACTTGTCGTCTTACAGTTCCACGTAAATTCTCCTCCGTTCGACGTACCCTCATATACCAGGCGTCCTGCGGCATTTGCTATCTTTACGTTTGTGTCCCATGCCAGTCCTGTGACACGTACCATCTGCCGGCTTTCAGGATTTATCGGATTCGGATATACCTTTATGTTGTTCTTGTCGAGTGTCTCCTCAGCATCTACGGCATCGCTTGTGAAAGAGCATATTCCGACGTCTGTGGCAAAGAACACCTCACCCGTCTCACCGTTTATCTTTATGTCGTTGATTACGTCGGAAAGTAATGGTGAATTATCCATCTGGAAATGTTGCAGTTCCTCCTGTCCGTCAGCGCTGATGAGAAGGACTCCGCTGCCGGCTGTACCAATCCATTTCCTGTTGGCTCCGTCGATGGCTATACATGTAACCCACACACCGTTGAGCAGATAGTCGGCAAGTCCGGTTCCATCGTCCCTGGCTACCTTAATCTGGGTAAACTTGTAGTCCGATGAGAATATGTTTTCCGGTTCGTTTGCTACGAACACACCGCTGGTCGTACCCAGCCATACAGCCCCGTCCATGTCTTCCTGCATTACGAAGAACTGGTCTATGTCGTACGATATATTGTCTTGATTTACCAAAGTATGGTAGAACTTGTGGGTGTCGTCTTTCTGTGTGTCAATAGTTCCGTTCGTATTCACTATCAGCACTCCACCTTGGGAGGCCACTCCCGAGATGTCACTGACATTCGTTGTGCGTCGGCTGTTTATCCATGCCCATCCACGACGGTCGAAACGTACGTAGTCGAAGGTTTGGAAGTAATGTATTACGTCATAGTAATAATTGAGCCAATTCCCGTCAGGCTTCAGTATTCGCACTATCGTTTCACACTGGTTATTACACATCCACAGATTGCCTCCATTGTCGTACCCCAGAGCCGTCACCCATACATAGCGGTTATAGGATGCAAGGTTCGGAAGTATCGATTCCAACGCTGAATTGTCGCTGTTCAGGTTGCGTACAAACTTATAATCCTTGAATTCGTAGATACCCGATGTGCGGGTTCCCACCCAGTGGTGTTCCGGGTCGTTGGGGTCTTGCACCACATCGGTAGTATTGACATAAAGGCGTTTGTCCTCCATGAAGTTCTCCTGAAACTCCTGCCACTTGCCGTCTTCATACTTCATCACCGTACCTACTCGGTCGTCACTTGGATAAGTGAAGTTTCCTCCTGCCACGAGCAGACGGTTACCCGTCATCTGCATCCTATAGCTAAAGTTGCGAATAGGGCTGTTTGGGGTCACGTCGCCTATAGTCTGTACAAAATCCGTACCGTTGAGCGACATGCCGAGAAAACCGTTCTCTCCACATGCAGCCCAGTAAGTGCCGCCCCGCTGCGACAGGTGATTGATAGCAAACGGCGAAGAATATACGGTTATCGTACCGGCTTCGTCCACCGACTTCATTGTTTTGTCGGCAATAGTGTAGAACACCTTACCTCCACAAGTCCAGCTATTGGCTATATTGTCACCGCTCACCTGTGTGAAAGTGAACGTAGCCACATCAGTTATCCTTTGCAGCTTGCCTGCCACTCCATAGAGAGCAGAGCCTGCCTTCAGGAATTTCGTAAACGACGTGTTTGTACTTATCTGCTGCCAGTTTGCAGGGTCGAGCAGGTTTGCCGACATATTTCCCCAATACACTCCTTTGTCCGTGGCAGCCACAATATAGCCGTTGCTTATCGTGGTGCTCTTTACGGCACATCCCCAGTAGTATATGTTCTTGAATACCTTCCTGCTCAAGTCCAGTATGGCAAGTCCCGAATTAGTGGATATATACAGCAGGGTGCCGTCTATCATAGCGTCGTTCAGCGTCTTGTCGTTCAGTGTCTTCGACTTCAGTTCCGATACGTTATATACGCTACCGTCTGCCGACATCAGGTCAATGTTGCCGTTGTCGTATATCACGACTACCTCGTTGGTGGCGTTGCTGGCCTCAATGTCATAGATGCCATAGTCATTCAGCACTCCTGCCTTGTCGTATGTTTCAACGCTTTGGTCATCAGTTCCGTAACTGTAGAGGTCGCCGTTAGCCACTACATACATCCTGCCACCCATCTCCACACTCTTCGTCGGATTGTGGTACGATGCGTACACCTTCCAGTCGTATTTCGCAGCCTGCACTCTGGGTGCTGAAAGCATTGCGAAGCAGATTAACAGAAAAACAGACAATCTATTCATTTCTTTTTACATTCTTTCAGGCATTTCTATTCCGAGCAGTCCCATACCGTTCTTAGCCACCTTTGCCACAGCCTTGCAGAGCGACAGACGGAACAGCTTCAGGCGCTCATCCTGTTCGCCCAGTATGGTGAAGTCGTGGTAGAACTGGTTGAATTCCTTAGTCAGTTCGTAGCAGTAATTGCAGATACCCGACGGACTGTAATCGATGCCTGCCTGGCGTACAGCTGCCTCAAACTGGTTCAGCTTCTGTATCAGTTCTGTCTCCTTAGTCGAAATCTTTATGTCGGCAGGCAGAACCTCCGGAACGTCAATACCCTGTTCCTTGGCCTTGCGCAGTATGCTCTGTATTCTGGCATAGGTATATTGGATGAAAGGACCTGTATTGCCGTTGAAATCGATTGATTCTTCCGGATTGAACAGCATATTCTTCCTTGCATCCACCTTCAGGATGAAGTATTTCAGTGCTCCCAGTCCTACCTTTCGGGCTACCTCTCGAGCCTCTTCCTCAGGGATGTCTAAGGTCTTCATCTTGTCGGCACTTGCGCTGTAGGCATCCTCAATCATGGCGGCCATCAGGTCGTCGGCATCTACCACCGTACCTTCTCTCGACTTCATCTTTCCGTTGGGCAGTTCCACCATGCCGTACGAGAAGTGGACGAGGTCTTTGCCCCACTTGAATCCAAGTTTGTCGAGCAGTATCGAAAGCACTTGGAAGTGGTAGTTCTGTTCGTTGCCCACCACATATATCATCTTATCAATCGGGAAATCCTGGAATCTCAGTTTTGCAGTACCTATGTCCTGAGTCATATACACCGAAGTGCCGTCGCTGCGCAGCAGCAGTTTCTCGTCCAGTCCCTCGCCTGTCAGGTCAGCCCACACACTGCCGTCCTCCCTGCGGTAGAAAAGTCCTTTCTCCAGTCCTTCCATCACCTTCTCCTTTCCTTCCAGGTAAGTCTCCGACTCATAATAAATCTTGTCGAAGCTGACACCCATCATCTTGTATGTCTCGTCAAATCCGGCATATACCCATTCGTTCATCCGTCGCCACAGGACGTACCTCAGGGTCGTTCCTCTCCCACTTCACCAGCATCTCGTGAGCCTCCTTAATCAGCGGAGCCTCCTGCTTAGCCTTTTCCTTTGCAGCTTCCTGCTCCATGCCTTCAGCCATGTACTGCTTCACCAGTTCGTCCTGCTCTGCCTTGTAATGCTTGTCGAACAGTACATAATAGTCACCAATCAGGTGGTCGCCCTTCTTGCCGCTCGATTCCGGAGTCTCACCGTTGCCCCACTTCAGCCATGCCAGCATAGACTTGCAGATGTGTATGCCTCGGTCGTTCACTATATTAGTCTTCACCACCTTATTGCCGTTCGCTGCCACGATACGAGCCAGTGCAGCTCCCAGCAGGTTATTTCTTACGTGTCCCAGATGCAGCGGTTTATTGGTGTTGGGCGACGAATACTCTATCATCACCAGCGGACTTCCCTCTGTCGCTTGCTTCATGCCGAACTGTTCGTCAGCGTTTATCCTGTTCAGCAACTCTATCCATGGAGCATCGCTGATGACCAGATTCAGGAATCCCTTCACCACGTTATATTTCTCCACCACTACAGGCAGAGCCTCAGTCAGATACTTACCCAACTCTTCGCCTACCTGCTCGGGCGACTTCCTCGCAGCCTTTACGAAGGGGAATACCACCACCGTCAGATGTCCCTCAAACTCAGCCTTTGTCTTCTGCAGTTGAACCTGACTGCTGCCAGCCTCCATACCATACAAAACCTTCACTCCTGCCTGTACGGCTTCAATGATTTTTTCTTCTATACTCATATTCTATATATATATATTCTGCGTCAAAGGTACGAAAACTTCCCAAAAACTCTACCATCTCACACTATTATAACTGCAAAACCATACTCTAAAAGTATATTTTTTACCTCTGAATTAACTTTTTTTGTCACATGTTTTTCATTTTTTACATCTATATTGTACCTTTGCGCCACAAAAAAAATGAGGCGGACATTAATACAAGATTAACGATAAAAAAACTAATTGACTATGAGAGTAATTATTGAACCTGATTACGAAGCGCTCTCCAGATGGGCTGCTAACTACGTGGCAAACCGCATTATCGAAGCTAATCCGACACCTGAGAAACCATTCAAACTGGGCTGTCCTACAGGCTCTTCGCCACTTGGACTCTACAAGGAACTCATCCGTATGAACAAGGAAGGCAAGCTTTCGTTCCAGAACGTTGTCACTTTCAACATGGACGAATACGTAAAACTGCCTGAGGAGCACCCTGAGTCATACCACAGCTTCATGTGGAACAACTTCTTCAGCCACATCGACATCAAACCCGAGAATGTTCACATCCTCAACGGTAACGCTCCCGACCTCATCGCAGAGTGCAACAACTACGAGAAGATGATTGAGGAAGCAGGTGGCATCGACCTTTTCATGGGTGGTATCGGTCCCGACGGACACCTCGCATTCAACGAACCGGGTTCGTCACTTGCATCAAAGACACGTATCAAGACACTGACTACCGATACAATCCACGCAAACAGCCGTTTCTTCGAGGACAACCTCGACCTCGTGCCGAAGCAGGCTCTCACCGTCGGCATCGGCACCGTTATGGCAGCCAAGGAAGTGCTCCTCGTATGCAACGGACACAAGAAGGCTCGTGCCCTCAAGCACTGCATCGACGGATACATCTCTCACAAGTGGACATCATCCATGCTCCAGATGCACCCACATGCCATCGTAGTTTGCGACGAGGCAGCATGCGACGAGCTCACCGTAGGTACATACAAATATTACCTCGATAAAGAAAGAGGAAACCTCTAATTATAAAAAAAGGAAACGTCTAAAGCGTTTCCTTTTTTATTCCTGTATATTCAAAAAAACTCTCCGGCCAGTAATTCATCACCAATTCATCGGGGAAACCGGTCTCTTCAAGCAGAGGCATCAGTCGTTCGTAGTCAGCAATCTGGAACGACACATGAGCATCACTTCCCAGCATCACCGGCACGTCATGCTTCTTGCATAGCCGCAGCAGTTCCAGGTTATTCTCCCTCGCTGCCGGCTTCTGTCGTTTCGGAGCAAGCGAGTGGTTATTTATCTCCAGCAGCGTATGTGTCTCAGCCGAAGCCTTGACCAGCCGCTCGAAATTCAGTTCTGCCGTTCCGTCGCCCGGGTGACTGATTATATGCACCTTCCTGTGCTTCATGGCAGCAATCACCCCGTCTGTATTCTCCTCCTTCGTGCCGCCCTGCCAGCATACCACATGAATGCCTGCCACACCTATGTCCAGACGATCCATATACTCCTCGTTTAGGTCCAGTCTGCCCGTCGTGTCCAGGATATTCACCTCGCATCCCATCAGCAGCCTAACGCCATACATCTCGCGTGGCACCACAAACATATTCTTGAAATACAACAACGAACACGTACCCTGAATACTGGGTCCGTGTTCCGTTATTCCAAGCACCTGCAGTCCCTTGTCGGCAGCAGCCCTTGCCATCTCCTGTATGGTGCTGTAGCCGTGACCCGATGCCACCGTGTGCGTATGAGCGTCAATCAGTACCTGCATTGTAAGGGTTAATGACCTTAAATCCTCCCTAAACGGTAAACTAATCCTCAAACATATAGAGGAACGTAGCGATACCTTCGAGAGCAGGCTTCTTCTCGTTCTCGATGTCGAGGCGGAACTTAATCTCCACCTTGGCAGTGCCACGCAGATTCATGATGTTATAGAGCTGCACGCGCTTTCCTGCCAGTACCGGAGTACCGAACTTCATCTTGTCCATGCCGTAGTTCACCAGCATCTTGATGTTGTTAGCCTCCACTACCTGACGGTAGAGATAAGGCAGCAGCGACAGCGTGAGGTAGCCGTGAGCGATAGTAGAGTGGTAGGGGCTCTCAGTCTTTGCACGCTCCGTATCGACATGTATCCACTGGTAGTCGAGCGTAGCTTCAGCGAAGAGATTGATGCGCTCCTGAGTCACCTCAATCCAATCCGACTTACCCAGTTCCTTGCCGAGGTACGATTCAAATTCGTCGTATGAGTTTACTGTGATTTGTGCCATAAGGTTTTAGTTTTTCATTGAATAATAACAGAAATCGAACACTCTTGGGTAGTAAAAAGAGGATATCCGCAGGGTGTGCGGACATCCTCCTATGGTGGAGATACGATTAATCCTCCTTCTTACCCGAAAGCTTTTCCTTGATACGTGCCTTCTTACCTGTCAGGTCGCGCAGGTAGTAGAGTTTAGCACGGCGAACCTTACCAACCTTGTTGATTTCGATAGAATCGATGTTTGGTGAGTCGATTGGGAAAATACGTTCTACGCCGATAGTTCCAGACATCTTGCGAACAGTGAAGCGCTTCTTGCTGCTTTCGCCTGCAATCTTGATTACCACACCGCGGTAGAGCTGGATACGTTCCTTAGTACCTTCAATAATCTTGTAAGCCACAGTGATAGTGTCACCTGCCTTGAAGTCTGGGAACTGCTTCTTTTCTGCCGGAGCCATAGACTCCTGAGCAACTTTAATTAAATCGATAGCCATAAATATTTGAATGTTTATGTAAGTAATGACGAAGCATTCTCTGACCACATGTACAGACAGCGGCTTCGCAAAGCGGGTGCAAAAGTACGAC
>CAJODY010000054.1:0-15479 GCA_905233285.1 uncultured Bacteroidaceae bacterium
TAAGGAAGGTGTAGACAAGGCTACAGCTGAGGCTGTTAAGGCTGCACTCGAGGCTGCTGGTGCAGAGGTAGAGATTAAGTAATTTCACCTTAATAACTCTTAGGGTTAAGAATCCTCAGGTTGAGGGTTCTTAACCTTTTTGTGTCTTTTCTCTAACGACACACCACTATAAACCAATAATAGGTCGTATTTTATACTCTTGTTACAGTTTTAAAATATAAAATAATCAAAGATGTCTAAAATCATCAACAATCGAGTAAACTTTGCAACCGTAAAGAATCCGATGCCTTATCCAGACTTCTTGGATGTACAGTTGAAGTCGTTTAAGGATTTCTTGCAGCTCGATACCCCGCCAGAGAAGCGCAAGAACGATGGTCTTTACAAAGTATTTGCAGAGAATTTCCCTATTCAAGACACTCGCAATAATTTCGTGCTCGAGTTCTTGGATTATTACATTGATGCACCTCGTTACACTATTGAAGAATGCTTGGAGCGTGGTCTGACCTACAGCGTGCCTTTGAAGGCAAAACTGAAGTTGTATTGTTCCGACCCCGACCATGAGGATTTTGACACCGTCATTCAGGATGTGTTCCTCGGTCCTATCCCTTATATGACCGAAAACGGTACATTCGTAATCAATGGTGCAGAGCGTGTTGTCGTATCCCAGTTGCACCGTTCTCCAGGTGTGTTCTTCGGATCTAGCGTGCATGCAAATGGTACACCTTTGTTCTCAGCACGTATTATCCCATTTAAGGGTTCATGGATCGAGTTTGCTACGGATATAAATAATGTAATGTATGCATACATCGACCGTAAAAAGAAATTACCTGTCACTACATTGCTTCGTGCCATAGGTTTCGAGTCAGATAAAGATATTCTGAGTATATTCGACCTTGCAGAAGAAGTGAAAGTGACGGCAGCAAATCTTAAGAAAGTGAAGGGCCGCAAGTTGGCAGCACGTGTTCTTAAGTCATGGAATGAAGATTTTGTTGATGAAGATACTGGCGAGGTTGTATCTATCGAACGTAACGAGGTTATTATTGACCGCGAAACCGTTCTGGAACAAGAGCATATAGACGAAATACTGGAATCGGGCGTTGAATCCATCCTCGTTCATAACGAGAATGTCAATTCATCTGATTTCTCTATCATCTTCAATACACTGCAGAAAGACCCAAGTAACTCTGAGAAAGAAGCTGTTGTATATATCTACCGTCAGCTTCGCAATGCAGATCCTGCTGATGATGCCAGCGCACGCGAAGTCATCAACAATCTGTTCTTCTCGGAGAAGCGTTATGACCTGGGTGATGTAGGTCGTTACCGCATCAATTCCAAACTCGGTCTAAATACCGATCCCGAGATACGTGTATTGACAAAAGAAGATATCATCGAGATTATCAAATATCTCGTCGAGTTGGCTAACTCAAAGGCAGTAGTCGATGATATCGACCACCTTTCAAATCGTCGTGTACGTACTGTAGGTGAGCAGTTGTCCAATCAGTTTGCAATAGGATTGGCACGTATGAGTCGTACTATTCGTGAACGCATGAATGTACGTGATAACGAGGTATTTACTCCTACCGACTTGATTAACGCAAAAACAATTTCCAGCGTTATCAACTCATTCTTCGGTACCAACCCGTTGTCCCAGTTCATGGATCAGACAAACCCACTTGCCGAAGTAACTCACAAGCGTCGTCTCAGTGCCCTCGGTCCTGGCGGTCTTTCTCGTGAACGTGCAGGTTTCGAGGTTCGTGACGTACACTACACCCACTATGGTCGTCTCTGTCCTATCGAGAGTCCTGAAGGTCCAAACATCGGACTTATCTCTTCTCTTTGTGTTTATGCAAAGATAAACGACCTCGGATTTATCGAGACTCCGTATCGTCCTGTAGTAAATGCAAAAGCTGACATCAACAACGACCACATCGTTTACCTTTCTGCTGAAGAAGAGACAGGAAAAGTCATCGGTCAGGGAAATGCTCCATTGCGTGAAGATGGTTCGTTCATCCGCAAAGTCGTTAAGTGTCGTCAGGATGCCGACTATCCAGTCGTTCCACCTACTGAGGTTGATTTCATGGACGTTGCTCCACAGCAGATTGCATCTATTGCTGCAGCACTCATTCCGTTCCTCGAGCATGACGATGCTCACCGCGCGTTGATGGGTTCAAACATGATGCGTCAGGCAGTTCCACTTATCCGCACAGAAGCACCAATCGTTGGTACGGGTATTGAGAAGCAGGTATGTGAAGATTCTCGTACCATGATTACTGCCGAAGGCGATGGTGTAGTAGAATATGTTGATGCAACAACAATCCGTATCCTTTACGATCGTACAGAGGATGAAGAATTCGTAAGTTTCGTTCCTGCACTCAAGGAATACAAGATACCAAAATTCCGTCGTACCAATCAGAACATGACAATCGACCTTCGTCCTATCTGTGATGCTGGTCAGCGTGTAAAGAAAGGTGACATTCTTACCGAAGGTTATGCTACAGAAGCAGGCGAACTCGCACTCGGACGCAACCTCCTCGTTGCATACATGCCTTGGAAGGGTTACAACTACGAGGACGCTATTGTGCTCAACGAGCGTCTCGTTCGCGAAGATATCCTTACTTCTGTTCACGTTGATGAATACTCACTCGAAGTGCGTGAGACAAAACGCGGACTAGAGGAACTCACTTCCGACATTCCTAACGTCAGCGAAGAGGCTACTAAAGACCTCGACGACAGCGGTATCGTACGTGTCGGAGCCCGCATCGAACCGGGCGACATCCTTATCGGTAAGATTACTCCTAAGGGAGAGAGCGATCCATCTCCGGAAGAGAAACTACTTCGTGCCATCTTTGGTGACAAGGCAGGCGACGTGAAGGATGCCTCACTCAAGGCTACTCCGTCACTTTCAGGTGTGGTTATCGACAAGAAACTCTTCTCTAAGGCAATTAAGACCCGTGCGTCAAAGGCTGAGGACAAGAAGATTCTTCCGAAATACGATCAGGAGTTTGAAGACAAAGTATGCGACCTGAAGGATATCCTCATCGACAAACTGCTTCAGCTCACAAAGGGCAAGACGTCTCAGGGAGTGAAAGACTTCATGGGAGCAGACATCATACCGAAGGGTGCTAAGTTCATCGCAGGTACACTCAGTAACCTTGACTGGACTGCAGTACAGCTTTCTGGCTGGACTGACGATGAACATGCAAATCAGCTCATCAAGCAGCTTGTCATCAACTACCTCAAGCAGTATAAACTTCTTGATGCAGAACTCAAGCGTAAAAAATATGCACTTACCATTGGTGATGAACTCCCATCAGGCATTATTCAGATGGCTAAGGTTTACATTGCCAAGAAACGTAAGATTGGTGTCGGTGATAAGATGGCAGGTCGCCACGGAAACAAGGGTATCGTATCAAAGGTAGTACGTCAGGAAGATATGCCGTTCCTCGAGGATGGTACCCCTGTAGATATCGTACTTAACCCGCTTGGTGTGCCTTCTCGTATGAATATCGGTCAGATATTCGAGACAGTCCTCGGTTACGCAGGTAAGAAACTCGGTGTTAAGTTTGCAACACCTATCTTCGACGGAGCTCGTCTTGAGGATCTCTGCGAGTGGACTGACAAGGCAGGTCTGCCACGCTACAGCCGTACTTACCTCTACAATGGTGAGACAGGTCTTCGTTTCGACCAGCCTGCTACTGTCGGAGTTACCTACATGCTGAAACTCGGCCACATGGTTGAAGACAAGATGCACGCTCGTTCTATCGGTCCGTACTCACTCATCACTCAGCAGCCACTTGGTGGTAAGGCTCAGTTTGGTGGACAGCGTTTTGGAGAGATGGAAGTCTGGGCACTCGAAGCATTCGGTGCATCACATGTTCTTCAGGAAATCCTTACCATCAAGTCCGACGACGTCACAGGACGTAGCAAGGCATACGAGGCTATCGTCAAAGGCGAACCGATGCCAACTCCTGGTATTCCTGAGTCACTCAACGTGCTGCTCCACGAGTTGCGCGGACTCGGTCTAAGCATTACATTAGATTAAATAACAAAGAAGATATACAAAGATGGCTTTTAAGAAAGAATCTAAATCAAAAACAAATTTCACCAAGATCACTATTGGTCTTGCTTCTCCGGAGGAGATTCTTGAGAATTCCTTTGGTGAAGTGTTGAAGCCTGAGACTATCAACTACCGCACTTACAAGCCTGAGCGCGATGGTCTCTTCTGTGAGCGCATCTTCGGTCCGACAAAGGATTACGTGCCATTGCGGCAAATACAAGCGTATCCGCTACAAAGGCATAGTCTGCGACCGATGCGGTGTCGAGGTGACAGAGAAGAAAGTACGCCGTGAGCGTGCCGGACACATAGCACTTGTTGTTCCGGTTGCCCACATCTGGTATTTCCGTTCGTTGCCAAACAAGATTGGTTATCTTCTTGGAATACCTACAAAGAAACTCGATGCAATCATATACTACGAGCGTTACATCATCATCCAGGCAGGTGTAGCCGACAACGGTGATAACATCGTTGACGGTGAACTTCTTTCCGAGGAAGAATACTATGACATCATAGACAACCTTCCCGAAGGCAACCAGTACCTCCCTGATGACGATCCTAACAAGTTCATCGCACTCATGGGTGCTGAGGCAATCGAAGTATTGCTGAAGCGTGTTGACCTCGACAAACTCTCTTACGAACTGCGCGACCGTGCCAGCCAGGATGGTAGTGCACAGCGTCGTACCGAGTCGCTCAAGCGTCTGCAGGTAGTAGAGCGTGCCAGCAGCGGTCTCAACCGTCCCGAGTGGATGATTATGCACAACATCCCAGTCACTCCTCCTGAACTCCGTCCACTCGTTCCACTCGATGGCGGACGCTTCGCTACAAGTGACCTCAACGACCTCTATCGTCGTGTCATCATACGTAACAACCGTCTGAAACGCCTTATCGAAATTAAGGCTCCGGATGTAATTCTCCGTAACGAGAAACGTATGCTTCAGGAAGCAGTCGATTCACTCTTCGACAACTCCCGTAAGGCAAGTGCAGTGAAGGGTGAAAGCAATCGTCCGCTCAAGTCACTCTCCGACTCACTGAAGGGAAAGCAGGGACGTTTCCGTCAGAACCTCCTCGGTAAGCGTGTTGACTACTCTGCACGTTCGGTTATCGTCGTTGGTCCTGAACTCAACATGGGCGAGTGCGGTCTGCCGAAACTCATGGCTGCCGAACTCTACAAGCCGTTCGTTATCCGTAAGCTCATCGAGCGCGGTATCGTTAAGACAGTCAAGAGTGCAAAGAAGATTGTTGACCGTCGCGACCCGGTAATCTGGGATATTCTCGAATTCGTAATGAAGGGTCACCCGGTACTTCTCAACCGTGCCCCGACACTTCACCGACTTGGTATTCAGGCCTTCCAGCCTAAGATGATAGAAGGTAAGGCTATCCAGCTCCACCCGTTGGCTTGTACAGCGTTCAACGCCGACTTCGACGGTGACCAGATGGCAGTACACCTTCCACTTTCCAACGAAGCAATCCTCGAGGCTCAGCTACTCATGCTTCAGAGCCACAACATCCTCTCTCCAGCCAGTGGCGATCCTATCACCGTTCCGTCACAGGATATGGTGCTCGGACTCTACTACATCTCTAAAGTACGTCCGGGAGCAAAGGGTGAGGGTCTTACATTCTACGGCACAGAAGAGGCTATTATTGCATACAACGAAGGTCGTGTCGATGTTCACGCACTCATCAAGTGTGTTGTAAACGACGTCGATGAGACAGGTGCTCCAATCCGTCACCTTGTTGAAACCACTATTGGACGTATTATCATCAACGAGGTAATACCCGATGAAATCGGCTTCGTTAACGAGGTTATCGGTAAGAAAGCCCTCAAGAAAGTCATTACAAAGGTAATTCGTGGCGTAGGTATGGCTCGTGCATGCCATTTCCTCGATGGAATCAAGAACCTCGGTTACCGCAAGGCATACGAAGGTGGACTTTCATTCGTGCTCGACGACATTATCATACCTGAAGAGAAAGAGGCAATCGTACAGGAAGGTCACGACACCGTTGACCAGATTACAGCCAACTACTCTTTCGGTCTTATCACCGATAAGGACCGTTACCAGCAGGTGGTTGAGACATGGACCAAGGCAAACGACAAACTGAAGAAGACCCTCATGAAGCAGATGACTGAGGCCGACCAGGGCTTCAACGCCGTATTCATGATGCTCGATTCAGGAGCCCGTGGCTCTGCCGACCAGATTTCACAGCTCGCAGGTATGCGTGGACTTATGGCTAAGCCACAGAAAGCCGGTGCAAGCGACAACAACATCATCGAGAACCCTATTATCTCTAACTTTAAAGAGGGTATGTCGGTGCTCGAATACTTCATCTCTACCCACGGTGCTCGTAAGGGTCTTGCCGATACAGCCCTCAAGACAGCCGACGCAGGTTACCTGACACGCCGTCTCGTCGATGTCAGCCACGACGTCATCATCACAGAGGAAGACTGTGGCACATTGCGCGGACTCATCTGTACAGCTCTCAAGGATGGCGACCGTGTTGTTGCAAGTCTTGAAGACCGTATCCGTGGCCGTGTATCTGTTCACGACATCGTCAACCCATCTACCAACGAACTTCTCGTTGCCAGTGGCGAAGAAATCTCCGACCGCATCGCTCATGAAATCGAGGAGGCTGGTATCGAAAGCGTAGAAATCCGTTCAGTGCTCACTTGCGAAAGTAAGAAGGGCGTCTGCATGAAGTGTTACGGACGCAACCTCGCTACCCAGCGTATGGTTCAGAAAGGCGAAGCTGTCGGTGTCATCGCAGCACAGGCAATCGGTGAGCCGGGTACACAGCTTACACTCCGTACGTTCCACGCCGGTGGTGTTGCAGGTAATGCTGCAGCCAACGCACAGATAAAGGCAAAGAATCACTCACGTCTCGAATTCGAAGAACTCCGTACCATCGACCGTCCTACGGCAGAACATCCGGAAGGACAGATAGTAGTAGGACGTCTTGCAGAACTTCGCTTCGTCGATGTGAATACAGGCATCGCCCTCTCTACTGTATCCGTTCCTTACGGAGCTAACCTCTACGCCAAGGAAGGTGATATTGTTGAAGCTGGTCAGGTCATTGCTGATTGGGACCCATTCAACTCAGTCATCGTTACCGAATTTGCAGGTAAGGTACAGTTCGAAGGAGTCAAGGAAGGTGTTACTTACCGCGTTGAAACCGACGAAACGACAGGACTTCGCGACCTCATCGTCATCGAATCGCGCGATAACAAGGGAATCGTTCCTATGGCACATATCATCAGTGCCGACGGCGAACTCCTGCGTACATATAACTTCCCGATTAACGGACACATCTCAGTTGAAGACGGACAGGAACTCACAGCCGGCGACGTACTCGTCAAGATACCGCGTTCTGTTGCAAAGGCAGGCGATATCACCGGTGGTCTTCCACGTGTCACTGAGCTCTTCGAGGCTCGTAACCCGTCTAACCCAGCTATCGTTGCAGAAATCGATGGTGAGGTTACTATGGGTAAGGTTAAGCGTGGAAACCGTGAAATCATCCTCACTTCTAAGGTAGGTGATGTACGTAAATATCTCGTTCCGCTGTCAAAGCAGATACTTGTTCAGGAGAACGACTACGTGCGTGCAGGTACTCCGCTGTCCGACGGTGCCATCACTCCGGCCGACATCCTTGCCATCAAGGGTCCTACGGCTGTTCAGGAATACATCGTCAACCAGGTACAGGACGTTTACCGTATGCAGGGTGTGTCTATCAACGACAAGCACTTCGAAATCATCGTACGTCAGATGATGCGTAAGGTACAGATTAACGATGCAGGCGACACTCGATTCCTCGAAGACGGAATCGTCGATAAGATTGACTTCCTCGAGGAGAACGACCGCATCTGGGGCAAGAAAGTCGTTACCGATGCCGGTGACTCTGAGACCATGCTCCCGGGTATGATTGTTACAGCTCGCAAACTGCGTGATGAGAACTCCATGCTCAAGCGTCGTGACCTCAAGATTGTTCAGACTCGCGATGCTGTGCCTGCTACATCCACTCAGATTCTTCAGGGTATCACCCGTGCAGCCCTCGGAGCTAAGAGCTTCGTCAGTGCAGCATCCTTCCAGGAGACTACAAAAGTCCTCAACGAGGCAGCAATCTCCGGAAAGAGCGATACACTCGAAGGTATGAAGGAAAACGTAATCTGCGGACACCTCATTCCGGCTGGTACTGGTCTGCGCGACTTCGACCGCATCATCGTTGGCGACAAGGATGAATACACCGACATGCAACGCGCTCAGTTCAATCCAGATTTTGCATTCTCATCGTTCAACGACTAATAAGTCATTGGAACATACATAACTATGACTCGGAGCACAAAAAAATGTGTTCCGAGTCTTTGTTTTTGTAAATAAACATATATCTTTGCCCCCAGAATCATTCTGATTCTGCATAAGCACAATTCTAACTAAACCTATTAGCTATGAAGAAACTGATATCTCTTATTGCCCTGATTACCCTGTCGGCATACTCGTTGACGGCTCTTGCTGCCACATATATTACGATTTTTACGAAAAGCAATGGTTTTTCTGAAGTTACCAGTATCGACGACCTCATAGCTGACCCTGACCAATGCTATATCCTTGCATCGGCTGAGAGCACTGGACTCTATGTCGGAGTGGGGAAATATGAAGCAAAACCGGTGTGGGCAGGCGAAGACACTAAAGCACTTCGCTATCGTTCTGTCGACATCAATCCGCTGTACGACCTCTCCAATTTCTTCACAATCGAAAAGAGTGGGGATTACATCGGTTTTCGTAACATGTATTACCACACCAGCCTGTTCCAGACACACGATAATGCCGGCTACATGTATGTTTTGACCTATACCGAACCGACCATGAGCGAGTGGTGCTACCTCACTCCTACTTTCCAGAATGGCTATTGGCTTTTCGAGAGTGGTAAATATCCTATCTCCTCCGAGAACTGGGCATGCGGTTATCTCGGTCCGTGGAATAACGTTGTGAGCAAAGATGAACCCATTGCCCTCAATCGTCGCAATACTCCAGGCGACGAAGCAGGACACTTCCGTCTCTTCCGCATCGCGAAGACCGACCTCGTGGCTCTTCACAACTCAAAACTGCAGTCTATCTCTTCAAAATTTCCTGTCAATTCAACTGTGCGTATCGTCAATCCTTCGTTCGAGACGGGCGATGAAACGGGTTGGACGCTCATAGGTAAAGACCCTGAGGGCAATGATGAGTTCAAGACCCGCACCTACGACATGACAAATCGTGATGGTAGTTATCTTATGAACGCATATCAGTGGTGGACTTCCTACCTTGGCGTCAGCCAGACCCTCACCGACATGCCTAGCGGTACTTACGAACTCTCCGCTGTCGTTGCTTCTTGGTTGGGACGTACCGTCACACTCAGCGGCAACGAAGTCACCGCTTCGACTACCGGTTACGGCGACGGTACGGGTATCTCTGTCAGTCTTAATGTCGGCGTTGGTGCCAAAGGGGAACTGAGGATATTGGCAGGCAGCGCTACCGATTGGCTGTCGGAAGGAGACCATGGAGATGATGATAATAAATGTTTCTTCAAAATCGACAACGTACGTCTGCGTTGGAAAGGTGCCTACCTCAGTGCCTATGCCATTCCTCTCTACAACGACAATACGACACGCCTCGTTCCAGACTTGTGGTATTTCTACGATGTCCCGTGCTACACCCAGTACACCCTTCGTGGACGACTCGACGGACTTGTTTACACCACCGATGCCGATAAAGTTATCTCGCAGGTGACGACCTCTCCTGCCACCCGAACCATTACCCTGCATCCTGGCAGAGTATTCTTCAAGACCACTCGCAGCGATGCCACCCTCAGCATCACTCCCGAACGCACACTCCAGCAGGGCACGTTCACCGCTGTAGCCCTTAATGTCGATGGTCTGCCCAATACTATTAATTACGGAATCGGTCACTACGATTTGAATCCTGATGGCCCAGGTGCAGATGGTACAGTCAAGATAAGCAAATATTTGTCTTCAAAAAACTATGATTTTATCGGATGTAGTGAGGATTTCAACTATAATGGTTCACTTATGTCTCAGATTGGAGACCGTTATTGGTGTGGCACAATTCGCAACACTCTGAATGTGGGTGATCTCGACTTCTGGAAGTTCATACAGGGTAAGATTAAAGTGGATACCGATGGTCTAAACCTTGTTTGGAAGTTCAGCAAAGTATCCGTATCGGGTGAGAGTTGGAAAAAGTGGGACGATACAGAGGCTACCGACGGCAACCAATATGTGTACAAAGGTTATCGCCACTACGACGTGCAGCTCGACGGAGGTCCCGTCATCGACGTCTATATCCTCCACATGGATGCCGGCGATACCAATGCTACATGGTCGCGCGAATCCCAGTGGCGTCAGCTTGTCGAGGCCATCAACAATAGCGACCACAGCCGTGCAAAACTCATCATCGGTGACACCAACAGCCGTTGGACTCGTGAGAATATCATTTCCAACTTCAACGAGCGTCTCAGTACCGACTTTGATATGAGCGACGTCTGGGTGGAATTCTATCAGAACGGCATCTATCCGACTACGGACATGAGCGACCTGACCGACCAGTCCAATCCTTACAACTACTCCAACTACGAGATAGTCGATAAGATAATCTACATCAATCCTAAAGCTGCCAATACCGCCCACCTCGTGCCTCAGTCCTTCCGCATCGAGCAGGACTACACCTATGGCAATATTGACGGAACCGACGATACCACACCTCTGGGCGACCACCGTCCCGTTGTCGTAACCTTCTCTTACGGAGCTCTGGGCGACATTAATCCTCAATCTGTTGACCTTCTCGACAACGACGACAATGACGAGACACTAGCCTCCACCTATGGCATCCTTGCCAACATAAGCCTGCAAGACCGCCGACTCTATAAAGACGGCTCGTGGAACTCCGTCGTCCTTCCATTCCCATTAACCATCGCAGGCAGTCCTCTTGAAGGCGCCGATGTCCGTGCCCTCGAAAGCAGCGAATTCGAGAATGATGAACTGACTCTCAACTTCAGTGCGAGCAGTCTTACGGCTATGGAGGCAGGCAGGCCATACCTTATAAAGTGGAATAAGACAGATGGTTATGTCGATGACAATGCTCACAACATCGTAAGCCCTCTCTTCCCTTCTGCCACCATCAACGGCTCGGTGCTCAGCAACCCTGTCGCAGAGACTGAATATGTCGATTTCATCGGCAATTTCTCACCTATTATTCTCAACGGAGGCGACAAATCAGTTCTCTATCTTGGCACAGCCAACAAACTCAGCCAACCGTCGTCCGACACGAGTCTTAAGTCTTGCCGTGGCTACTTCCAACTAAAGAATGGTCTGACTTTTGGCGATGGTTCGTCACAGGCAAAACGCGTCGTCCTGAACCTCGGCGACGAGACAGTTACAGGAATCCTTGGAGTGGAAACGGAGAATGCAGAATGCATAATTCATAATGTGGCTGAAGGATGGTACACTCTTCAGGGCATCAAGCTAAACGCAGAACCTACTGCCCCAGGCATATATATAAAGGATGGTGTGAAAATGATTAAATAGCTTAGTAGCTTAGTAGGTCCTTAACCTTTAACCCTTAACCCTTACAAACGTCCTTAACCCTTATTCCTCCGACCAGGCATCTGAATCGCCCCCGTCCTTCATCTCCGTGAAGAACAGACTCTCCTTTACTTTCTTGCGGAGTCGGATGTCGGGTGTGAAGATAATACGCGGATTCTTTATATCCTTGTCCGTGAAGCCATCGGGCGTGTCCTTCGACGTGCTGCTGAACGATATTTTGAACGTGCCGAAATCTCCCAAGTGGATTGTATGACCGTTCATCATCAGTTGCTCGAACTGAGTGATGAGAGCGTCCATTACACGCACAACTTTCTCTTTCTGAACACCTGAACTCTCTTTGACATAGTCATACAAACTGTCTTTGTCAATTTTCGACGCACAATACGGACGCGCCACATACACCGTCCTCTGGTTTCTGAATCCCACCTTCTTGGGGCCTACCTTAAATCTGAATTCTTTTTTTGCCATAATTCCTGCATTTTTCATTGGTTAATAAATTGCATTGCAAAGGTAGCGAAGTGGCGTCAAAATTCCAAGCGCTTGAAAAAAAACGAGTAAGCGCGAGCAGAAAACCGACTTCACCTTCGAAGATGAATAACAACAAAGACGGCTCCGCAAATTAATGCGAAGCCGCCTTTTCTTGTAAGGTTTAAAGTTTAAGGTTTAAGAGTTCAAACAGTAACCGGTAAGCCGTAAGCGGTAAGCCGTAACCGGTAAGCTAAATCCTGAATACATTACAAAGATAGGGATTTTTTGCGGCTTTTCGGGGAATGTCGGAAATTTAACATTTGGGGGAGAAAGTTCTTTAGTTTCAAAGTTCTTTAGTTTCACTCAGTTTTTCTTCGTCCCCCCGCCCTATTATATATTATAAACTATACTAGACATATGGTTAGACAGTATAACTATTATAATATATATAATCATAACTACTAAAGGGCAGGCGACCGCTCGCATCGTTCCACGCGACCATTCGTCCCGACGCACCCACCCACTCGCACCGCAACAGAGACTCCCCCACTGAAACTTTGAAACTAAAGAACTAAAGAACTGAAGAACTTTCGTGAATGGGGATGTTGTATGTGATACTCTTAAAAAGATGAATGAATAAAAGATGGAATAATCATATTTTTCAATGTTAGTTCGGGTGAGGGGTATAGTCTGAAGACTTTCGAGAGGTATTACAAGAGATAGTTAAAAAATCTTAACAAGAATGATTGAAAAACAAAAAAACACTAACTATTAAATTTTTATTACTATTTTTGCAGCAAATACAAACCTTAAATTGTAAATCCTTAAATCAAATCATTTATGAAAAAAATCAATCTTTGGCCGTTTGCAGGCCTTTTCGTAGCTGTATTCGCACTTAGTGCATGTAGCAGCAGTGATTCAAGTGGAAATCCCGATCCGGGTCCTACACCAGGAGAAAAGACGGATTTTGAAGCCCCGAGTGTATTTATTCAGAGTCCGACCTCTGACAATGCTTTCGTGACTGTCGATGGCGGTCTGACTATCGGCGGTACGGCGCAAGACAACACTGGACTGGCTTCGGTCAGCTATACCACCAGTCGCGGAGGTGAGGGCGTTGCTTCCGGATTGGAGAACTGGAGCATCAGCGGATTGAATCTGCCTGAGGGTGATACTGATATCGAAGTGAAGGCTACCGATAATGATGGCAATATCGGAGAGGCAAGCATCACTATCACTAAGAACAAGTATCTGACTTACCTTGGACTGCCTAAGCACGACAAGGAGATGGTATATACCAGTTCGAACAGTCAGGTGTGGATTACCACTCAGATTGCACCTAACGATAATCTTGTGGCCAGCAGTGTGAAGCTCATTGAGGTGGATGCCGACGGCAATCAGACCGGCGAGGCTATTTGCCAGCTCTTCGATGATGGCGAACTGGAGAACCACGGTGATGAGATTAAGGGCGACAATGTGTTTTCGGCAAAGGCTCTGCTCAACTTTACGTCGGTGGGTAAGAAGAACCTCCGTATCGTGGCTGAGACCAACGAGACTGAGGGTGCCGTAAAGGGTTATTCAGCCAAGTTTGTTATAGATGTTGTGGACCAGGGTGTCGTTACGCAGCAGGTTGCTAACCTCCAGAGTACGCAGAATGCGGTGAAGGACGCAATGGCTACGCTGCCTTCCAATCCTGAAGAGGCTGCTCAGCAGTTGACCTCGCTTCTGCAGCAGGATGCCAACGTGAAGGAAGTCAGCAATGAGGGAGATGTCCTGAAGGTGACTCATACGTCGGGTATCGAGTCGTATATCGTACTTAACGAGGATGCCAACATGAAGGGTTTCGGCGACAGCAAGCGTTCGTCACGCGCCTCCATTCCTCTGTCGAAGCAGACACGTGGTATTTGCATCCCATCGTACAGAAGTTACGGTTTTTCGACCAGGGCTGCTGTCAACCCTGCCGAGATTATTCAGAACAAGGATGTGCTCATATGGTCGGCCTTCTCTGACAAGTACACGGAGAGCATGGCTACTGCCCTGAAGGGCATTTTCGATGCCAGTCCGATTAAGCTCAATGTGACTGTGATGGAGAATACGCAGTGTACTACAGGCTCGCTGGGCAAGTTCTCGAACTATGGTATCATTGTCATTGATACTCACGGATTGGACGGCGGTCTGATGTTTACACGCGAGGCTATTTCGACAACTGCTACGCTTTCGGATGAGGAGCTCTATAATCTCTATACGAATAAGGTCAAGATGGTAACGATGAAGGACGGTACGTTTGCAGCACTGACTCCGGAGTTCATCAAGAGTGTATTGGCTACTGAACTGCCTAACACGGTGGTGTTCAACGGTTCGTGCGAAGGCATGAAGAACGACAACATTGCCAATGCTTTCATCAGCCGCGGTGCAAAGACTTATGTCGGTTTCAGCGGAAAGGTATCTGTACAGAACTGCAACGCCAAAGCCGTAGAGTTCTTCTCGGCACTGACCGGTGCTGACCTGAAGACTACCGGCGAATCGTTCAATCAGGACACTTTCACCGAGATTGACGGTTCTGTCTGCTCATACCTCATGCGTGGCAATAGCAACATGCACTTCTATATGGGTCTTATCAATGGAGATTTCGAATATGGCAAGACAAGTGGTTGGAGTGTTGAAGGCGACGGTCGTGTCATCACTTCGCTTGGCAGCTATCTGCCTACTCAGGGACAGTATATGGGTATTTTGTCAACGGGTCTGGGATACACCACCAATTATGGCAGCATTCGTCAGACCTTCCGTGTCGGCACTAACGAGACCAAGCTGTCGCTCAAATGGAACTACTTCTCTGAGGAGTTCCTGGAGTACATTGGCTCGCAGTACCAGGATTACCTGAAAATCACCATCGTGGATGAGCAGGGTACCAAGCATGTCCTTTACGAGAAGGCGATTGACGGTTTTGCTGCGGACTTCGATGCTGCCTATGGTGTTCAAGGCAACCTTATCAACGTGTCTCCGGAAATCGTCTTTGACCGAGGTGGTGTCTATGCTACCGGCTGGCAGAGCATGGTTTTGGACATTTCTGCTTTCCAGGGACAGACGGTAACATTGTATATTGAATCGGGCGACGTAGGTGACAGTTACTACGACAGCGCTGTATTGCTCGACGAAATTACTATTGAGTAAATGAGATATTTTGAGACAAACTGAGAAATTCTGAGAATTTCTGAGAAAGTCAGAGACGGGCATCTTCAAATCGAAGGTGCCCTTTTTTTATGTCTGTACCTTTGCCGGCAGAAATTTCAATTGGCCAGTTGATTTTTCATTCAGTATTAACAATTAAAAATTAAAAATGTATGAAGAATCAAATTCAAATTCTCA
>CAJODY010000054.1:15547-26591 GCA_905233285.1 uncultured Bacteroidaceae bacterium
TATCCGTAAGATGGAACCAGCGTGGAAGAAAGTCAACGGATCGAATTTTCGATTGGTTGAATATCAAGACAAGAAAGGTGAACTCCGTCCTTGCTATTCTCTCACGAAAACGGCGAAAATGACCGATGGAATCGTGGATTTTATCAGAAGTCAGATAAGGGATTGAGAGATGACTTGACAAAAAAAGAACCTCTTGCTGTCGCAGCAGGGGGTTCTTGCTAATAACTTAATAAACAACCCATGTCTCGTATGGTTAACGAGAGGATGCAAGGTAAATTATCGGATGAAGAGTAGTTCGCGATATTTAGGAAGTGTCCAGCAACTGTCATCGACGATGAGTTCGAGTTTGTCGATGTGGTAGCGGATTTCATCGAATTTGGGTTCGATGGTGTCGTGATAGGCAACGGCTTTGTCGTGTTCGCTGGCTATCTTGTTGGCTACCTTACGTGCGTTGACGAGTTCTTCGACGAGACATTCGATTTTTGATGTGCGCTCGGCAATCTCTTCTATGAGCTTCATGTTGCGGGCAGAGAGCTGTGCTGCCTTGTCGGCCGGGAAGATGGCTGCCATGTTCTGCACGTTGCTGAGCAGCTGTGACTGGTAGCGCGTAGCGACTGGTATGATGTGGTTCATGGAGAGGTCGCCAAGGACACGTGCTTCGATTTGTATCTTCTTGGTGTAGGTCTCCCATTTCACCTCGTTGCGTGCTTCGAGTTCTTTCTTGGTCATGACGCCAAGGCTTTCGAACATCTTGATGCTGGCTTCGTCGAGGTAACGCTCGAATATCTTCGGACATGAGGTCTCGGTATCGAGTCCGCGACGTGCTGCCTCTGCTTTCCATTCCTCGCTGTAGCCGTTGCCGTCGAAACGGATTGGTTTGCATGCCTTGATGTCGTCGCGCAGAACGTCGATGATGGCATGGTATTTGGGCGAGTGACCTGTGCCTTCGGAGTATTTTGAGTCTTTTGAATACTCTGCAATTTTCTGGTCAACACGTTTTTTGAAGCTTACGAGTGCTTCGGCTACGGCGCTGTTGAGTGCGGTCATGGCTGAGGCGCAGTTGGCTTCGCTGCCGACGGCACGGAATTCGAATCGGTTGCCGGTGAAGGCGAACGGCGATGTACGGTTGCGGTCGGTATTGTCGATGAGCAGTTCGGGTATCTCTGGTATGTCGAGTTTCATGCCCTGCTTGCCTGCTACGGAGAGGAGGTCGTCTTTGTCGGCGAGTTCGATGTGGTCGAGCAGTTCGGTGAGCTGACGTCCGAGGAATGAGGATATGATAGCTGGAGGTGCTTCGTTGGCTCCGAGTCGGTGGGCGTTGGTAGCGCTCATGATGCTGGCTTTGAGGAGTCCGTTGTGACGATAGACACCCATGAGGGTCTCGACGATGAAGACGGCGAAGCGGAGGTTCTGCTCGGGTGTCTTGCCCGGTGCGTGGAGGAGTATGCCGTTGTCGGTAGAGAGGCTCCAGTTGTTGTGCTTTCCTGAACCGTTGATGCCGTCGAACGGTTTTTCGTGGAGCAGTACGCGGAAGCTGTGTTTGCGAGCCACGCGCTTCATGAGCGACATGAGGAGCATGTTGTGGTCAACGGCGAGGTTGGTCTCTTCGAAGATTGGAGCCAGCTCGAACTGGTTGGGTGCCACCTCGTTGTGACGTGTCTTGCAAGGGATGCCGAGTTCGAGTGCCTGAATTTCGAGGTCGCGCATGAAGGCTGCCACACGTTCGGGTATGGAGCCGAAGTAGTGGTCGTCCATCTGCTGGTTCTTGGCTGAGTCGTGTCCCATGAGTGTGCGTCCGGTGAGGAGCAGGTCGGGACGTGCTGCATAGAGCCCTTCATCAACGAGGAAGTATTCCTGTTCCCATCCGAGGTTGGACACTACTTTCTTGACAGAGGGGTCGAAGTAGTGGCATACGTCGGTAGCTGCCACGTTGACTGCGTGGAGGGCACGCAGGAGCGGTGCCTTGTAGTCGAGTGCCTCACCGCTGTAGCTGATGAAGACGGTAGGGATGCAAAGTGTGTCGTCGATGATGAAGACGGGCGATGTGGGGTCCCATGCTGAGTAACCGCGAGCCTCGAAGGTAGAGCGGATGCCGCCAGAGGGGAATGACGATGCGTCGGGTTCCTGCTGTACGAGCAGTTTGCCTGTGAATTCCTCGACCATGCCGCCTTTGCCGTCGTGCTCGATGAAGGAGTCGTGTTTCTCGGCTGTACCTTCGGTGAGGGGCTGGAACCAGTGGGTGTAGTGGGTGACGCCGTTTTCGACTGCCCACTGCTTCATGCCGGCTGCCACTGCGTCGGCTATGCTGCGGTCGAGTTGTGCACCGTTGTCCATGACGTCTATCATCTTCTCATAGACGTTCTTCGGCAGGTAACGGTACATCTTTTCGCGGTTGAATACTTTCTTGCCATAATAAGCTGACGGACGTTCGTCGGGTGTTGAAGGAACAAGAGGCTTTTTCTTGAATGCCTCGCCTACTACTTGAAATCTCAGTGTTTCCATAATTCCATTGTTTATAAAATTATTGTTTTTTAAGGGCGCCATTTACGACATACCGACATATCGACATATCGTTATAACGACGCGGGCGCCCATTAGTTTTTCCATTTATCTATTCTGTCGAGGGCGCGGTCGGTTGCTTCGTGGGTGCCGAATGCTGTGAAACGGACGTAGCCTTCGCCGCTGGGACCGAATCCGACGCCTGGGGTACATACTATCTGTGCTCCGTAGAGGAGTTCGTCGAAGAACTGCCATGAACTGCATCCCTCGGGTGTCTGCATCCAGATGTAAGGTGCGTTTTCGCCTCCTACGGCCTTGAAGCCCAGTGAACGGAGGCAGTCGAGCATCTTGTGGGCGTTCTGCATGTAGTAGTCGATGGTGGACTGTACCTGACGTTTGCCTTCAGGGCTGTAGATGGCTTCGGCTGCACGCTGGCTTATGTAGCTTGTGCCGTTGAACTTGGTGCTCTGACGACGGTTCCACAGTGGGTTGAGCGCTATGTGCTCGCCGTCGAGGGTCAGGGCTGTGAGTTCCTTGGGTACTACGGTGTAGCCGCAACGCACTCCGGTGAATCCGGCTGTCTTGGAATAGGAGCGGAATTCGATGGCACATTTCTTCGCTCCTCGTATCTCGTAGATGGAACGGGGGATGGAAGGGTCGGTGATGTATGCCTGGTAGGCTGCATCGTAGAGGATGAGTACATCGTTTTTCAGGGCGTAATCGATCCAACGACTCAGTTCCTGCTTGGTGAGGACGGTGCCTGTGGGGTTGTTGGGGTAGCACAGATAGACTACATCGACATGGCGCTCCGGGGGTACCTGCGGCACGAAACCGTTTTCTGCTGTGCAGGGTATATAGACTATGTCGCTCCAACGGCCGTCGATGAGTGTGCCGGCACGACCTGCCATCACGTTCGAATCGACATAGACTGGATAGACGGGGTCGGTCACTCCGATGACGTTGTCCCAGCGGAACAGTTCCTGGATGTTGCCTGTGTCGCTCTTTGCTCCGTCGTTGATGAATATCTCGTCCTTGCTGATGCGTATGCCACGCGACTGGTAGTCGTTTTTCACTATTGCCTCGCGCAGGAACTCGTAGCCCTGTTCGGGACCGTAGCCACGGAAGGTGCTTGCGGTCGCCATCTCGTCGGTAGCCTTGTGCATGGCTCCGATGACGGCAGGACAGAGAGGCTGGGTTACGTCACCAATGCCCAGGGATATGATGTCGGTATCAGGATGGGTCACCTTGAAGACTCTTATTTTTTTCGCTATATCGGCAAACAGGTAGCCGGATGAAAGCTTCAGGAAGTGTTCGTTTACTAAGGCCATGTGTTGGTTTACAGTTTACGGTTTACAGTTTATAATTCTATTTCGCCATCGAAGACGAAGGTGGCAGGTCCGGTCATATAGACGTGGTTGTCGGCTTCGTTCCAGAAGATGTGGAGTGTGCCTCCGTCCATTTCGATGCAGACGTGGCGGGAACTTCTGCCCGTGTGTATTGCTGCTACGGCTGTGGCACAGGCTCCGGTGCCGCATGCCATCGTGATGCCGCTGCCGCGTTCCCAGACGCGCACACGGAATGTATCTTGGCTGATGGGCTTTGCGAATTCGATGTTGCACCGCTCGGGAAATGCGGGGTGGGTCTCAAGGATGGGACCTTCGGTGGCGACACGTTGCACGTCGTCGGTGAAGATGACGTAATGGGGGTTGCCCATCGAGACGAAAAGTGCGGCCTCACCCCCAGCCCCTCTCCCTGATGAGAGGGGAGCAGGGAT
Organism: uncultured Bacteroidaceae bacterium; assembly: GCA_905233285.1. GTDB lineage: Bacteria > Bacteroidota > Bacteroidia > Bacteroidales > Bacteroidaceae > Minthosoma. Next base: position 19,821 of record CAJODY010000054.1, read on the forward strand.
ATCGGTTCTAAATTGTTTTGGGTTTTCAAGTACGGGTTCGCCCATATCGACGGTTACGCTCTCGACGGTATCGAGGTCGGAGACGTGAAGCTGCAGGAGTTTGATGCCGGAGAGTGTCTTCAGACGGATGGTCGTGAGGTTGGTCAGACGACGCTCGTAGAGGTATTTGCCGATGCAGCGTGATGCATTGCCGCACATCATGGCTTCGCTGCCGTCGGCGTTGAAGATGCGCATGGTGAAGTCGGCATCGGGTGTGGGTGACAGTCCGATGAGCACGAGTCCGTCGCTTCCTATGCCTGTATGGCGGTTGCTCAGGCTGACGGAAAGTGCTGACGGGTCGGCAACCGTCTGGTGTGTGGTATCGACATATATATAGTCGTTACCCGCTCCGTGCATTTTGCTGAATCGCAGTTTCATTATCTTGTGAGGTATTCGTTTACTTTCTTTGCTGTATCTATTCCGCTAGCCATCGCACGTACGACGAGTGAGGCTCCGTTGGCTGCATCGCCGCATACGAATACGTTGTCGGGGTATTGTGGGTGTTCGGGTTTGAGGAATCCCATGGCGAGCAGTACCAGTTCGGCTTTGATGATTTCGGGTTCGCCCTTTGGAACCATCAGCGGACGTCCGCCCTCGGGGTTCGGTTTCCAATCTACTTCCTGCACCTTCACACCGGTGAGCTTGCCATCCGTACCGAGGAATTCGAGGGTGTTCATGTTCCAACGACGTGTGCATCCCTCCTCGTGGCTCGACGTGGTTTTCAGAGTACGCGGATAAGCAGGCCACGGATTCTGTGGGTCAACAGGTCCCTCAACGGGTTTCGGCAGAATCTCAATCTGTGTGACGCTGCGGCATCCCTGACGGTGGGCTGTACCTATGCAGTCGCTACCTGTGTCGCCACCACCGATGACGAGCACGTCCTTATCCTTTGCTGTCACGCGCTGGTCGCCTGGAAATTCCATACCTGCCAGAACACGGTTCTGCTGGGCAAGCAGTTCGAGTGCGAAATGAACTCCCTTGAGTTCCCTGCCCGGCACCTTGAGGTCGCGAGCTGTAGGAGTGCCGGTAGCGAGGACGATGGCATCGAAGTCGGCGTATTCTGAATAATCAGAGAATTCAGAATTATACTTAAAGGTGATGCCTTCGGCTTCGAGGAGTCGGAGTCGGCGGTCGATGACTGCCTTGTTGAGTTTGAAGTTTGGTATGCCGTAGCGCAGGAGTCCGCCTGCTCGAATACGGTCACGGTGTAGCCCATGAGGTTGAGACTGTTGGCTGCAGCCAGTCCGGCAGGACCGCTTCCGATGACAGCCACTTTCTTGCCGTTGCGTTTTGGCGAAGCCGGAGTGATGTAACCCTCACGGAAGGCAGCCTCGGTGATGGCGCATTCGTCTTCACGGTTGGTTGTCGGTTCGTGGATAGTGAGGTTCAGTACGCATGCCTTCTCGCAGAGAGCCGGACAGATACGTCCTGTGAACTCGGGGAACGGGTTGGTGGCTGACAACAGACGATATGCCAGTTCCCATTCTCCACGCCAGAGTGCGTCGTTCCACTCAGGGGCTTTGTTGCCCAGCGGACATGTCCAATGGCAGAAGGGCACTCCGCAGTCCATGCAACGGCTTGCCTGGAGTTTGCGATCGCGGGTGTTGAGTGTCTGTTCCACTTCTCCGAAGTCGTGTATCCTGTCATGAACCGGACGATAACCGGCTTCCTGACGATGTATCTCTAAAAATGCTTTTGGATTTCCCATTGTCATTTACTATTTAGCCATTTACTATATTATATTCAGACATTAATAGTCGCGTTGTATGCCTGTTATTTTCTGCTGGAGTTTTGCCATCTGCTGCTCGTGGAGCACTCGTTTGTATTCGATAGGCATTACCTGTACGAAGTCGTCGATGAAGTGTGCCCAATCGTCGAGCATTCGGCCTGCCAACGGACTGCCTGTATGCAGGTAGTGCTGGCGTATGAGCTCGAGCAGTTCCTTACGGCTTGACGAGTCTTCTACGAGGTTTATTTCGACCATGTCCATATTACAGAAGTAATCGAATGAACGGTCGGGGTCGTAAACGTAGGCTACACCGCCGCTCATGCCGGCTGCAAAGTTGCGTCCAGTCTTGCCCAAAACGACGACACGGCCTCCGGTCATATACTCGCAGCAGTGGTCGCCGGCACCTTCGACTACAGCTATGGCACCCGAGTTGCGCACGGCAAAGCGTTCGCCCACGCAACCGTTGACGTAGAGTTCGCCACTTGTGGCACCGTAGAGTCCCGTATTGCCGGCAATGATATTCTTTTCAGCCTCAAAGCCCTCGCTGCGATGCTGAGGCGGCACGATGCTGATATGCGCTCCTGAGAGTCCCTTGCCGAAGTAGTCGTTGGTTTCGCCTTCGAGTCGGAGACTTACTCCGTGGACGGCAAAGGCACCGAAGCTCTGACCTGCTGAGCCCTTGAAGGATATGCTGACGGTGTCGTCGGGCAGTCCTGCCTCGCCGTACTGTTTTGCTATCTGTCCGGAAAGCATGGTGCCGACGGAGCGGTCGATATTGTGGATAGGATAGGAGAGGGTTACTTTTTCTCCCTTCTCAATAGCTGCCGAAGCATCGCGTATGATGCCTTCGTCCTTCACGTCCTTCACATGTGTGAAACCTCTTCCGTCCCAGCAGAGCTGTGCTACGCCTTCGGGCTTATAAAGCAGACGACTGAAGTCCATGGTTGCCTGTTTTGCAGGAGCCTGAGCTGCATGAACCTCGATGAGGTCGGTGCGTCCGATGATGTCGTTCAGACTTTTCACTCCTATCTCGCTGAGGTATTCGCGAACGTGCTGAGCAAGGAAGGTGAAGAAGTTGACTACATAGTCGCTGCTGCCTCTGAAGCGCTGACGGAGGGTCTCGTCCTGTGTAGCCACGCCGACAGGACATGTGTTGGTGTTACATTTACGCATCATGACACATCCGAGAACGATGAGTGGCAGTGTGCCGAACGAGAACTCGTCGGCTCCGAGCATTGCCATCAGGATGACGTCCTTTGCAGTCTTCAACTGTCCGTCGGTCTGCAGACGCACACCGCTGCGCAATCCGTTGAGAAGGAGGGTCTGCTGAGTCTCTGCCAGACCTATCTCGGGCGAGATACCTGCAAAGCGCATGCTGGATGCCGGACTTGCGCCTGTACCACCCTCGGCACCGCTAATGACGATGAGGTCGGCTTTTGCTTTTGCTACTCCCGCAGCAACAGTACCCACGCCACTCTCGGCTACCAGTTTGACGCTGACGGCAGCGGTAGGGTTCACGTTCTTAAGGTCGAAGATGAGCTGTGAGAGGTCTTCGATGGAATAGATGTCGTGGTGGGGTGGGGGTGAGATAAGACTGATGCCCGGTATGGCATTACGTGTCTTGGCAATGATTTCGTTTACCTTGAAACCAGGCAGCTGACCGCCCTCACCGGGTTTTGCGCCCTGTGCCACCTTTATCTGTATCTCTTCGGCATTGACCAGGTATTCGGCTGTGACACCGAATCGTCCGCTGGCAATCTGTTTTGTCTTGCTTGAGAGGCTTACACCATCCACGTCGGAGTGGTAGCGACGGTTGTCCTCGCCACCCTCACCGGTGTTGGAGCGTGTGCCTAAGCGGTTCATGGCAAGTGCCAGAGCCTCGTGTGCCTCGATGCTGAGAGCTCCGAACGACATGGCTCCTGTCACGAAATGCTTAACTATGCTTTCCACCGATTCCACTTCCTCGATAGGAGTAGGTGCGGCGGCTTTCTTTATTCCGAAATAGTCGCGAATGAAAATAGGAGATTCCTTGACGTCCACCTTCTCTTCCCATTCCTTGAACTTCTTGTAACTGCCCAGTCGGGTAGCAATCTGAAGGGTTGCAATCGTCTCAGGATTCCATGCATGGGCTATGCCGTCGCGACGCCATGAATACTGACCGTTGTTCGGAAGAAATGACGGAACGTTGTCACTTCCGTAAGCTTCGTCGTGCAGACGCTTGGCATCACGTGCTATCTCGTCCAGTCCGATGCCGCCGATAGTGCTGACTTCTGTTCCGAAATACTGTCGGAGCAGTTCTTCGCCCAGACCGATGCTTTCGAAAATCTTTGCTCCACGATAGCTGCGTATGGTAGAGATACCCATCTTCGACATTATCTTCTTCAGTCCCTTATCCACAGCCTTGATATAGTTTGCTTCGGCTGTTGCGTATTCCTCCTGAATCTTATGTTCGGCTACCAAACGGTCGAGTACGGCGAATGTCATGTAAGGACAGATGGCACTGGCACCGTAGCCCAGCAACAGGGCGGCGTGCATCACTTCGCGTATCTCACCGCTTTCGACTATGAGGGCAGTCTGCACACGTTTTCCTTTCTCAATCAGGTAGTGGTGAACGGCACTTACAGCCAGCAGACTCGGTATTGCAGCCATGTGTTCATCGACATCGCGGTCGCTGAGTATGATATAGTTCACGCCTTCATCAACGCATGCCTCAGCCTCACGGCATAGACGGTCGAGTGCCTCACGCAATGCGTCGGCTCCACCTTCCGCATCGAATACCGTTTCCAGTTTCTTTGTGTTGAATCCTTTGTATCGTATGTTGCACAGGATATCCAGCTGGGTATTTGTCAGCACGGGCTGGGGCAGTCTGACCATCTTGCAGTTAGAGCTGTCGGGCGTCAGGATATTGCTGCCGACGGCACCTATGTATTCGGTAAGTGACATCACGAGTTCCTCGCGTATAGGGTCGATGGCAGGGTTTGTCACCTGTGCGAACTGCTGACGGAAATAGTTGAACAGTACCTGCGGGCGGTCGCTGATGACAGCCAACGGGGTATCATTACCCATTGCAGCCACTGGCTCCTGTCCACCTGTAGCCATCGGTACGACGGTGCGGTCTATATCTTCCTGTCCGAAACCGAAACAACGCAGTTTCTTCTCGTAGTCGGCTACGCTGCCACTCACATGGCGTCCGCTCTTCAGTTTCTCCAACTGGATACGACTCGTCGAAAGCCACTGCTCGTATGGGTATTCACTTGCCAGCTTCTGCTTTATCTCGCCATCGTAATATATCTTTCCCTCTGCTGTATCGACAAGGAGAATCTTTCCGGGTTGCAGACGTCCCTTTTCCTTTACGTCGGCAGCATCGAAATCGAGTACGCCCACTTCGCTTGCCACAATCATCGTGCCCTGTCGGGTGATGGTGTAACGTGCCGGACGCAGACCGTTGCGGTCAAGCATTCCACCCACGTAGCGTCCGTCGCTGAAAAGCAAGGCAGCAGGTCCGTCCCACGGTTCCATAAGTATTGAATGATACTCATAGAAAGCCTTCAACTCACGTGATATAGGGTTTTTGTCATTAAACGACTCTGGAATGAGTACACTCATCGCCTTCGGCAGTGAGAGTCCCGACATAAGCAGGAACTCCAGCACGTTGTCGAGACTGGCGGAGTCGCTCATCCCCGGCTGTACTATAGGTGACAGGCGGTTTACGTCGCCCAGAGCCTCGCTCGACAATACGCTCTCCCTTGCCTTCATCCATCCGCGGTTGCCACGAATGGTGTTTATCTCACCGTTGTGAGCCAGCATGCGGAACGGCTGTGCCAGAGACCATGATGGGAATGTGTTGGTGCTGAAACGTGAATGGACGATAGCCATACCGCTGGTCATGTAGGGTGACGAGAGGTCGGGGAAATACTGTCGTACCTGCACCGACGACAACATACCTTTATATACGATATTCGTCGTACTGAGCGAACAAACGTAGAAATCGGGATGATCGATGCGACGTTCTATTTTCTTTCTGACGATGTAGAGTTTGCGTTCAAGATTCGATACGTCGCTTCCACTACCCATCGTAATGAAAATCTGCTTTATAGTCGGTTCGCTATCCAGAGCCCTGTTACCCAGGCACTCAGGACAGGTGGGGACGTCGCGCAGATGCATGAGTTGCAATCCTTCGGCCTCTACCTCATCCGTGATGACCTTAAGAATCTCTTTCCGGGTATTTTCGTTTTTCGGAAGAAAGATGAGTCCTGTGCCATATTTTCCTTTTTCAGGAACCGGTATGCCCTGAAGCAGTATGAACTCGTGAGGAATCTGTAACATGATGCCGGCTCCGTCGCCGTCTTTTCCTACTTCAGCTCCACGATGACGCATGTTCTCCAATACACGAAGTGCATCATCTATGAGTTCATGGGTTTTATTGCCCTGGATATTGACAATCATGCCAACTCCACAGGCGTCGTGCTCATTACTTTTCTGATAAAGACCTTTGCCTATCTTACTTGATTCTATCTGACCCATATTAATGACTATATTTATATTTAATAATGAGTTTTGCTATCATTTTTTCTTGATTCGGGTGCAAAGTTATATCCTTTTGATTATATAACGTGTAAATATCTATCATTTTTTTACAATTATTTTTCACGTGGTTTCATTTTGCTTTTTAAAATGCTGTTTTCGCGCAAAAGTGTTATTCAACACATTCTTGTGTTTGAAAATTATTTACAAAATGAAAGTATAATATATTTTATTATGATATTTAGACAGATTTATTATGTTTATTCTTTCAAAGTGTCGTACATTTGCACCAAATTCATTGCAATGAGTGATAGTAAGTAAGTTTTTGTTTCATTTAAAACATTTTTTAAGGTATGAAAAGAATTGAAGCAATTATCCGAAAAACCAAGTTCGATGAAGTAAAGGAAGCTTTACTCAATTCGGACATCGACTGGTTTGAGTATCATAATGTGCACGGCATCGGTCAAAGCCGTGAAGAG
>CAJODY010000055.1 GCA_905233285.1 uncultured Bacteroidaceae bacterium
TAGAAGAGATAAGACAGGCAGGTATGAGGTCATCCGGTCATTTGTCATTTGGTCAAAATCGTTTTTCAAAGTGTCAAAATCCGCCACTATATATAAATAATTAATTATTTATATATAGTGAGCAAATGACCGAATCCGAAAATGAAAATGACCAAATGACCAAATGACACTCGTGACACTCTTGATATTGCTATATATTTAAAAATCCCCATTTCATCGGTGGTTAAGGTGCTCAGTTGTACTCTGGTGATTGTTAAATTCTGTATGGTTGAGCCGGAAAAACAGCTTGTTTGTGTCTGTAAATACGGAAAACTTTGTACCTTTGCACCCCGAAATCCACACAGATTGAAGAAAAATACAGGTATTTGTCTTATTAAAATACATAGAAAAATGATGAAAACACTTGAAAAAATCAGTAATATCATAGAGCCCAGGAACAAGAATGCGGTTTCGAGGGCTTATCACAGCATTATGCTGGTGGCTATCATTATCGGTGTGTTCCCGTTGATGTTCCGTGAACAGAAGGAATACTACCTGTATTTGGATATTATTTCGTGTTTCTGCTTTATCGTGGACTATATCATGAGGTGGATAACTTATGGCATACGTTCGACCAAGAACAGCTGGGCTGCATACGTTACGTATCCGTTCACGCCAATGGCTATCGTTGACCTGCTTTCGATACTGCCAACCCTTAACGTTCTGATGCCTGCCTTCAAACTGGCGAGGTTCTCCCGTTTCCTGAAAATCCTGAGAGTAGTAAAGATTGTACGTTACTTCGAGTCGTTGGAGATAATCCTGGCAGTAATCAGAAAACAAAGAAAGATTCTCTACACGGTGCTTTCTTTGGCATTGTTCTATACGTTTATTACTGCTCTGATAATGTTTAACGCAGAAGAAGATATCAATCCCCGAACGGGAAAACTGCTGTTTGAAGATTTCTTCGATGCTTTCTATTGGGCTGCCTGCACCCTGACAACTGTAGGCTACGGAGACTTGTATCCGATATCGGACACGGGAAGAATCATCAGCATTTTGTCTTCGCTTGTCGGAATAGCCATCATCGCGCTTCCTTCCGGTGTTATTACAGCCGGATATCTGGATGAACTGAGGGAAAGAAAAAAGAATCAGGAACCTTGATGACGGTCAAAGCTTTCCAAGTATTTTGTCCATAATCCAGTTGGTAGGGGTGGCGCTGAGGCTGTCGCAGTCGCATGTGCCGATGCCCTGCAGGGTGCGTACAATCTGCTCGATGAGGGGCAGCTGGACGTGCTTGGGGTTGGGTATGTCGAAGAGTTCTATACCCCGCTTTGTGTAAAGTTTTATGGGTTTGTAGTCGAAGACGGAGAAGGTGATGGTGCCTTTGTCGCCGACGAGGAGGATGCGGTCTTTGCGGGCTGACTCGTAGGCTACGAAACACCACGATGCAGAACCTGTGAGTCCGCTGTCGAAACGGAAGCAGGCGTTGAAGGTGTCTTCGACGGAGTAGAGGCCGCCCATGTTCTGGCTGTAGCCTTCGGCTTCGAGTATGACTCCGAACATGTATTGCAGGAGGTCGAGCTGATGGCTGGCGAGGTCGTAGAAGTAACCGCCTCCGCCTGCCACTTCGGGCTGGAGTCGCCAGGGCATGTCTTTGCCGCTGCGGGTGTCGAGTTCGCGTGGAGGCACATGGAACTGTACCTGAACGGAGAGGAGTTTGCCTATTTCGCCCGATTCTACGAGTTCTTTCACTTTATTGAAATAGGGCAGGTAGCGGCGGTAGTAGGCTACGTAGCAAGGTATGCCGGTGAGCTGGGAGATACGGTTCACACGGATACATTCCTCGTAGCTCTTGGCAAGGGGCTTCTCGACGTAGCAGGGTTTGTCGGCACGCATCGCCATGATGGCATAAGTGGCATGCGACGAAGGTGGGGTGGCTATGTAGATGGCGTTGACCTCGGGGTCGTCGATGAGTGCCTGTGCATCGTTGTAGTAGCGCGGTATGTTGTGGCGTTCGGCGTAAGAACGTGCTTTGTCGAGGTTACGGCTCATTACTGCCACTACCGACGAATCTTCGACGAGACTGAAGGCGGGGCCGCTCTTGTGCTCTGTCACCTGACCGCAGCCGATGAATCCCCATTTTATCTGTTTAAGACCTTTTTCCATGTTTTTTCAGCGATATTGGTTGCAAATCTAACGAAAATGCAATAATTTTGCAGATTATTTGGAGAAAAATAATTGAAAAATGAAAAAAAACATTGCTTGCATTTCGCAATCGATCAGTTTTGTGACCGGAAATTTCCTGTTTTTTATGCGTATGCTGTCGCCTGTAATGCTCGTGACAGCGCTGTTTGTAGCCATTCCTATCCTGCTTAATTACCAGATGGTGAATGGGGTGGATGTCATGCTCGTGTGCATCATGGTTCCATGTTATGTAATCGCTCTGCTCAGTTTCCTGTTTCAGCAGGCAACTGTGTTTGCGATGTGGGATGTGAAGGAACGCGGACTGGCTGTCGATGCCCAGAAACCAAGAGGCGTATATAGCGCAGCAGGGAAGAAACTGAAGAAATGTTTCAACCCGAAGAAGTGGATGAAGGTTTGTAAGTATTACTTCAAGCATCTGAAGGAAATGTTCTCATTGACAGTATGTTGTGCTACTCTATTCGGTGGGGTTGCCTTGGTGATTTGTCTGCCGATTCTTGCCATCGTAGTGATTGAGAATGCGATTGCCGAGTCGGTGATGCAGGGTGATGCAGTACAGCTGCCGACAGGTTTCGACTGGAACGTTTTCATGGTTATGTTCGTGGTCACATTCCTGGTTTGTGTGATTCTGCTTCCGGCATTCCTTTCGTTCCAGTTGCGCAAGCAGGAGTGCGACAAGGAGGATGCGGAACTGCAAGGCATAATGAAAAAATAAATGGCGAGAAAGAAGAAGGAGCTGCCGCTGCTCGAGAATGTGGAAATTACTGCTGTCGCTGCCGAGGGAAAGTCGATAGCAAGGGTTGACGGAGGTGTGGTATTCGTGCCGTTCGTCGTGCCCGGTGATGTGGTTGACCTGCAGGTGAAGAAGAAGAAATCGAGCTATATGGAGGCTGTGGCAACAAAGATACACAAGCGTTCGGAACTGCGCGACGAGCCCTTCTGCAGGCATTTCGGTGTGTGTGGAGGTTGCAAGTGGCAGTGCCTGAAATACGAGGAACAGCTGAAGGCAAAGCAGCAGCAGGTGTTCGATAACCTGACGAGGATTGGGAAGGTGGAGTTGCCGGAGTTTATGCCCATATTGGGAAGCAAGAAGACTCGCGGCTACAGGAACAAGCTGGAGTTCGGATTTTCGAATAAGCGCTGGCTCACCGAAGAGGAGGTAAGGAGCGGAAAGGACTATCCGGTGAAGGATGCCGTAGGTTTCCATATCACGGGTGCGTTCGACAAGATTCTGGATATTGAGGAGTGCGGACTGATGGACGACCTGCAGAACCGCATCCGAAATGAGATACGGTGCTATGCGCTGGAGAAGGGACTGGAGTTCTACGACCTGAGAGAGAATCGCGGTCTGCTGCGCAGTATGATGATGAGGAACAGCAACACGGGTGAGTTCATGCTGCTGGTGCAGTTCAGGATTGAGGACGAGGAAGGCAGGCAGCAGGCTATGGCTCTGATGCAGCACATTGCCGACGGATTCCCCGAAATCAGTTCGTTGCTCTACGTCGATAACCACAAGGCTAACGATACGTTTGCCGACCAGGAGGTGCACCTGTTCAAGGGTACCGACTTCATATACGAGAAGATGGAAAACCTGAGGTTCAAGGTAGGTCCGAAGTCGTTCTATCAGACCAATACCGACCAGGCATACGAGCTGTACAGCGTGGCTCGAAGGTTTGCATCGCTGACAGGCAGCGAACTCGTTTACGACCTCTACACCGGTACCGGAACGATTGCCAACTTCGTAGCCGGACAGGCACGTAAGGTGATAGGTATCGAGTATGTGCCCGAGGCTATCGAGGATGCGAAGGTGAATTCGGAGATAAACGGAATAGGAAATACGCTGTTCTATGCCGGAGATATGAAGGATGTGCTGAACAGCGAGTTCATCGAGAATCACGGACGTCCTGATGTCGTCATAACCGACCCGCCACGTGCCGGAATGCATCAGAGTGTGATTGACACGATACTGTTTGCAGCTCCGAAGCGGATTGTGTATGTGAGTTGTAATCCGGCCACCCAGGCTCGCGACCTGCAGGCTTTGGATGCTGATTACAGGGTGACGGCCGTACAACCAGTGGATATGTTCCCGCATACCCAGCACGTGGAGAACGTGGTACTTTTGGAAAGGAGAAACAAAGAATGAGCCAGTATTTTGACAATAAAGCCAGAAACCGATACAAGGACTATCCGGTGAAAGAGGAGACGGAGCTGCTTCAGTTCCTCATGACTAATATCGAGGGTGTTTCGCGTACCCGTGCCAAGGAATTGCTTTCGAGGAAGATGGTGTATGTGAATTCGCAGATTACCACCCAGTTCAATACTCCGCTGAAACCGGGTATGCTGGTGCAGATAAGCGACCACGGGCATAAGCGCGACCTGACGAGTCAGTGGGTGAAGATAGTGTATGAGGATGCGTTCCTGCTCGTGGTGGACAAGGCAAACGGAATACTGACGAATACGATGCCCGGAAAGCGTACGCAGTCGGTGAAGTCGATTCTCGATGAGTACGTGAAGCGCACGAACAGGACATTTGCCGTGCATACGGTTCACCGACTGGACCGTGAGACATCGGGACTGCTGCTGTTTGCAAAGCGCAGGGACGTGCAGCAGATGCTTACCGACAACTGGAAAGACCTAGTGGCTGACCGTCGCTACATAGCCGTGTGTGAGGGTGTGATGGAGAAGGACAACGGTACGGTGTGCAGCTGGTTGATGGACGACAGGATGTTCGTGACCCATTCGTCGCCGGTTGATAACGGAGGCAAGGAGGCAACGACCCATTACCGCACTCTGAAACGCGGCAAGGAATACAGTCTGGTGGAGATGAAACTGGACACGGGAAGGAAGAACCAGATTCGTGTACACATGCAGGACTTGAACCACAGCATCGCAGGTGATTACAAGTACGGAGCACAGACCGACCCAATCGGCAGGATTTGTCTGCATGCCTACAAGCTGGCGTTCCAGCATCCGATTACGGGGGAGTTTCTGAAGTTTGACACTCCGATTCCCGAATCATTTAAGAATTTAGTTAAGAAATGAAGAATATACGCAATTTCTGTATCATTGCCCATATCGACCATGGGAAGTCAACTCTGGCAGACCGACTGCTGGAGAAGACAGATACGATAAAGATTACTCAGGGACAGATGCTCGACGACATGGACCTGGAGCAGGAACGAGGCATAACCATCAAGAGTCATGCCATACAGATGGAGTACGACTACCGGGGAGATAAGGAGGAGAAGGGCAAGTATGTGCTGAACCTCATTGACACTCCTGGACACGTGGACTTCTCGTACGAGGTGAGCCGTTCGATTGCTGCATGCGAGGGAGCACTGCTCGTGGTGGATGCTACCCAGGGTGTGCAGGCTCAGACCATCAGCAACCTGTATATGGCTATTGACCACGACCTTGAAATCATCCCTGTAATCAACAAGATAGACATGCCCAATGCTATGCCGGAGGAGGTGGCTGACGAAATCATCGACCTCATCGGATGTAAGCCGGAAGAGATTATCTATGCTTCGGGAAAGACTGGCGAGGGTGTTGATGAGATACTCGATGCCGTCGTTGAACGTATTCCGCATCCCGTAGGTGATGAGGAGGCTCCGTTGCAGGCTTTGATTTTCGACTCCGTATTCAATTCGTACCGAGGCATCATCGCTTACTTCAAGATTGTGAACGGTGTGATGCGTACGGGCGAGAAGGTGCGGTTCATCAATACTAAGAAGGAATACCTGGCTGAGGAGGTGGGTACGCTGAAGATGGATATGGTGCCGAAGAAAGAACTTCGTACGGGTGATGTGGGATATATCGTTACGGGAATAAAGAATGCCGTCGAGGTGAAGGTTGGCGATACGATTACATCGCTCAGCAATCCGTCGGACGAGGCCATAAAGGGTTTTCAGGAAGTGAAGCCAATGGTATTTGCCGGTATCTATCCTATCGAGACGGAAGACTACGAAAACCTGCGAACCAGCCTGGAGAAGCTCCAACTCAACGACGCATCCCTCACGTTCCAGCACGAGTCATCTGCAGCCCTCGGTTTCGGATTCCGTTGCGGATTCCTCGGACTGCTCCACATGGAGATAGTTCAGGAACGTCTGGACCGCGAATTCAATATGGACGTCATCACGACGGTGCCTAACGTATCGTATATGGTATATGACAAGCATGGAAATGCCGAAGAGGTGCACAATCCGTCGGGAATGCCTGACCCCACGCTCATCGAACATGTGGAGGAACCATATATCCGTGCTACGGTAATCACTACTGCCAATTACATCGGACCTATCATGACTCTGTGTCTTGGTAAGCGTGCCGAACTGGTGAAGCAGGACTTCATTGCCGGCAACCGTGTGGAGATTGAGTTCCTGATGCCGCTTGGAGAAATCGTGATTGACTTCTACGACAAACTGAAAAGCGTCAGCCGCGGTTATGCCAGCTTCGATTACCATCCTGCCGGATTCCGTCAGTCGAAACTCGTGAAACTCGATATCCTGTTGAACGGAGAATCGGTAGATGCCCTTTCCACACTTACTCATGTGGATAATGCTGTGACTCTGGGCCGTAGGATGTGTGAAAGACTGAAAGAGTTGTTGCCCCGTCAGCAGTTCGATATTGCCATTCAGGCAGCCATCGGTGGTAAGATTGTGGCACGAGAGACCGTGAAGCAGGTGCGTAAGGATGTGCTGGCAAAGTGCTATGGTGGCGACGTGACCCGAAAACGAAAACTGCTTGAAAAACAGAAACGCGGAAAGAAACGCATGAAGCAGATAGGTAATGTATCTGTGCCGCAGAAGGCGTTCCTTGCCGTACTGAAACTTGACGATAACTGATAAAACAACACAATAATCTTTTTCTATGAAAAAACTTACATCAATGATTGCCCTTCTGTTGGCTGTTGCCAATGCTGTGGCAAACCCAATCGACATTGAGAAGGCACGACAGATTGCTGCCGAGTTCCTGCCATCGACTCCAGAATTCACGCTTGTGGCTAAGGCGCAGCGTAACCAGGCAAAATCGCTGAAACTGGCAAAGGATGTCGCTGCCACTTCACCTTATTATATATATAGTAGGGGAGAGGGACAGGGATTTGTGATTGTAGCGGGCGATGATTGTCTGCCTACTATCCTCGGATTTACCGAATACGGCGACTTCGATGCCGACAATATACCACCTGCCCTGCAGGATATGCTTGACGGATGGGCACAGGCTGTAGAGGATGCCCAGGTGAATGGTACGAACCAGACAAAAACGCTGAAAATGGCAGAAGAGCGTGAGAATATTTCTCCTTTCTTGACTAGCCATTGGCATCAGAACAGTCCGTATAACGACCGCTGCCCTTACCGTACAGGTACTTCCGCACGTGCCGTAACGGGTTGTGTGGCTACAGCTGCAAGTCAGATTCTCTACTATTGGCGTAAGGACTTGCCTTCTACTCTTCAGGCTACCACTCCGACATATGGTTACGGCGAAGCTCCTGTAACCGAATCGATTCCTGCCGGAACCGTCCTGCGCTGGGACCTTATGAAGGACAGCTATAGCGATTCCGAGACTTCAACCGTGAAGAATGCCGTAGCTGAATTCTGTTTTGCTACCGGTGCTGCCACATGGCTTACTTATGGTGAGAGCACATCGGGACAAGTCGATAAGATTCCATATACCTTCAGCGCATATTACGGCATGAATGGAGGTTCGTATCAAAGCCGCAGTAATTATTCGCAGGAAGGATGGGTGAAACTTCTCTACGACGAACTGACACTCGGACGCCCTATCATGTACGCAGGTGTGCATCCGACTCGGGGCGGTCATGCTGTTGTGGTGCATGGATACAGGAAGACGGGCGACCTCTTCTACTTCAACTTCGGATGGGGTGGTAATAGCGATGGTTACTATACCGTTGATGCCGAAACAGGTATGAACGGATTCAACGGAAGCCAGGCGGCTGTCATCGGTGCATACCCGAAGACCTGGAATATCGATACAGAAATCGAAGCACCCGAGAAGGTATATGCCCAGCGAACCACCGATTTCAAGATTACTCTGACCAACAATTCCACTCTGGCTCATCAGGGTTTCTACCTGTTTGCATCGACAAGTGCTGCCTCTCCTTCCACGCTGAGTGCTGCCAAGTCGAAGGATACAGAGACAATTCTCGAAACGGGTAAGTCGGCTACGATTACTCTGAGCTGCAAACCTACCAACACGTCGAAGTGGTACATCACCCTTACAAACAAGGACCTTGCGGTTTTGGGTAAGATAGAGGTGACACCCGAGGTTGCATCGTCGAAACTTATCCTTGGTTCCATCTCTGCATCTGCGTCGGCTGATACGGAAGAGATTGACGGAGTGGAGTATGGTAAGTTCTATAGCAACAAGGCTTCCATAAGTGCCTTGATTATCAACGACGATGCCATCGGTTACGAAGGTACAGGAAAGATAAATGTATATGTATATGACGAAGATGCTCAGCAGTGGACACTTAATGGAACGGTCAGCGCATCAGTAAAGATTGATGGCAAGTCGTCAGAGCGTATCACGTTCAATCTTACCAATACCACCTCATGTCCGCTCGCAGCTGGAAAACGCTACTACGCAGAAGTGGCTTCTCCTTGGAAGACTTCCGTTTCGGAGGATGTGATTGAGATGCCGGAGGAGACTCCGAAAGCTTTTTTTATCGTAACTGGCGAAAGCGACCTGGCTGTGACGTCATACGAGAACAATATACTTACCTTGAGCGGACATTGGGACAAACCTACGTTTGAATCTCTTGCAAAACGCAGTGCTTATTCTTCTGCCAACGTCTATGACCTGACCGCCGTTGAGTCGTTCGCTGCCAATTATAATCAGGATGTCCTGCCTAATCCGAATGCACTTATATATGTGGCAGGAGAGGGTATAAGCGACGTCAAGAACGTCATCAACGGACAGGGCATTTGTGGTAAACTGGAACTCATAGCCGGCTACAGTTTCCAACCGAAGGCTGACTTCCAGACAAACGACGGACAGCTTTATGTAAACGCAGAATCAGGTAGGTGGTGTCAGATTACCGTTCCGTTCGATGCCGTTGTGCCCGACGGAGTATATGCACGCCAAATCAATACACACCGTTCGACAGGTATCAGTACGTCCGGAACTTCCGAGGTGTACGATTTGGAGGCTGGAAAGACTTACCTCATAATGAATTCTACACGCGACGGAGCACTACTCACTCCTGCAACCAACGAACTGAAATCTGTCGTTGCTGAATCTGTAGAGAATCCAGACCCTGCTGTCAAAGGTGTTATGAAGAATACGGTTGTTCCAGTCGGAGCATTCGTCATTAACGACGACGAAACTCAGTTTTTCGTACCTCTTACAGCTGAGACTGAGGTAGGTGGATTGCGTGGTTATTTCCAAGCTGACGATGTCACCAAGAAGTTCCGTGTGAATCTTTCTACCGGTCCCGACCCTGCATACATCACGCTGGCTAATAATATCCAGACAGCATCTGATATCCTGAATGAGTATGGCAGCAGCCAGTCTGTTGAGATATGTATGGCATTTGTCGACTCCATTGCCGCTGCTATGAATAAGTTCACCCATCGTGCAGATAACGGACTCTCAACTACGTCTGAGATGAAGAAATATGCTGCCAACCTGCTTGCTGCAGCCGAGAATTTCAAGAAGGGTGAGTTCGTTCCTACATTCATCGAGGTTGTTGAGCAGCAAGAGACAGAGAAACCTACCGTAGTCGGAATATTCAGTGCCAGCGGAGTTCAGATTCCACAGATGCAGCCGGGTCTGAACATCCTCCGCATGAGCGATAATACAACGAAGAAGGTGTTTGTCCCATAGGGCAGACATCTCCTTCATGTCCCCCAAAAAGAGAAGTCCCGAAGGCGTTTGACCTCCGGGACTTTCTTGTGGAATAAACCTAAGCAATTTATGCTTCAGCCTGAGTAGCCTCAGCAGCTGGTTCAGCAGCTGGTTCTTCTGCAGGAGCCTCAGCAGCAGTAGCTTCAGCCTCTTCTGCAGCAGCAGCGGCTGCGGCAGCTTCAGCTTCTGCACGGGCAGCAGCCTTCTTCTCTGCAATCTTAGCAGCAATTGCTTCGTTGACTTTCTTTTCAGCTTCGATACGAGCCTTTGCATTTGCCTTGTTTGCCTTTGAC
>CAJODY010000056.1 GCA_905233285.1 uncultured Bacteroidaceae bacterium
CTTGGCTATCGTATAAAGTATTCTGCCGTTGGCAGTTGACAACCCGTAAAAATGCAAACCTATGATGTTCAGCGGAGAAAAACCGATATTCCTGCAACTGGCCGACCGACTGGCTGACGAGATTCTTGCAGACAAGTATGGAGACGACGAACGCATTCCGTCGGTTCGCGAATATGCCGTGCTGCTTGAGGTGAATGTGAATACTGCCGTGAAGGCTTACGACGAACTCTCACGCGCAAATATTATCTATATGAAGAGAGGGCAGGGGTATTTCGTCACCCCTGGAGCTAAGACTCAGATAATGGAGCAACGGCGAGAGGAGTTCATGAAGGAACGTCTTCCCGAACTCTTCCGGCAAATGCGACTGCTCGGCATCACGCTCGATGACGTGAAACAAAAGTACGACGATATAAAGTAAAAAAATAAGATGCAGGATTTCCTGCATCTTATTTTTATGTGTCGGTCAGTTCGTTTTACTTTGTTTCGATAACCATCTTTGCTTTCTTGAGGGTAGGGGATGTGGCTTGGATAGTCACCTTTCCTGCCTTCTGCGAACTGCGGAGGATAGCCTGCATCGTTCCTGTCTGCATCTTCTTTGTGCTGTCCTCTGCGCGGAAGAGGTCGTTTGTGAAGTGGTCGCCGTTGTCGATGGCTACGAGTGTAGCTTCACCTTGAACCGTTACGGTCAGTTCGTCGGTGGCATCAGGTACTACACGTCCCTTGCTGTCAACGGCACAGATACGGAAGTATTGGAGGTCCATTCCGTCGGCGTTCCATTTGTCTGTTTTCGGATTGAAGATGTCCTGTGGAGTATTGCCTTCGGCCACGATTTTGAGTGCTACTGCCTTGCCGGTGGACTGAATCTGGTGGCGAGCCACTTCCTTACCTCCTGTCTTGGCTATGGCGAGAAGGGTGCCTCCCTTGCCGTATTCGATTCCGTTCCAATACGTCATGTTGCGCTTGGCTACGTCGCTGCGGTCGTTCTGACGTGTACCCAGACTCTTGCCGTTGTAGAAGAGTTCCACCTCGTCGGCATTGGTATATACGAAAACGTTCTGACGACTGCCCTCCTGTCGGTTCCAGTTGTAGGTAATCTTCTGGCTGCCCACCTTGATGTCGTTCCATTCCATGCTTTCGCCCTTACCGTCAACCACTCCAATCTGGCATACAGGTTCGTCGGGTTGTATGCTTCCTTTGATAAGATATGCTTGCGGGAAGGGTTCGAGGGTATGCTTGAAGAAGGAGTAGTTCCAACCTTTCTTCGGCCATCCGTTCGACTCGCCCCAATATTCGATAGCTCCCCACCAAGCCAGTCCGACGCTGCGGTTATAGTCCATGCCGAAGTATGGCTGCTGCAGCTGGTTGGTCACGGCTTCGCTCTGGAAGAGTATGAGGTCAGGTTTATATTGGAAGTAGCCCGGATAAGCATCCCACTGGTAGTTGAACGATGCCACTTCTGTTGCACAAGCCAACTCTGGCGGTACCTGATAGGTCTTGAAGTCGGGAGTTCCGCGTTGTGCTCCGGCACGAGCCGGGAACATGGCAACGGTTGTCGGACGAGTCTTGTCATATCGTTTCAGCATCTGGTCGAAGATGCGATAGGTCGTGATGCCCCAGTCTTCAGTCGCATAACCCGACCAGTTGCCGAGGGTCTGCAGTTCGTTACCCAGACTCCACAATACGACACATGGATGGTTGCGGTCGCGCTTCACCCATTCGGGAATGAGCGACGGCCATAGCTGCATGAACGGTTTACGTCCTCCCCAATACGACTTGTCCGACCACTTGTCTATGAGTTCATCGACAACGAGTATTCCCACCTTGTCGGCTGCACGATAGAAGCCCTCGCTGTAGGGGTTGTGGCTGCATCGGATGGCATTGTAGCCGAATGCTTTCAGTTGGCGAAGTTGGCGCTCAACGGCTTTATCGTAAGCTGCTATGCCTACGGCTCCGAGGTCGTGATGGTTGGCAATACCGGTGAGGAACACTTTTTTGCCGTTGAGTTTGAATCCGAACTCAGGACTGTATTCTATGGTGCGCAGACCAATCTGGTCGCTTACGGAGTCGATGACTGCTCCGCCTTCTTCCACTACAGCCTCGACGGTATAGAGGTAGGGCGATTCGGGCGACCACAGCTGCGGGTTTGCTACGTTGATGAATGGCAGAGCCACTTCCGTATTGTTCTGTTTCGTATGGTCGGGCATTTCGCATTCACTCTTGCCTACGATGTTGCCGTCGGCATCCTTGAGTGTGGCACGAAGCGTGATGTCGTGCTTTTGCCAACCGATAATCTGCATCTGAACCAGTACGTCCCACGTTCCCTGAGGATTGCCTCCCTGTGGGTTGAGCGGATTGATGGCGATGCGCTGGGCATTCAGTACGTCGGGACGTACGATGTTGCCAGTCGGGGCACTCGTTACGTAGAGTCCGTGACGTGCTATGCGGGTCTGCTGATTGCATACCTTGAGATGTACGTCGCGGAAGAGTCCGCCACCGGTGTACCAACGGCTGCCGTTCTCAGGACCTGTAGATGCATATACGGCTACTACGTTCTTGCCTCCATAGTTCAGATAGCGGCTGATGTCGGTCTCGAAACCGATATATCCGTATTCCGACGAAGCGGCTTTCTTGCCGTTCACATAAACGTCGCCGTAGTACATGATGCCACCGAAGTCGAGCAGTACACTCATGCCTTTGTACGAGGCAGGGATGTCGAACGACTTGCGATACCATCCCTCGCACATCTGCTTGAAACCGCGTGCTCCCTTGGCCTTCTCGTCCCAAGGCTGCTCAAACTGAAAGTCGTGGGGCAGGTCGAGGGTGCGCCAGTTGCTGTCGTCAAAGTCTGTTTTTTCAGCTCCTTCTGTTTTGCCCAGTTGAAACTTCCAACCGAAGTTGAACAGCTGGCAACGTATGTCGCGCCATTCACTCAGCGGTTTGTTGTTCTGAGCCTTTTCTTCTTCCTTATATTCATATTGTTGTGCCGATGCTCCGATGCAGCAGAGCAGGGCAAGTGAAAATATCACTTTTCTCATAGGTTTTCGTTTTCGTTAAGGTTTTTGTTTTCGATAATGTCAAGGTTAAAGTTATCGTTAAGGTTAAGGTTACTGCACCGTTGCCTCTATGAAACTCTTTCCGGCTCCAAGTTCCTTGTCCTGGTCGTAGTGGAGTCCGTAGCGTCCCTCTGGGAGGTCGCTGAGCACGTAAGCCGTACATTTGCGTCCTGCCACGACCTTGTCGGTAGCAGCTGTATTTATAGCTGTTGCAGCAAGATTGACAAGAGCTCCAAAGAGTCCGCCGCTACTGCCTCCGACGCTCGTATCGACCTTGATGAGACCCTCACGCTGATAAAGTGTCTCGCCTGTCTTTGTGGAACGCAGTATGTACTCCACATCTACGGTCAGAGTACCGCCTATGTTGTTGCGATTCCATTTCTTGATGATGGTGAACATGGCTGCGTCGGCTCCGAGAACGTTTTGAACCTGCTGCAGACTACCTTCGAGGAAGAGTTCTGAGTCGTAGGCACTTTCCGTCTGGAACATCTCCATAGTCAGCATTGGAGAGAACACATAGTAACCTTTCTCGCAGAGTGGTTCGTAGAGGGTGGTGTAGAAGTATTCCTTCGCCTCTACGTGGTTGGTCTGGTTGATTGGAGGCATTACGACGATAGCCAGCGGGCGCTCTTCGTACAATTTTGCATATTGTTGGCCACGGGTGATGCCGCTTTGGGTTGCACATGAACTGAGCAGCAGAAGTACCAGTCCGAGATATAAGTAGTTTTTCATTTTGTGAGCTGTTTGATGATTCGTGAAATAAACTTTTCAGACTCTGGATACAGACGCATTTCCTCCTTCAGAAGGGCGATGCCTTCGTCTTTCTTTCCGGCCTTGCAAAGCAAGAATCCGTATTCGGCATTCATGCCTGGAGGAACGGTCATGCGTGTGCCGTTCTGCTTGTTGATAACGAGTTCATATTGAGCCATTGCACGATTGAGGTCTGCATCGGTAGCCTTTTTAGTGTATTGGTAAGTGGCATCCTGCGAATCGTACCACGAATAGAGCGGATGGCTGGTAGTACCGCACGAGCATAGTGCAGCAGCTGCGATTGCAGCTATAATGAGTTGTTTCATCATGGCAGTATGATTTGTTTAACTTCCTGCTGCGACAGGAATACACGTTTGCTGTAGAGTGTCTGTCCGTCCTTGGTCACGGTCAGCTGGTGGTTACCTGTAGGAACCGAGTACTGAGTGCCTCGACGGCTTGACGATTTCTGTTTCCACACCTGAGCCTCGTACGAAGTGTCGTCGATGGTGTAGATGACGTTCTGCTTGTGCAACTGGCCGCTTGTGCTGACGAACAGCAGGTAAGCCACGTCTTCCTTGCCGCTCTGCTGCGAAACAGGGGCATATATACGGCATCCTGCAAGGAGCAGGACACACAGTCCGAGTACGAATTTGATAGTATGTTTCATATTACTTTACCTCCTCTATATAATAGTCCGTTAATTTGTTAGTATCGATTGTTGCGCCCTGATAGCTTACTACGGAGAATTCCGTCTCAGGAGTGTCGCCTGCAGTAGCCTCCACAGTCACCTTGCCGATTTCCTTGCCAGGCAGTTCTATCATCACGCCCGTCTGTGGGTTCTTCACCTTCTTGCCCTTTGTCTTTACGGCAAACGTGTCGCCCACGTTGATGCCCTGGCTGCTTCCGCCACCTATCATGATTGCGTCGTTGTCGTAGTTGATGAAATAAGTGCGCCAGGGCTTGTCGGTACATTTATTAATAATGTTCTCCACCAGCTGACCGATAGCCTCGGATATGGCTTTGTCGCTCAGAGTGGCATCGTAGCCGGCCTTTCCGCCCATGCCCAGAGTGGTCTTGCTCGTGATTTCTGCAGAACCCTTGCCCTCGTCCGAATAGATGATGAGTCCGTTCGACACATCCACGATGCGGATAGCAACCGTAGCCTCCACGGTCTGAGTCTTCTGCGAAGTCAGGAAACCCGTCTTGCCCGTGTTCTTGCGTCCGAACTCAGTCACCGAACCGATAATCATATAGTCGGCACCGATAGTACTCAGTTCCGTGTCGCCCCTCTTAGCCTCCTCGAGCAGAGTGGCGAGGTCACTACGTTCCAGCAGCAGGAACTTACCCGATGCAGCCAGTTTTGACGAAAGGATGTCGAGCGCCTGCTTACCCATCGGGTCGTTCTCCTTATCGTAGAACACACCCTTGGCATACTGAGTCTCGTTCGAGAATCGTCCGATGGCAACCTTACGCTTAATCTGCTTTCCTGTGGCAGGAGCCTCTGCAATCGTAGGTTCTGTAATCTTAGTCTTACGTTGTGCCATAGCCGTCGTAGTGCTCAAAAGCAAAGCTATGGCGAGGATAGAAAGATGTTTCAGTTTCATAATATCTTGTTTTAATAGGCTTTTAATTGGGAGTTACTTCGCTTCGCTCATGGAAGTTAAATTGGACGAATCTATGTTGCCTGCTTTCAGTATTGTCCTGCACGAAGTGCTTTACTTCCTTTTTAACTTCCCCTTTTACTTCCTCTTTTACTTCCCCTTTAATATATCGTTGCAAATGTAAGAGTTTATCAGGAAAAAGGAAAAAAATCTTTCGAAAAAAATAACCTAATAAAACCCTTTTTTGCTCGACACGCTACCTGTTAGCCCTTTTCTATCAGACTTGAAATATTTGCTGTTTTACAAAAACCTTGCGAAATCCTTGTTTGTTTGAATTATAATACTCAACTTTGCATCCAAGATTTGAACATTTCGTATTTATCTTTCAAACATTATGGAATATAGAAGCATATAATTTGCCGAAATTCTGCGAACGGTTTCATCCAAAGCGTGCCATCGTCGTAGGTACGGATGGAATCCCAATCGAGGAATTCCTTCACATTCGTCCTGAAGAACTGTTTTAATAAATCGTAAGATTTAATTCTTGAAAAAAGCATTACTGATTCAGGAAAAATTATTTAGCGGACAGCAATATTAATAAATCCTTCATCTTCGGCGCAGAGAACCTTATAAAAAACTCCGAAAGATTTTTACTTTCGGAGTTGACATGATTTTCGTATTGTAATTAGCTTTAATTGAATATAATGTAGAAAATCTTATCTGCGCAGATTGTACCATCTTTGGATTTTATTGTGATGTGTACTGTGTGAGTCTTTCCGTCAATTAGAGTATCTATATTTGTGAACTTTATGATGTATGAATTCTGCATAGCTCCGGTAACAGGGAGGCTTGACAATGTTACTCCACTAAAACTTGAAGAAGTAAACAGTGTCGTTCCGCCAGTATATTCAGATATTAGCCATGGTTGTTCCGAACTGTTCCATGAATTATTACTAAACCGAGAACTGCTATAAACGGTATGCACAGTTCCTTTATAAGATGGCCAATTGTTCTGATCTTCGAAGTATTTGACAGAGAATTGGCTTTTGTAATTTGGCTGATTCGGTTCATCCGTAAAATTCACATAGATTCTATTGGCACTATTACGGAATGAGAAGTTGTCATTTGCGAATTGTATTGCACAAGCACCACACTCACAATATCCACCTGGGTTATAATTGGATACTGCAGTTTGCAATCTGTTTGCATCTGCCCCTCCGAAATGGAAAGTTCGTTGAGTGCCTGTTCCATTGCTATTCAGAAAAGTACTCAGTTCCTCTACATTAGTAAGGTTTATAGCTCCGGTGATAGGTCCTTCATAGCCGACAACTCCAAATTTGGGGTTTATGCCAGAACTTGAAAGCTGTTCTGCCCATGAAACTATATCTCGTGCTATTGCATCTGCTTCTTCACTCATACTGCCAGAATTGTCTACAGTAAAAACAATATCTGTCATAATATTTGTAATATTGTCATCTGAGTTGTTATAGACAAGTATTCCCTTTGGCATGTCATCAACTTCAACCCATACGTTCTGGTCGTCATACCCGGTACCTACCAGACGAAGCCAAGCTGCCTCGTTGGGATTTTTGACTCCCGTCATGTCAATACGTATAACAGGCACACCGTTTATATCCTCCATTGTTGTCTGAATATTGGGAATATTTGTGGTTGCATAATCAATTTGAGGATTCGGACTTGCTTCAGAATCATCAGGAATTCCTGTGGTGGGAGTTTCAATAGTGATAGTTTTTTCGTCACTGTCAAGGCAAGATACAGTAACAGACATTGTCAGCATCATGCAGATGCCTGTTATGCCGGCATGGAAAATTTTTTTTGTTTTCATAATAATTATGTTTATGGTTATTATTTAAGTAATTCAAATTCAACCCTTCGGTTGTATTTTCTACCCTCCTCAGTATCGTTACTCATTAAAGGCATTGACGATCCCCAGTATTCGCATGTAATACGATTTTTTTCCACTCCATTTCTGATTAGATATTTCATCACTGCCTGAGCTCGTTCTCTGGAAAGATTCATATTGTAGTCATCTGTACCAACATTGTCGGTATGTCCTTTAATAATAACTTTGGAATTAGTGCGATTTATTATTTGGGCAATCTTGTTAAGATAGTTATAAGATTCCTTCTTTATTTCACTTTCGCCAAATTCAAAATTTATATCGTCCACTGCACAGATAGTTTTACCATACACATTCTTATTCAATGCTATCATGCCCATTATTTCCTCAAGCGTATAGCAGGTTTTCTCAGTTACAATCGAGACAGATTCTATTTCTCTTACAGGAGCCATCTCCTTGACTGGTTCGACGCTTCTTGAGAATATGCTGAAAGGAATGCCTAATGTCACTTGAAAATCCCATCCTGAGAATTTTCGTGTACCATCAATTTTTGTTCCGGTTTTTCTTACCACGTCTATACTTTTCCCGCTTTTCTCATCACTGCTATATGTGTCGCTTAAACCAAACTCATAGCTTAATTCTATAGCTGCGAATAAGATGTGTTGCGCTTTTCTACCTGTGTGGAAATTATAGCGTAAACCAATCGTTGGAGCTAATGCAAAATAAGTGCTTTTAAAATTCTTACCGCTTAGTTTGACCTCGTAGCCAGAATAGCTGTTGTCGTTAAAGTCCTCTTGCAACCGTGCATACCCACCTGTTGCAAAACCGAATATCGCTGATATGCCAGCATAGGGACGGAGCACGTTGCTGGTTGTTCCAAACTGATATAATAATGGAATCTTGAAATCGACATATTTCGACTTTAACTGATAAAACTCATCTGTTTTCTGGGAATTGGCATAACCATCATATTTGCCAATCTCTGTAAGTTTCCCTCCTCTGGATAAAAAAGAGATTTGTGGGCGGAAGACAAAATTTCTGTTTTGCCCAAATTCCCCTTGAACAAACAAAGAATAAACAGGACTAAACATTCCTTTTTTAGTCGGGAATTTCTTGGAATCCAGATTTGAGAAACGTAGTGTGGAATAGTGGAAACCAGTTCCAACTCCAAAATACCAATCCATCCTTTTCTTAGCCTCCTCTTGAGCTGAAATCTCTACAGGGATTGTCATCAATAAGACAATACTGACAACAACAGTTTTCAATGCGACAATGTTTTTCATTGATGTATAATAAAAAGCCTCCTGAACTCCCGAATTCAGCATTACTAAAAGTCTATG
This sequence comes from uncultured Bacteroidaceae bacterium, assembly GCA_905233285.1. Classification (GTDB taxonomy): domain Bacteria; phylum Bacteroidota; class Bacteroidia; order Bacteroidales; family Bacteroidaceae; genus Minthosoma. Next base: position 8,606 of record CAJODY010000056.1, read on the forward strand.
ATTATTATAAACAAAAAGACGTGGGAGTTTTTATCGTTACCCGTCCCACGTTTTCGAGGCCCTGAGATTGCCCATCTAAGTCAGAACGAGCAACCTAAGACCCCACGCCGATATGAAGTGTATCGTGTGCCTATATAGATAATGTGTAAAGTCACCAATACAAGTTAGTAAAATAACACACTAATGGCATACGAATGTATTCATACCCATGGGCATCTATTGTTGCTATGTTCCTTGACTTAGAATTGATAGTTTCTCAGGCTGTCGAAAACGTCAAGAACAAAGCGCGAATAAACGCCTTTTCCATATATGGTGTCCCTCATGCGCAAGTATTCAACTATATGAATATTGCCTTTCCCAATGCGTCATGAATCTTTCTCCATTTCGCATCTTCGGCGTAGAGACGGCACAAAGATACGGGTAAATGTGAATAATACAAAATATTTCAGTTGTTTTTTCGAGTAAGATAATCGGAAATGGACTGCGTGACCACATCACCTTGTCTCAGCATTATTGTTCTTGACTCCTAAGCAAACAGTTCTTCATGTCGAAGCGTTAAGAAAAAATATCGATGCGATTTTTAAAAATCTCGTCGATATTAATAAAAATCCCCTCGCGATTCTTAAAAATCCCGACGGTATTTTTTAAAAAGACTTCGGAGCGGGAATGACGAAACAGAGAACATTCGCATCGGAACTATATTCTAGTGCGAGTGTTTATATATTAATAATGTGTTGTTGAAATGAATGTTTAGACGTTGAAGTATTGCCAGTTGATGTGATTGTTGGTGATATATGTTATAAGAAATGCTTCTTCTTTTTCTTCAAAAATTATATACCACGTTGTATTGCTGCTTTTGTTGTAGGTTATGTATTTAGTATTCTCTCCGTATCGATGGAAGTAGCTAGGAACGCTCTTGTGAGGATGGGTGATAATGTTTGCCTTAATGTAACTTACCATGTCCTCAACATAGGATATGGCATATTCATACGTCCCGAAATATTCTTTTTTCGACGAGTATTCTTACCAATTGATAGAGATCTTCTTCAACCTCGGGGGCAAATAAAACCTGTTTCATTGGAATAGGCTCTTGATTCTCGGACGTAAACGATTGAGCAGTTCATCTCCCGTGATGGCGCGATTGATGTCATTTCTGTTGTTCATGACATTCATGATTAATGGCTCGTTTGCCATCATGGATTTGTTGTTTTCTACTTGTTTGTTGTACGTTCTCATTTCTTGTGATTTATGATTTGCAAATGTATGGATTGTTTTTGATATATCGATATAATTAACGTCACATTTTTACTTAAATAGAAAAAAAATACTCGCATCGGAAATGGCTCCTGATGCGAGCGGAGCAAAAACCTTGTGAAGCGTGACGTGTGACGCTTCACATTGTGTTTTGTCCCGTTTTCAGAACTTTAGGATGACGTCTTTGCCGAAGGGGGCTAGGACGAGACCTGCCATCTTGAAGTGCTGACGACCGAAGGGGATGCCGATGATGGTGATGCAGAGTATCATGCCGAAGATGAGGTGGACGAGGCATGCCCACAGTCCGCCGAAGATGAGCCAGAGGATGTTCAGAGGAATGCTGATGCAGCCTGGAGGGGTGTCTGACTGTTCGACTCGGGAACCGAAGGGCCAGAGGCAGAGGAGTCCGAGTTTGAAGGTCTGAAGGGCAATGGGGATGCCGATGATGGTGCAGAAGAGTACGAAGCTGCCTGTGAAGTCCGCCGAATATCCACCAGAGGATGTTTCCTATTATTTTCATAATGTTGATATGGTTTTTGGATGTTTATATTATAGGTACGATGAGGCGGATGCTGAAGTTGCGCCCCATGTCGCAGATGCCTTGTTCGCCGGTGACGGGGTTGGTGCCTATGTATTTCAGTCGGCTAAGGTGACTCTGATAGGCGCGGTCGAAGATGTTCTGGAGCGAGAGGTGGAGGCAGCAGAAACGGAACTGGATAGCCTTGAAACCAAATGGGGTGAACAATATCCCATCGTCATCAAATCCTGGCGTGACAACTGGGGGCATCTTACAGAGTTCTTCCAGTACACCAAGGAGATTCGCCGCCTCATCTACACAACAAACACCGTCGAGGGCTACCACCGCCAAATACGCAAGGTCACCAAGAACAAAGGCGTGTTCCCGTCTGATACGGCATTGGAGAAACTGGTCTATCTGGCCTATCGCAACATTAGGGAGAAATGGACCATGCCCCTGTCCAATAGGGGGCTCATCTCACAGCAATTGGCAATAAAATTTGGAGATAGATATGAAATTATGTAACTTTGCAGCCTGGAAGGCTCCTCATCTGGAATACGCGATTATAAATCACGTCTCCCATCTGAGGTTAAAGATATAAGGAACATAGCCTTGACACAGTTCAGATTACACTACCTTAGATGAAGCACGTGACAACGCAAATAAACTTTTAAACTAAACCATAAAAAACTTAACTATTATGAAAAAGAGTTCATTCTTCAACGTGTTGCTCTTTGCAACAGCAATCCTTTTCGCAGGCACTTCATTCACATCCTGCGGTAGCGATGACAACAAAAGCAATCCAGAAGACGGCGGTGGTGGCGATGCTCCTATTACCAACCCTCTGTCTGGTACATGGGT
>CAJODY010000057.1 GCA_905233285.1 uncultured Bacteroidaceae bacterium
TAGCCCTGTGGATGTCACATGGATGCTTGGCAATCCAAACTTCAACCGCAACGACCAGCGTGTGAGCGCATGGCAAGTGAGTGAGGACTGCACGAACAAAAATCTCAACGGCGGCAACAATGTGAACAACTGCGCAGAATCATTCCATTCAACATTCACCATCAGCCAAACGCTGAGCGATATTCCAGCCGGCATCTACGAGTTAACGGCACAGGGATTCTATTCTCAGAATAAGGATAATAACGATAATGATATTATTGAAGATGTACCCATATTCTTCATCGGGGATGCAACCAAGGAAGTACCGGTGACGACTGGCAGCGAGACAAGCATGAGTGACGCATCAGAGTCATTCACTAATGGTAAATATACCATTGATCCTATACGTTTCTATGTTGACGATAGCAAAACACTTACTGTGGGCATAAAAGGCACTGCACTTTACCAATGGGTTATCTTTGATAATTTCCGTCTTAAGTATTTGGGCTCGGAGGATGTGACAGGTGTAGAAACGTTGAATGAGTTTATTCTTCCTGATTCCGCAACAGACGCTCCCATCTACGACCTCAACGGACGTAAGTTGTCCAAGAAGCCTGCAAACGGATATTATATCCAAGGCGGAAGGAAATACCGCGTGAAATAAAGTCTTTGAATAACAGGTTGATTGTAAAGGAAATCCCCCGCATGGGGGATTTCTGTATATGTCAGGTGATAGGCTCAAATCTATTAACTTTAACGATAACCAGTTAGATGTCTGACGCTAGTAGAATTCCCCTTCATCGAATCGATGATTAAACCAATGAAATGATAAGGGGGGACATTTTATCCCCCCTTACTATATTCAGTTTTTCGTTAGTTTATCTGAAGAGTTTCTGAGCCATAAGGTAGAGGCTGCGACGCCATGTGAGGAATTCGTGGGCTGTGCCTTCAGAGACGAATCCTTCGGCATTGTAGCCGGCAGCTTTCAGGGCTTCGACGCTCTTGTTTATGGCATCGGGGTATTCTTTGGCTCCGCAACTTTCGAAGATGTATTTCACAACTTTGGGGTCGTTGATGTCTTCGGGAGCATACTGACCACCGCTGAGGAGTCCCCAGTAGCCGAAGACTTCTGGACGACGAAGGGTGATGAGCCTTGTCTCCATACCACCCATGGAGAGTCCTGCCATGGCGCGATTCCACTTGTCGGACTTAGTGAGGTAGTGGGTGTCGATGAACGGTATGAGTTCGTCAACGAGAAGGGTCTCAAATTCCTTGGCGGTAAACTGACGGATTGAGCCGAACTTGACATCGTTGGTCAGACCGTATGCCATAACCACGATGAAGGGCTTGATTTTTCTGTCGGCAATGAGGTTGTCCATGATGAGTCCTGCATGTCCCTGACGACTCCAGCTGGTTTCGTTCTCACCCCAGCCGTGCTGCAGGTAGAGGACGGGGAAGCGTTCCTGCTTACCTTTCTTGCCTGCTTTAACAGGTTCGCCTTTTTTGTTAACCAACTCCCCGTAGGTAGGTGGCAGATAGACCATGGCTGTCTGCATCTTGCCAAGGCTTGGGGAGTAGTAGAGGACTTCCTGAACGGTACCATGAGGTATGTCGGTGCGGCATGCGTAGTTGTCCTGGTCGGGTGCGGGTATTTCGATTCCACTCTCCCAACGGCATGAGCCGAAGTAGTTGTGGGTGCCGGGGTCGTTGAATGTGCCACCGTCGATGGTGAGGTGGTAGTAGTGGAAACCGGGATCCATCGGGCCTTCGGTGGTGCCTATCCATACTCCGTCCTTATCTTTGCGGAGCACTGTGCCGCCACGACCGCCAAGTCCGAGACTTACGATGACTGACTTAGCCTCGGGTGCAACGATGCGGAAGCGTGCATAGCCTTCAGAGTTGACCATAGGATACTGCTGTCCGGGTTGGTTCATAGGGTTGGAAACGAAGTCCTCTTTCGGAACACGTGTGTCGAGGGCTGGGTCGAAGTCGCGAATGACGAAGAACGAACGCTTCGGACGGTAGTTCTCGTCGAAAGGCAGCGGATGGTTGTTCACGCCAAGCCATGAATCTTTGTCGCCGAGGTTCCAGAATGTGACGTTGTCGATGACGTCCTTGTGTTTACGGAATACGCGGAACAGACGGTTGTACTGGTCGGCCTGAAGTGTGTTGATGTAGGAAGCCTGCGGAACGACTTCGCCGCGCGAGAAGTTGAGCTGACCGCCCGATTCGGTGTTGGTACGCAGGTCGAGTTCGGTGATATGGATGTGTTGAACCAGTTCGGAGAAGCGGCTGATGGCTTGGTCGAGCAGTTCTTCGTCAGGATAGTAGATGTTGTAGTGACCCTGCATGCCGATTCCATCGATGGGTACGCCTGCATCCTTCATCTTCTTTACCATGTTATAGATGCGTTCGCGCTTACCGGGGTCAACGGTGCTGTAGTCGTTGTAGAAGAGCAGTACGTTGGGGTCTGCCTCGCGTGCAAATTCAAAAGCCTTGGCGATGAATTCGTCGCCACAGAGTTGGTAGAGACGGCTCTGACGGTACGGATTTTCTGCACGATTGTCGTCGCTCATGGCTTCGTTCACTACGTCCCATGCATAGACTACGTCCTTGTAACGGTTGACTATGGTGTGGATGTGGTCGCGAAGACGTTTGTAGAACACTTCTTTCTTGACAGGCTTGCCTTTCTTGTCGGTGAACATCCAATCGGCAAACTGTGCATGCCAGCAGAGGGTGTGACCACGGAGCTTGATGCCGTTCTGGCGGCAGAAGTCGGCAATGCGGTCTGCGCGTTCAAAGTTCCATACTCCTTCTTTGGGATGTATCGGACCTACTTTCATGTCGTTCTCGGCCGTGATGCTGCTGAACTGTTTCTTAATCAGCTCCATCTGAGCGGGGTCGGTGACATTGGTCTGGTTGACTGCTACGCCGATAGTGAAGTAGTCCTTGTAGGCGTCTTTGAGTCCGGGCCCTTCATTTTGTTGCTGGCGCGGCTGTGCGCATACGAATGAGCTGCCCAACATGAGCATCATTATTCCGAATAGTGTTCTTTTCATAAAATAAAGATTTAGTTTTAACTTTAAACTTTAAATCGTGGCGCCCTTACGACAGTCCTTCTATCTCGCCATTGACTATGGTGATGCGTTCGGCCTGCGGACTCTTGGGGAGTCCAGGCATACGGAGCATGTCGCCTGCTATGGCTACTATCATCTCGCTACCGCAGTTGAGTATGACGTCGCGGATGCGGATGGTGAATCCTTCTGGTGAGCCGTAGCGGGTGGAGTCGGCAGAGAAGGAGAACTGGGTCTTGGCTATGCAGACGGGGTAGCGGCTGATGGCTTTGTCGTCGGCAAAGATAGTACGGATGGATTCGAGTTTCTTCGTGCATGTCTTGCTGAATTCGACAGCTGCTGCTCCGTAGATGATTTTGCATACTTTCTCTATCTTGCCCTCAATGGTGTCGCTGAGCGGATAGGTGAAGTTGATGGGCTGTGGCTGGTAATGCTCGATGGAATCGACTACTTTCTGTGCCAGTTCGACTGTTCCTTCGCCTCCCTGCATGAAGGCTGAGTTGGCTGCAAAGCCTACGCCCTGGTCTTCGCAGTTCTTGCGGATGAGATCTACCTCCTCGGGTGTGTCGAAGTCGAAGAGGTTGAGTGTGACGATGACGTGCTGTCCGAATCCACGCATGTTGCGGATGTGTCGGTTCAGGTTTTTCAGTCCTTCTTTCAGTCCGCGGACGTTGGGTTCTTTGATATGGTCGAGTTCAACGCCGCCATGCATCTTGAGTCCTTGGGTGGTAGCCACGATGACCACGAGATTGGGTTGCAGACCAGCTTTACGACATTTGATATCGAAGAACTTCTCTGCTCCGAGGTCGGCACCGAATCCGGCTTCGGTCACTACGTAGTCGCAGTAGGTCATTGCCATTTTTGTAGCGAGTACGCTGGAACAGCCGTGGGCTATGTTGGCGAAGGGACCGCCATGGATGAAGGCGGGTGTGTGTTCGGTGGTCTGTACGAGATTTGGTGACAGGGCATCGCGCAACAGCACGGTGATGGCTCCTGCTATGCCAAGGTCGCGAACACGGAAGGGGCGTCCGTCGGAGGTGATGCCGAGGAGTATGTTCTCGATGCGGCGCTGAAGGTCTTCTTCGCTTGTGGCAAGACAGAGTATCGCCATGAGTTCGGAGGCAGGAGTGATGTCGAAGCCTGTCTCAGAGGTGACGCCGTCGCCACGGAGTCCGGTCACTACGTTGCGCAGGGCGCGGTCGTTGACGTCGAGGACACGTTTCCAGTATATCTCACGCAGCGAGAACCCTTCTTTGCGGTGCTGGTAGATATAGTTGTCGAGCAGGGCACTTATGGTGTTGTGTGCAGAGGTGACGGCATGGAAGTCGCCTGTGAAGTGGAGGTTGATTTTCTCCATCGGCAACACTTGGGCATAGCCACCGCCGGCAGCACCACCTTTGATGCCAAAGCAGGGACCGAGGGAGGGTTCGCGCAGGGCTACTGCTGCTTTCTTCCCTATTTTGTTGAGTCCGAGCGTGAGTCCGATACTGACGGTGGTTTTGCCGATACCTGTCTTGGTGGGGCTGATGGCCGTCACCAGTATGAGGTGGCTCTGGCGTACTTTCTTTTCGTCGATGAGTGATATTGGCACTTTTGCCATATAGCGTCCGTAGGGTTCTATCTTCTCGGGCGCGATTCCTAACTGTGATGCAATGTCGGTGATGGGTTGCAGTTCACATTCACGTGCAATCTGAATATCTGTCTTCATGTCGATTTATCAGGTGTTACATAAAAAAAAGAAACAAGCGATGTAGCATGTGTTACATCCTTGTTCCTGTTGCTGTATTAATACTCCTCTTCGTCCCAAAGGAAGTCCTCTTTTGAGGGATAGTCGGGCCATATTTCCTCGATGGATTCATAGACATCGCCTTCGTCCTCTATCTCCTCAAGGTTTTCGATAACCTCGAGGGGAGCTCCGGAGCGTGTGGCGTAGTCGATGAGTTCTTCTTTGGTTGCTGGCCATGGGGCATCTTCCAGATTTGTAGCAAGTTCTAGTGTCCAGTACATAGTATAATAATGTGTTTAGTTTAGTCTTGTTCTGAGGTGTCTTCTGCAAAAAGGCGTGCGAAGGTAAGAATAATTATTTTTCCTTCCAAATAATATCTTCGGTTTTATTGTCAATGTTGAGTTTTCGTGAGAGCAGGAAGAGGTAGTCGCTCAGTCGGTTGACGAAGGAAAGGATGTTCTCATCGACTGTGGCTCCGCTTTCCGTAAGGCTTATGATGCAGCGTTCGGCACGCCGGCATACTGTGCGGCATACATTGCACTGTGCGGCAGGACGACTGCCTCCGGGGAGGATGAATGCACGGAGCGGGGGTACGATATCGGAGAGCAGGTCTATTTCGTGTTCAAGTTCGCTGACGGTTTCAGCAGGAAGAAGGAGGCTGGCGGGTACTTCGGTTGTAGAGTTGTCGGTAGCGAGGTATCCACCTACGACGAAGAGACGGTGCTGAACGGAGAGGAGGACATCGCGGTCGTGCTGTGAGGTGCAGTAGGTGACGAGCAGTCCAAGCTGGGAGTTGAGTTCGTCGATGGTTCCGTAGCTTTCTATGCGGTCGCAGCATTTGGATATTCGTTGTCCGCCTACGAGGCTGGTCGTACCGCGGTCGCCGGTCTTGGTGTAGATTTTCATAATATGTAGTTTTGTTTTATACGTTTGGAGTCGAAGAGTATGAGTCCGCGATGGCGCATGTCGAAGGTGATGCGTGCACGAGGGTCGAGGAGTACCTGCTGCCACAGCCCTTCGTTGCTGCCTGATATATCCTCGATGACCATCACCGTATTGTCGGAGAAGGAAAGGAGAGCACGCTCGTAGTCTGCCGGACTGCACACTATGAGGACATCGGGTTGCCACAGACGTATGCGGTAAAGCTGGCGGTCGGCCTCGTTGTTGAGTCCCTGTTCGTTGTATGCATAATAGTGGAGCGATTCGAAGAGTACGTCGCGTACGAGTTCGTAGTCGGTGGGCGACTGGATGCCGAAACCATGGCGGTGCCACCAACGGGGCAACGCTGTCCTTATATTATATAATGTACGCGATAGTGACAATTTACAGTTAGGCGTTGGAAATTATTTTGCCCGCAAAGATAGTTTTTTATAGTGAAAAAATGGCGAATGTAATGTGTAAAAGTTTTATCTTTGCGACAAATAAAAAATCGTTGACTTATGGCAAAGACGGCACAATACATCAAAAGCATTGGCATCGAGGCCCTGTGGAAGGGCGGTAAACACATAAAGTGGAACTTGCAACCTGATGTGAATATTCTGAGTGGTATAAACGGAGTGGGCAAGAGTACGATTATAAATCATTCGGCTGCGATGCTCGACTTTATAGATAAGGGTGAGTTGTCGGCAGGACAAGTGTCGAAGGGTGTGACGGTGACTCTGTATCCGGAGGATGCCACGAGCATAAAGTTTGACGTGATACGTTCGTTCGACCGTCCGCTGCTGCACAGCGACCTGCTGGAGAAGCTGGCTGACTCGCGAGTGACTACTGAGCTGGACTGGCAGATTTATAAGTTACAGAAGAGGTATCTGGACTATCAGGTGAATCTGGGTAACAGGATAATCGAACTGCTGACGTCAGGTGACCCTGCTGACCAGCAACAGGCAGCGCAGGTAGGACAACCGAAGGCTGAGTTTCAGGATATGATTGACGGACTTTTCCGTGATACGGGTAAGACGATAGACAGGAAAAGCAATGAGATTCAGTTCTATCAGAGGGGTGAGATAATCACTCCGTACCAGTTGTCGAGCGGTGAGAAGCAGATGCTCGTAATCCTGCTGACAGTACTGGTGGAAAACCGTGAATATTACGCCCTGCTGATGGACGAACCAGAGATTTCGCTGCATATAGAGTGGCAACAGAAACTGATAGGGCTGATAAGGCAGCTGAATCCGAATGCACAGATTATTCTTTCTACTCATTCGCCAGCAATGATTATGGACGGATGGATGAGTAATGTGACTGAGGTGAACGAGATAACACAATAGAGTATGTCCATGGGATTAGTATGACGACATTAACCTCAAATCTGAACAGCCGATACTTCCAGGCAGCGAACCAACTGCAGAAGAGACAGAAGAAACGTATCGTAGTGTATGTGGAAAGCTATGATGACATTTTCTTCTGGCGAAACGTGCTGAACGAGTTTGAGAATGACGACCGACGGTTTGAGGTGATGCTACCGTCGAGAAAGAATCTGTCGAGGGGTAAAAAGACGGCTCTGATGAATACTCTGGGTGAGCACCTCGGACAGTATATGATAGCATGTGTGGATGCCGACCTGGACTACCTGCTGCAGCGACATACCCACTCGTCGGAGATGATGTTGGACAATCCGTATGTCGTACATACCTATGCCTATTCGATAGAGAACCTGCAATGTTATGCTCCGTCGCTGCACAATGTATGTGTGATGTCAACTCTGAACGACCGTAAAATCTTTGATTTCGAGGCTTATCTCAAGAAGTATTCAGAAGCTATCTACGAGTTGTTTGTATGGGCTATATGGCTGTATCGTCAGACTCGTTTCGGCGAGATGACCCTAAGCACACTGAATAACTTTATAAGCATAGACAGGGTGAATATCTTTAATCCGGACGAGGCGATAGAGAAGACTCGCCATCAGGTGAACCGTAAGGTGGCATGGATGCAGAAACACTATCCAGAGGCAAAGGGAAAAATAAAGCCGCTGAAGGAAGAATTGGCACAGTTGGGCTTGGAACCGTCGAATACGTATCTGTATATTCAGGGACACCATCTGCTCGACAATGTGGTGAGTGCGGTAATAGACCCTGTGTGTACTATACTCCGCAGGGAACGCGAGAAGGAGATAAAGCGCTTGTCGTCGGGACGCAAACAGCAGATGGATAACGAGTTAGCATGTTATCAGCATTCGCAGATGCCGGTAGATGCCATGATACACCGGAATACGGAATTCCGCGATTGTCATGCTTTTCGACAGATATATGACAGCATCGAAAGGTTGTTGTCGGAAATATAGGAAGATGCTTTTAAGGGGGTTCGGAAAAGAAAAATAGACAAATCACATAAAAACGCACAAAAAATCACACACTTCTTTTTTGAAAATTACCAAATCCGCTGAAAATTGGTTTTTTTTGAAAAATTTCTTCTTTTTTTTATTCGCCATATGTATTAAAGTGTGCTATATTTGTGGGTGAAATACTAACAAACTCAAATGGAGAAGGGAAGTACAATATCGTTTGATACCATTGAGGACTTAAAACACTTTTTCAAAAGCGACACAAAAAATCACCTGGTATCTGTATTAAATCTGACATCACAACCAATGGTGCTGGTGGGTATGGATGTAGTGGCAGGATTTTATTCAATCTTTCTGAGGTATCCGAAGAATCTGGAAAAACTGTCGCAGGAAGTGAAAGAAGGCGTAGGTGCCCCAACGGTGACTGTGATTCCACCGGGAAGATCGGTAAGACGAAAGACTCCCCCACAGGGAATAGAGTTCAACAATTTGGTGTTGGCGTTCTCTCCTACCCTGATAAAGGGCTCGACATTTGGAAGGCATATAAGCGAATATACCTTCATGCAGTACGACGTCGAAGAGTCGTTGTATCCGACTGATGAAGAACTTGACAAAGTGAAATCGATATTCAGAAGGGTTGACGACGAACTTCACCACGAAGAGGATAGAAATACGCTCCACATACTGACTGACCAGATAAAACTGGTTCTGGATCATTGTCTGAGGTTCTACGACAGACAGTTCGCCACACGCCACTCTCAGAACTACCAGATAGCTCAAGAGTTCCTGCAGAACATCAATCTGTATCTGAACAGCGGAATGGCAAAGAAGATGGGAGTACCTTCGATAAGTTACTTTGCAGACCTCTCACATACGTCGCCCGGTTACTTCAGCGACATAATAAAGAAGGAGACAGGGGTGAACATAAAGAAATATCTGCAGTACAAGATAATCGAAGCGGCAAAGCAGATGCTTTCAGCTACTGACAAGCCGATAAACGAAATAGCAGAATGGCTCGGCTTTAAATATCCACAACACTTCACAAGATTATTCAAACACGAAGCTGGTATGTCGCCACGCGACTTCCGCAAGCAAATTAAAAAGGAACAATAATAAAAGGAAAAAAGGCTAAATAAAGTAAAATTCTTTTTCATAACTCCATCATTAAATACATAGTTATTATTAAATTATCGTATTTATGGGACTTCAAGTATATGTGAATATGCTTGAAGTTTTTTTTTACCCTGTCTGATGAACAAAATGAAGAAAAAACGTCGATATGCAATAATTTTTCTTGAAAAACATGGTGGATGTAAATGAAAAATAGTACTTTTGCTTGCAATTTGTAAAAACAACCGATACTATGGAGAAAATTGATAAACTTGACAAGCAGATAATGGAGATAATCTCCAATAATGCCCGAATCCCCTTTAAGGACGTGGCTGCCGTGTGCGGAGTGTCGCGTGCTGCCATCCATCAGCGCGTGCAGCGTCTCATCGACATGAATGTCATCACTGGTTCCGGCTATCATATCAGTCCTAAGAGCCTGGGCTACAAGACCTGTACATACGTGGGAATAAAACTGGAGAAGGGTTCGATGTATGCCCGTGTGGTAGATGAACTGAAACTCATACCCGAAGTAGTGGAATGCCACTATACTACTGGTCCTTACACTATGATGATTAAGCTGTATGCTCGCGACAACGAGCAGCTTATGGAACTGCTGAACCGCAAGATTCAGGGAATACATGGTGTGGATTCGACCGAGACACTTATCTCGCTCGATCAGAGTATCAAAAAGCAGGTGCCTATCAATATAGCCGAGATTGACGCCAAGCCAGTAAAAGGTGGTCGCGCCAAAATTATTCTGAACGAAGATGAGTGACGGCAACTTCAACCGACAACTGCTTCCAAAAACCGAACTGGCTTCGGGACTCAGGGCTGGAAAGGCTCAGATGAGGGCAAAGGCAGAGGCGGCATTTGACGATACGATGCGTACTTTCTTTCCTACGGAATCGCAAAGCAGGATAGACGAAATAAAGTCGCACTTCATGAATATGCTGAGAAATTAACATGTTTCTCAGCTTTTTGTTTCTTTTCATTTGGAATAGTAAATCAAAAAATATATTTTTGCACACTTTTACTCACATTATAAACTAAACTAAAATTCAACATCTTTATGTGGTTATGTAACTCTTCAATCGGAAGAAAGGTGGTCATGTCGGTTACAGGCTTGGCACTTGTTCTCTTCCTGACTAGTCGCACTTTTCAGTGCTGAGGCTTACAACCAGATTTGTGAATTGCTCGGCTCCAACTGGTATGCCCTGGCTGCAACCGCTGCTTTGGGAGCACTCGTAGTAATCCACATCCTGTATGCCTTCATTCTCACAATCCAGAACCGTAAGGCTCGTGGCAGCAACCGCTACGACAAGACTGACAAGCCCGAGAAGGTAGAATGGGCAAGTCAGAACATGTTCGCCCTGGGTGTTATCATCGTCCTCGGTCTGGCTCTCCACCTCTTCAACTTCTGGTACAACATGATGTTTGCAGAAATCGTGGGTGCTACGAACCCTATCGGTCCTACCGATGGATTCGAATGGATTAAGGAAACTTTTGCTAATCCGGTATTCGTAGTTCTGTACGTCATCTGGCTCTGCGCTCTTTGGTTCCACCTCACTCATGGCATCTGGTCTGGTATGCAGACTATGGGCTGGAGTGGTCACGTATGGTTCAACCGTTGGAAGTGTATCAGTCAGATTTGGGCTACCATCGTAGTGGCTATGTTCCTTATCGTAGCTCTTGCATTCGCTCTCTGTCCTGACTGCCTTGGCGGCGCTGACGGAAGGGTAGTTCCTTTTGAGATGGCAATGTGAACTTAACTTTTAAAACACACAGAATTATGGCACAGATAAATTCAAAGATACCTGAGGGACCAGTTGCTGAAAAATGGTCGAACTATAAGGCACATCAGCGTTTGGTAAACCCAAAGAATAAGCTTAAGC
>CAJODY010000058.1 GCA_905233285.1 uncultured Bacteroidaceae bacterium
GGGACAAAGACATTTACCACTCAACAGCGTCCTGATATCGTGTTGCGTTTGACTAAACGGCAGAAGGGAATTCAATATACCTTCCTTTTCGATGCAAAATACCGCATAAGCGATTCTCATCCCGACGATATGGACATCCCACCAAGTGATGCCATTGACCAGATGCACCGCTATCGTGATGCCATCTATTATATCGAACCAACCAACCTGAAGCCCAAGCGTGAAGTAATAGGCGGATATGTTCTTTTCCCTGGAAGCTACACTCGTGAGGAGTTTGAGAAGTCACATTATTATGAATCGATCAAGGCTATTGGCATTGGCGCATTTCCATTGAAGCCGTCAGACGGGATTTTAGTTGATTCTAATAATAGTGAGCAGGCATTGCGTGAACAGATAGCGGAATGGTTGAAGCGGAGCCGGATGAAGACTTATCTGTATAAGAATGTGGCGCCCCAACATGGATTGGAATACCAAGATCCTGATGATGTGCTTCTTGTAAATTTCGCAAAGAAGGACAAACTTGCGAAGATGAAAGAATTGGGATTGTGCTATCTTCGTACAGGCGAAGATGCGGGAGCAATCGTTTTGGAGCCAAGAGCATTGAATGCAAAGTACGTGATGTTGCATAACGGAACATCTGGCACATTGTATAAGTTGAAAGGTGGGTGGCCAAGATTTATGTCTAAGGAAGCTTTGCAAAAGAAAGGCTTTGAAAACTTGGGGCATGATTATTATTTGGTATATCCTTTTGATACAAGTAAATCGCAAGACTATGCCAAAATACCTGCTCTTGCGAGGAGAAACGGTTCTGCCCGCCCTTGGTTTGCTACATGGGAAGAACTTATGCATTAGTTTATGGATAAACTCTCGAAACTCCAACGGCACAATAATATGGCAGCAATTCATTCGAAGGACACGAAGCCGGAGATGATTGTGCGACGTGGGTTGTGGAAGAGAGGGTTCCGTTATAGGCTGAACCATAAGCGGTTGCCTGGTCATCCAGACTTGGTACTGAGGAAGTATAGGACGTGTATCTTTGTGAATGGGTGCTTTTGGCATGGACACCACATCAATTTACAATTTGACGATTTACAATTTACGATTTCAAACTCGGAGTGTTGCAAGATTCCGAAGACGAACAGGGAGTTCTGGGTGGCGAAGATTCGCAGGAACAAGGAACGGGATAAGGAGGAACAACGCAGGTTAGCCGAAATGGGTTGGCATTGCATTACGGTATGGGAATGCGAACTGAAACCATCGAAGCGCGAAGAGACGTTGGACTCTATTGCGTTCACCCTGAACCATATCTGGTTGCAGGATCATAGGGCGAAGACAGTTCCATATTCCCGGTTGGAGGATGAAAGTGAGAACTACTTGAAAGCTGCGGAGGAAGAACTATGAAACAGATAGAAGTCGTAGCAGCAATAATCCGTAAGGATGATAAGATCTTCGCCACCCAGCGAGGATATGGCGAGTGGAAGGACTGGTGGGAGTTCCCTGGCGGAAAAATGGAAGCTGGGGAAACACCGGAGGAGGCGCTGGTGAGGGAGATTCGCGAAGAGCTGTCTGCGGAGATTAGCGTGGATGAGTTTCTTTGTACGGTGGAGTATGATTATCCGGCCTTTCATCTCACGATGCATTGCTATCTGTGTTCGCTCATTGGTGAGGCGCTACATCTGAATGAACACGAGGCAGCGAAGTGGCTGGCGAAGGGTGACTTGGATAGCGTGAAGTGGTTGCCAGCGGATATACAAGTGGTGGAAGATTTAAGATGTATGGAATAAAAAAGAGGGTGCGTTGGCATCCTCTTTTCTGTTTTCTGTTTTCTGTTTTCGTTTACTGTCCGATGACGATGACGCAACGGTTCTGGTTGTTGTCGGTGAACGGCTGGACGGTGTCGCCATAGGCGTTGACTGTCATCTTGGATTCGGGAACACCTTTGGTCTTGAGGGCTGCTGCTACTTTCTCGGCACGGAGCTGTGAGTAGTGCATGTTGACACGAGGGGTGCCTGTGCCTTTGTCGGCATAGCCGTTGATTTGTATCTTTCCGTTTTCGTGCTTGCGACTCCAGTCGGCTATCTTTTCTATTACTTCTTCTTTGTTGACGTCGGTCTCACGAATGGTATAGTCGTTGAGCGGCTCTTCAGGCTTGGGCTGAGGCTTGGTCACTACTGGAGGGATGGGCTTTGCAGGCTCTTTCTTCTCCTCTATGTAGGTAGGAGCTACGACGGGCTCTTCTACTGCTTCTTTCTTGCGTTTTGCTCCGAAACGGTAGGTTACGGATACTTGGGATGTGAGCATCCAGTCGCGCTTTTTCTTGTTGTATTTGGAGTTCCAGTTGTCGTGAAGGGAGTTCATATCGACTTCGAGGCCGAGCTGCCAGTTGTGTGCCAGACGGAAGTCGCCCATCACGCCCATGCGGAAGTTGGTGCCGTTGAAGGTCTTCTTGTCCAAGCCGTTGCCCCATGCCCCCGTAATGTCTTCTTCCACTTTTGTGAGGTCGAGGTCGGAGATGTTGTTGTTCCAGGCGTGGTTGAATCCGACACCTGCCACGAGGCTCACGTCGAAGAGACGGTCGTAGTTTTTCGAGAAGAGGTTGAAGACGTTCAGAATGACGTCGAGGTCGGCATTGAAGTAGTTGTGTTTGTATTTGTCGCCTGTGCTTGCAAATTTACCCCTCGACTGCCATCCGTTCATGTTGATGCGGGCTCCCAGTTCGGGAATGACCATGGCACCCACGCCGACGGTGAAGGTAGGGGAGAGGATGTGTAGCTGCTTCACGTTGGTGAATGTAGTGTTGGCACCGCCTTGCAGCTGCAGGAATCCGTACGGATGGAATTCATCCGTCTGTGCCGACATGCTTGCAGGCAACAGAGCCAGCAGGGCTACTAATAATATGTTTACAACATATTTCATGTACACTACATACGAAAATAGGGTGCGAAGTTAGTGCTTACAAAAGTAAAAACCAAAAAGATTTTAGATTTTTTTACTTTTCACTCTCCACTTTCATATTTTATCCTTAACTTCGCGCACCCAAAAGAATGTGAATATGTACGATATAACAGCCATACGCAACGATTTTCCGATACTCGGACGAGAGGTTTACAAACGTCCGCTGGTCTATCTCGACAACGGAGCCACGACTCAGAAGCCACGTCAGGTAGTGGATGCTATGGTTGACGAGTATTACAATGTGAATGCCAACGTGCATCGTGGTGTTCATTTCCTCTCGCAGCAGGCTACCGACCTGCACGAACAGAGCCGTGAGACGGTGCGCAGGTTTATCAATGCCCAGAGTACGTCGGAGATTATCTTCACTCGCGGTACAACGGAGAGTATCAACTTGCTGGCTTTCAGTTTCGGTGAGGCTTTTGTGAAGGCCGGCGACGAGATTCTGGTAACGGAGATGGAGCATCACAGCAATATCGTTCCCTGGCAGATGCTGTGCGAACGGAAAGGTGCTGTGCTGAAGGTGGTTCCCATAAGCGATGACGGAACGCTCCGCATGGATGAATATCGCAGGTTGCTTTCTGACAGGACTCGTCTCGTATGCTGCACTCATGTGAGCAATGTGCTGGGTACTGTCAATCCTGTGAAGGAGATTGTAGAGATTGCCCATTCCAACGGTACTCTCGTACTCATCGACGGAGCTCAGTCAACTCCTCACTTTGCTGTGGATATGCAGGATTTGGACTGCGATTTCTTTGCTTTCTCTGGTCATAAGATTTATGCTCCTACGGGTGTGGGAGTGCTTTATGGCAAGGAGGAATGGCTGGATAAGTTGCCTCCTTATCAGGGTGGAGGCGAGATGATTCAGAAGGTCACTTTCGAACATACTACTTATAATGCCCTGCCTTATAAGTTCGAGGCCGGTACGCCCGATTATGTAGCTACTCATGCCCTTGCTGCTGCTCTCGATTATGTAAGCAGTCTGGGTATGGATAATATTTTTGCCCACGAACAGGACCTTACCCGTTATGCCCTCGAGCAGCTTTCGCAGATTGAGGGTATGCGCATCTTCGGACCTATGGACGGACGCGATGCCGTAATCAGTTTCCTTGTGGGCGACATCCATCATCTCGACATGGGTACTCTGCTCGACCGCCTCGGTATAGCCGTGCGGACGGGTCACCATTGTGCCGACCCACTCATGTCGCGCCTCGGAATCACGGGTACGGTACGTGCTTCCTTCGGACTTTACAATACCCGAGAGGAAGTGGATGCGCTGGTTGCCGGAGTGGAAAGGGTAAGGGGAATGTTTTAGTTTACTGTTTACGGCTTACAGCTTACCGCTTACCGCTTACCGCTTACGGGTTACACGTGGAAGCCGTAGGTGTGTTTCACTTCGCTCATGACAAAGGTGCTCTCGATGGAGCTGACGGTCTCCATGTCGCCTAGTTTGTTGAGCACGAATTCCTGATACTGCTTCATGTCGCGTACGCGTACCTTTAATAAATAATCGTACGCTCCGGAGGTGTTGTAACATTCTGTCACTTCGGATATGTGCTGAATCTTGCGAGTGAAGGTGTCGGCAATCTCATGATTTATCTGTTTCAGTTTGACCTTGCAATAGACTTGCAGGCTGAGGTCTAGTTTGTCGGGGTCGAGCAGGGCGATGTATCGCTTTATGTAACCCTGACGTTCGAGACGTTTCTGGCGTTCGAATACCGGAGTAGGGGTCAGATTGACTATGTCTGCCAGTTCTTTTGTGGTTAATTTGGCGTTTTTCTGCAGGGTTCGGAGTATCTGCAGGTCGATGGAGTCGAGTGTCTCGGTCATAGTGTGGAATATTATTCTGTGAAGCCCCCGAAAGGAACCTTGTTTTAGATTGTTATTCTTTCTAAGGCGCAAAGGTAGGGGAATATTCTGAAATAAAAAAGAAATTTGGAGGATATTTCCGAAAGTCCGTAACTTTGCAGCGGAAATCAAACAAAAACGGAATATTAACATTAATAACAGAAAGAATTATGAGTACACAATCAAACAACCAGAAGAAGTATCGTTTCGAGACACTTCAGCTTCATGTAGGACAGGAACAGGCTGACCCCGCAACTGATGCACGTGCCGTGCCTATTTATCAGACTACAAGTTATGTATTTCACAACAGTCAGCATGCAGCCGACCGTTTCGGACTTCGTGATGCAGGTAATATCTACGGTCGCCTGACCAACACGACCCAGGGTGTGTTCGAAGAGCGCGTAGCAGCTCTCGAAGGTGGTATAGCCGGACTGGCTGTAGCTTCAGGTGCAGCAGCTATCACTTATGCCCTGCAGAACATCGTGCAGGCTGGTGACCACATCGTAGCTGCCGACAATCTGTATGGAGGTTCGTACAATCTCATCACTCATACTCTGGCTACTCAGGGTATAAGCAATACTATCGTGAACGTGAACGACCTGAAGGTTCTCGAAGCAGCTATCAAACCAAATACAAAAGTGGTATATGCTGAGACATTCGGTAACCCGAACAGCGACGTGCTCGACATCGAAGGTGTGGCAGCCGTGGCTCACAAGCATGGTATTCCACTCATCGTCGATAACACGTTCGGTACTCCGTACCTGATTCGTCCGTTGGAGCACGGTGCAGATATTGTCGTACACTCGGCTACTAAATTCATCGGTGGTCACGGCAGCAGTCTGGGTGGTGTAATCGTTGATGGTGGTAAGTTCGATTGGAAAGCCAATCCTGATAAGTTCCCATCACTTGCAAAACCCGAACCATCGTACCACGGCATCGTGTTTGCCGACGTAGTTGGTGCAGCAGCTTATATTACCCGTATCCGTGCCGTCATACTTCGCGACACAGGTGCTACAATCTCTCCGTTCAACGCTTTCATCCTGCTTCAAGGGTTGGAAACTCTCAGTCTAAGAGTGGAACGCCACGTAGAGAACACGCTGAAGGTAATCGACTTCCTCCAGAAGCACCCGAAGGTGGCACGTGTGAACCATCCCGCTCTGGCCGGACACCACGATCATGCACTCTACAAGAAGTATTTCCCGAAGGATGGTGGTTCGATATTCACATTCGAGATTAAGGGTGGTCAGGAAGAGGCTTGGCGATTCATCGATGCCCTTCAGATTTTTTCGCTGCTTGCAAATGTGGCTGACGTGAAAAGTCTGGTGATACACCCTTACACCACTACCCATTCACAGCTCTCGCCTGAAGAACTGGCTCAGCAGCATATCACTCCTTCTACTATCCGTCTCTCAATAGGTACTGAACATATTGATGACATCATCGACGACCTCAGTCAGGCGTTGGATAGGATTTAGTTTACAGGGCGCCCCAATTTTACGACATAACGACAACTCGACACGTTGACATTTCAAAGGCGCCCAAAAAAGAAAATAATTAACAATTTTAAAAAATACGATTATGGCAAAGATTGCAAAACAGTTGACCGAACTTATCGGCAACACCCCACTTCTTGAACTCAACAAGTATTCAAAGGCTAAGGGACTGGACACTCCAGTAGTAGTGAAAATAGAGTATTTCAACCCGGGTGGCAGCGTGAAGGACCGTATCGCTTTGGCAATGATTGAGGATGCTGAGGCAAAAGGTATCCTGAAACCAGGTGCTACAATCATCGAACCGACAAGTGGAAACACAGGCGTTGGTCTGGCTTTCGTGGCAGCAGTCAAAGGTTATAAGCTCATCCTGACTATGCCTGAGACGATGAGCGTGGAACGCAGAAGTCTGGTAAAGGCATACGGAGCAGAGGTACGCCTCACGGCAGGCAAGGACGGAATGCCGGGAGCTATCCGTGCAGCTAAAGAACTGCAGGAATCCATACCTGGCAGTATCATACTGCAGCAGTTTGAGAACGGTGCCAACCCCAACAAGCACTATGCAACCACAGGTCCTGAAGTATGGGCACAAACCGACGGTGAAATCGATGTTTTTGTAGGTGGAGTAGGTACGGGTGGTACCATCTCGGGAGTAGGGCGATTCCTCAAGGAAAAGAATCCAAATGTAAAGATAGTAGCAGTAGAACCTAAGTCGAGTCCGGTATTGAACGGTGGACAGAGCGGTCCTCATAAGATTCAGGGTATCGGTGCAGGATTCGTACCCAAGACCTACGACAGCAACGTAGTGGATGAAGTATTCGACGTAGATAACGACGATGCCATCCGTACCAGTCGCGAAGTGGCACAGTCGGAAGGTGTGCTCGTGGGAATCTCTTCAGGAGCCTCACTCTATGCTGCCATTCAGATTGCCAAGCGTCCTGAAAATAAAGGAAAGAGAATCGTTGCTCTGTTACCTGACACAGGCGAAAGATACCTCTCAACCATTCTTTATGCCTTCGAGGATTATCCGTTGTAGGAATGTGTCCGTTTCTAAAATCTGCAATTTCTCTTGATTTAAGGAAAAAATTGCAATTGTCAATTGTAAATTGTCAATTATTCTCCGTACCTTCGCGCCATAAAAACAAACTTTTATTAAGCGATGGAATATAATTTTAGAGAAATTGAACAAAAGTGGCAGAAGAAATGGGTTGAAAACAAGACCTACAAGACAACAGAAAATCCAGGTAAAAAGAAATTTTATGTGCTGAATATGTTCCCGTACCCTAGTGGTGCGGGTTTGCACGTTGGATATGCACGTGCCAAGCGTCTGCAAGGCTATAACGTACTGAACCCCATGGGTTACGATGCTTACGGACTGCCGGCTGAGCAGTATGCCATTCAGACAGGTCAGCACCCCGAGGTGACTACCGTAGCTAACATAAACCGCTATCGCGAACAGTTGGATAAGATTGGTTTCTGTTTCGACTGGGACCGTGAAGTGCGCACTTGTGATCCAGCTTACTACCATTGGACTCAATGGGCATTCCAGAAGATGTTCAACTCATACTTCGACAACAAGAAGCAGATGGCTCAGCCCATCGAACAGCTGATTGCTCATTTCGAAAAGGAGGGTAGTCGGGGTATTGACGTGGCTCAGACCGAGCAAATCGATTTCACCGCTACTGAGTGGCAGTCGTGGGACGAAAAGAAGCGTTCGGACGTGCTGATGAACTACCGCATTGCCTTTATGGGCGAAACGATGGTGAACTGGTGTGCCGGACTGGGTACCGTGCTTGCAAACGACGAGGTTGTTGACGGAGTGAGTGTGCGCGGCGGTTATCCAGTAGAACAGAAGAAGATGCGTCAGTGGTGTCTGCGTGTAAGTGCTTATGCACAGCGACTGCTCGACGGATTGGAGACTATTGACTGGAGTGATTCAATAAAAGAAACCCAGAAGAACTGGATAGGCCGTAGCGAGGGTACTGAGGTGGAATTCAAGATTGCCGATTCTGACGAGAGTTTCACAATCTTCACCACACGTGCCGACACTATGTTCGGTGTTACTTTCATGGTACTGGCTCCTGAGAGCGAACTCGTGGACAAAGTGACTACGAAGGAGCAGAAAGCTGCTGTCGAGGAATATGTGAAGTATGTGAAGGGACGCACAGAGCGTGAACGTATGATTGACCATAAGGTAACTGGTGTGTTCACGGGTTCGTATGCCATCAATCCGTTTACAGGTGAGAAGAACCCAATATGGGTATCGGAATACGTTCTTGCAGGATACGGTACGGGTGCCATCATGGCTGTACCGGCTCATGACTCTCGCGACTATGCATTCGCTAAACATTTCGGTCTGCCTATCATTCCACTAATTGAAGGTGCTGATGTGAGCGAGGAAAGCTACGACGCAAAGGAAGGTATCGTAACCAATTCACCACGTAAGGATGTGACTCCATATATCGATTTTAGTCTTAATGGCTTAACTGTGAAGGAAGCCATTGCTGCGACGAAGGTATATGTCAAGGAGCACGGACTTGGTCGTGTGAAGGTGAACTACCGTCTGCGCGATGCTATTTTCAGTCGTCAGAGATACTGGGGAGAGCCGTTCCCTGTATATCACAAGAACGGTGTGCCTACTATGATTCCTGAGGAATGTCTGCCTATCGAACTGCCTGAGGTGGAGAAATTCCTGCCAACAGAGACAGGTGAACCGCCACTCGGTCATGCTACCGTTTGGGCTTGGGACGAGCAGAACCGTAAGATTGTGGAGAATACAAAGATTGACAACAAGACTGTATTCCCTATCGAACTTTATACAATGCCCGGATTTGCAGGTAGTTCGGCTTATTACCTCCGCTATATGGACCCACACAACGATAAGGCTCTGCTCTCGAAGGAGACTGCTGAATACTGGCAGAACGTGGACCTCTATGTAGGTGGTACGGAGCATGCTACGGGTCACCTTATCTATTCCCGATTCTGGAATAAGTTCCTCTTCGACCTCGGAGTAAGTGTAAAGGAAGAGCCATTCCAGAAACTGATTAACCAAGGTATGATTCAGGGACGAAGCAACTTCGTATATCGCATCAAGGATACAAACACATTCGTCAGCTTCGACAAGAAAGATGCTTACGACGTTACTCCAATCCATGTCGATGTGAATATCGTTAGTGCTGACATTCTTGATGTCGAGGCATTCAAGCAGTGGCGTCCTGAATATAACGATGCCCAATTTGTGCTGAACGACGAAGGCAAGTACGTCTGCGGATGGGCAGTAGAAAAGATGTCGAAGTCGATGTTCAACGTCGTTAACCCCGACATGATAGTTGAGAAGTTCGGTGCCGACACCCTCCGTCTCTATGAGATGTTCCTCGGACCTGTAGAGCAGAGTAAGCCGTGGGATACAAACGGAATAGACGGTTGTCACCGATTCCTGAAGAAACTCTGGAATTTCTACGTTAAGGACGAGGGTGTACAGGTAGTTGATGAACCCGCTACAAAGGAAGAGCGCAAGGCTCTGCATACACTCATAAAGAAAGTGACTCAGGATATTGAGCAGTTCTCATACAATACATCTGTGGCTGCATTCATGGTATGTCTCAACGAACTGTCGAAGGTGGGTTCGAGGAGCCGTGAGGTGAAGGAAACGTTGGCAGTACTCATTGCACCGTTCTGTCCGCACCTTGCCGAGGAACTGTGGCAAATGCTCGGACACGACACTTCGGTTTGTGATGCCCAGTGGCCTTCATACAACGAAGACTATATGAAGGAAGACTCTGTGAAGATGATGGTGGCATTCAACGGTAAGGCACGTTTCCCGATGGAATTCCCTGCTGGAGTGGCAGCTGCCGATGCGGAGAAAGCTGCACTCGAGAATCCGCAGAGTGCGAAATGGATGGAAGGCATGAACGTAGTGAAAGTAATAGTAGTGCCAGGCAAGATGATAAACATTGTGCTAAAACCATAAACTATGAATAAACGTCCCCTGATAGGTATAACGGGCAACTACTCAGACCAGACCTGTACCCTTGCCGAAGGATATTACAAGTCTGTTCTGACAGCCAGAGGAATACCCGTAATCATTCCGCCACGCTATATGGAGGAAGGTGACGACTGTAGCGACCTTACCGGTGTGCTCGACAGTCTCGATGGAATCGTCTTCTCCGGAGGTGGCGACCCTAATCCGTTGCTGTTTGGTGAGGAACCCATAAAGCAGTTGCACGGCATAACTCCTGAGCGTGACTTGCAGGAACTGAAACTCGTACGTCTGGCTTACGAACGTCAGATTCCGATGTTGGGTATCTGCAAAGGCATACAGATGATAAATGCAGCACTCGGAGGCACACTCTATCAGGATATTCACAGTCAGATGGACTGTGTCAGTATAAAGCACAGTCAGGACGAAGACCGTCGGTTCCCTTCCCATACTGTGAAAGTAGAACCCGACACCTTGCTTCACAGCCTCTTCGGTAAGGACTCGTTGCAAGTCAACAGTTTTCACCATCAGGCATGCAAGGATATAGCACCCTGTCTCAGGCTCTCAGCCATATCTCCCGACGGCGTGATTGAAGCCATCGAAAGCTGTGAGCACAAGAGCATACTTGGAGTGCAGTGGCATCCTGAGACATTCATCCTGAGAGAATCATCCTATATGATGCCTATCTTTAACTGGCTTGTAGCCGAGGCTACGGAATTCCGTAAGGCTCGCAAACTCCATAATAGGATTCTGACACTCGACAGTCATTGCGACACTCCTATGATACTTGCTCCTCGCAAGTGTGACTGGGCAGAGGAATTCAGCAAGCGGAGCGATTACCTGCTTGTTGACCTTCAGAAGATGGACGAAGGACATCTTGATGCAAGCATCATGGTAGCTTATCTGGCTCAGGGAGCACGTGATGAGGCTGGACTGCTGGCTGCAACTGCTAAGGCAAACGATATTCTTGCTCATGTAGAGGACATGGTGGGCAGATGTGGCGATAGGATAGGGATAGCACGCTGTCCGCAGGACTTGTGGCAGTTGAAACGACAGGGAAAGCATGCTGTCATGCTTGGAATAGAGAACGGATATGCCATTGGTAAGGACATAACGAATGTGCAGAAGTTCCGTGACCGTGGAGTTGTATATATGACGCTCTGTCATAATGGCGACAATGATATCTGCGATTCTGCAAAAGGCAATGGTGAACATGGCGGTGTGAGTCCGTTCGGAGCTGAGGTCATCCGTGAGATGAACCGTGTGGGCATGATGGTTGACCTGAGTCATGGAGGTGAGAAGTCGTTCTACGATGCCCTCGACATATCGGTAAAACCGATAGTATGTAGTCATTCGTCTTCCCGTGCCTTGTGCGACCATCCTCGCAACCTTACCGACGACCAGATGCGTGCATTGGCAGCAAAAGGTGGGGTGGCACAGGTTACATTCTATAATGGATTTCTCCGTCGGCAAGGCGACGCAAGCATTGAGGACGCTGTGGCTCACCTAAATCACATGATTCAGATTATGGGCATCGAACACGTTGGAATCGGTACTGATTTCGACGGCGACGGAGGAGTACGAGGACTGGCTTCTGCAAGCGAACTCATCAACTTCACACGCCGATTGCTCCGTCAAAGATATACCGACGAAGAGATACAAATGATATGGGGAGGCAACTTCCTCCGTGTAATGGAAGAAATTCAGAACCCCTAACCCCCAAACCCTACCTCTCCTATGCAGAAGAAAGAAGAAGTAACACCCATGATGCGCCAGTTTTTCGATTTCAAGGCGCAACATCCCGACGCATTGCTGCTGTTCCGCTGTGGCGACTTCTACGAGACCTACAGCGACGATGCCGTGATTGCATCGGAGATTCTAGGTATTACATTGACTAAGAGGAGCAATGGAGCGGGTGGCAGCGATAATGGTACGGCGATGGCGGGATTCCCTTATCATGCACTCGACACCTATCTGCCGAAGCTGATTCGTGCAGGAAAGCGCGTGGCTATATGCGACCAACTCGAAGACCCTAAACTCGCCAAGAAACTGGTGAAGCGTGGTATCACCGAACTGGTAACCCCGGGTGTGGCTCTCAACGATAACGTACTCAACACGAAGGAGAACAACTTCCTTGCTGCCACTTATTTTGGCAAGGGCACTTGTGGCGCAGCCTTCCTCGATGTCTCTACGGGTGAGTTCCTTACTGCCGAGGGTACTGCCGACTATATTGAAAAACTCCTCACCAACTTCTCTCCGAAGGAGGTGCTCTATGAGCGTGGAAAGAAGAATGTGTTCGAGGGTAATTTCGGTACGAAATATTACACGTACGAACTGGAAGACTGGATTTTTACCGATGAATCCGCAAAAAAGAAACTCCTGAAGCATTTCGGAGTGAAGAATATGAAAGGTTTCGGTGTGGACCATTTGAAAAGCGGTCTTGTAGCAGCCGGAGCCATACTTTACTACCTCGAACAGACTCAGCATACCAACATAAGCCATATCCGCAACATTGCCCGTGTGGAACAGGAGAAGTACGTCCGACTCGACCGCTTCACCATCCGCAGTCTCGAGCTGGTGGCTCCTATGAACGATGACGGACGTTGTCTGCTGGATGTCATCGACAAGACAGTCAGCCCGATGGGGGGCAGACTCCTGCGCCGTTGGATACTTTTTCCGCTCAAGGATGTTAAACCTATTCAGCAACGTCAGGATGTTGTGGAGTATTTCTTCAGAGAACCTCAGTTACGTGACGATGTCGAACAACTCCTTCATAAGATAGGCGACCTGGAACGTATTGCTTCGAAGGTGGCATTGGGTAGGGTAAATCCTCGTGAGATGCTCCAACTGCGTTTTGCGCTCGAAGCCATCGAACCTATCAAGCAGATGTGTATTACGAGTGAGTGTGAATCCCTTCAGCACATAGGTCAGAACCTCGACCCATGTACCAGTCTGAAGGACAAGATAGCTGCATGGATAACGTTGAATCCGCCCATTGCTGTTAACAAGGGTGGGGTGATAGCCGAAGGAGTGAGTACAGAACTAGACGAACTGCGTTCCATTGCTTATTCGGGCAAAGATTACCTTTTGCAGATTCAGCAGCGCGAAGCCGAAGAGACTGGAATTCAGAGTTTGAAGATTGGGTTCAATAACGTGTTCGGCTACTACATGGAAGTACGCAACACGTACAAGGATAAGGTGCCGGCTGAATGGATACGCAAGCAGACCCTTGCCCAGGCCGAGCGTTACATCACTCAGGAACTGAAGGAATACGAAGAGAAAATACTCGGAGCAGAGGAGAAGATACTGGCACTCGAAAGCCGACTCTTCGAAGAACTCACGTCCTGTGCCCTCGATTACATCGCTAAAATACAGACCAATGCATCGCTCATAGCCAAGCTCGATGTCCTTCTGACATTCGCACTCGTGGCAAGGGAATATAAGTATAACCGTCCGATAGTAGACAATACTACGGCGATAGACATCCGTCAAGGGCGCCATCCCGTCATCGAGCGTCAGATGCCTGTCGGTGAACAGTACATAGCTAACGATGTATTCCTTGACACCGAGCATCAGCAGATAATAATCATCACCGGCCCCAATATGGCTGGTAAGTCGGCTTTGCTGCGTCAGACCGCACTTATAACCATCCTTGCACAGATAGGTTCGTTCGTGCCTGCTGACTCAGCCCGCATCGGACTCACAGACAAGATATTCACTCGTGTAGGGGCATCAGATAATATATCTTTGGGTGAATCGACATTCATGGTCGAGATGACGGAGGCAGCCAGTATTCTCAACAACATAAGCAATCGTTCATTGGTGCTGTTCGACGAACTCGGACGAGGCACCTCAACCTATGATGGAATCAGCATTGCGTGGTCCATCGTCGAATATATCCACCAGAATCCAAAAGCCAAAGCACGCACACTTTTCGCCACCCACTACCACGAACTCAACGAGATGGAGAAGATGTTCAGTCGCGTGAAGAACTACAATGTCTCAGTCAAGGAGGCAGACGGCAAGGTGATATTCCTTCGTAAACTCGTACCCGGAGGTTCCGAACACTCTTTTGGTATTCATGTGGCAAAGATAGCAGGTATGCCCCCGTCAATCGTGCAGCGTGCCGAACAGGTGATGCGCGAATTGGAAGCAAACAACTCGGGTGACGGCATCTCACGTCCACAAACACAAACCCTCGTCAGTGGCAATGGTTCCCAGCAACTCAGCATCTTCCAACTTGACGACCCCGTGCTCAGCCAAATCCGTGATGAAATCGTTGAACTCGACATCAATTCACTCACCCCGCTCGAAGCACTCAACAAACTCAACGGCATAAAACGTATTATACAAGGAAAATAAAGTTATGAGAGAATTATCCGTAAATGAAATAGCAATACTTGAGGAACAAGGTTGCTGGGCAGACGATTGGACAGACATTCTAGTCGATGACGATTTCAACACATCGCAGGTCAATGGCGTCACCTTCTATGGACACGTCGAAGTAGGGTCGCTCAATGGCAGCATCGAAGTCGAGGAAGGCTTTTGGCGTCGCTGTTGTCTGCGCAACATCACTCTTCGCAACGTCACTATAGGTGATGAGTGTATAATCGAGAATGTACGTGGATACATATCCGAATATAGCATTGGCAACCGCTGCTACATTTCTGATTGTGGTATAATTCAGTCTCAGAAAGGTACTACCTGTGGAGCAGGTGAGATGATATCTGTTCTCAACGAGAATGGTGAAGGAAACATAGTCCTCTATCCCGGATTGACCAGTCAGGTAGCCTGGCTCATGATAAATTACCCAGAAGTGCGTAGTCTGGCGCTCAGCAGTGTGGACAAGGATGTTCGTCCTGCCATCGGCAATAACGTACGCATCGTGGGCACCAAAGAAATAGTTAACACCCTTATTGGCGACAGTGCCGAGGTGCGTGGTACAACACGTCTCTACGAATGTACTATAGAGAGCACTGACGAGGTAAGCACTTTCGTTGGTTCCGACGTAATCATGGAGAAGAGCATCGTAGCTCCCGGAGCTACCGTTGCCGACGGAGCCAAAGTATCTGACTCCTTTGTTGGCGAACAGACACACATAGGCAAGGGATTCAGTGCCGAAGCCTCCGTTTTCTTTGGCAATAGCTATATGGACAACGGTGAGTCGTGTGCAGCCTTCTGTGGACCTTTCTCGGCCAGTCATCATAAATCGACCCTCCTCATTGGCGGAGCCTTCTCGTTCTATAATGCCGGTTCGGGTACCAACCAGTCGAACCACGCCTATAAGATGGGACCTATCCATTGGGGCACCCTTGCACGAGGCACCAAGACAGCCAGTGGTTGTCATATCCTCTGGCCAGCCACCTTCGGAGTGTTCTCGATGGTCATGGGTAAGGTACAGACCCATCCCAATACCCGTCATCTGCCTTTCAGCTACATCATTGCCGAAGGCATGACCACCCACCTCATTCCTGGCATCAACCTGCGCACCGTGGGTACATGGCGCGACGTGGGCAAATGGCAGAAGAGAGACCTCCGTCCGCTTGAGTTCCGTCGCGACCTTATCAACTGTGCCTTCCCTAATCCATACGTCATCCAGAGCGTGCTTGAAGGCAAGGAAGTGCTGCGTAATCTTCAGACCAAGTATGGTACTGACGCACAGCAATACCCTTACAACGGTTGCGTCATCAGTAATTCAGCCCTGCAGAAAGGACTCCACTACTACGACCTCGCCATTCGTCTTTTCCTCTATGAGTTTTTCCAGACTACAGCCGACGACAACCTAGAACCACAAGGAGGTACATGGCTTGACCTTTGCGGCATGCTTGCTCCGAAGTCCGAAATCGACCGTGTAGTCCACGATATCAACAACGGCAGTATCTCCTCCATCAGCGAGCTGGAGACCATCCTGCAGTCTATCCATTCGGACTACAAACCTAATGCTCAGGCATACGCTAAGTACATCATGCAGCACGAGGGTGCTACCGATGATCAGGACTACTGGTTACGTGAAGCAGAACAGGCACATGACGAATGGCTCTCACTCATCCGTGCCGATGCAGAGAAAGAATTTGCCCTTGGCGACGTGGAAGAAAAACAACTCAACGATTTCCTTGCAAAAATCAATTGATGTTCAATGGTTAATAGTCGATGGTCAATAATATCGCTTGCTTTAGTTCTTGTTGCTTGCGGCAGCAGGCCTAAACCAGCAGATGTAGAAGTAAATGACGACTATACCCCTTCGCCGCTGACGTTCTGCGAGGACAGCGCCTACCAGTATGTGGCACAGCAATGCAGCTACGGACCACGTACGATGAACAGTCGTGCCCACGACCTATGTGGCGATTGGATAGCTGGTAAATTCCGTTCTTTCGGACTTGCCGTATGCGACCAGTATGCCGATGGACGTCTGCACGACGGCACAAAGATTCGCATGCGTAATATTATCGCCAGCTATCGCCCTGAACTTTCCGACCGCATCATTATCTCAGGTCATTGGGACAGTCGTCCCTGGGCTGACAACGACGATGACGAAAGCAAACACACGACTCCCATCGACGGAGCCAACGACGGAGCCAGCAGCATAGCAGTCCTGCTCGAACTCGCCCGTGTGCTCAGCATAGCAACAACAGACACTCTTTCTGACACCATCGCCCTGCCTGCTATCGGCATCGACTTCATCTGTTGGGATGCCGAAGACTCGGGCACCCACGGACGCTTCAGCAGCTCTACATGGTGTTTAGGTTCGCAGTACTGGGCAAACCACCGTCACGCTGACGACTACAATGCCCGTTACGGCATCAATCTTGATATGGTAGGCTCTGCCCAGACCGTATTCTGTCGTGAGACCATATCCATGCAGTATGCCCCCACCGTCGTCAGCCGTGTATGGAACATTGCACGTAAAGCCGGCTACGGACGTTACTTCCTAGATGCCGACGGAGGTGAAATCACAGACGACCATGTACCTCTCTGCCGCAGTGGAATACCATGTATAGACATCATAGGAATCGATTCCGAACAGGGCACCTTCCCCCGCACATGGCATACCATTGATGATAACCTCGACAACATTCACCGTCCGACTCTTAAAGCCGTCGGACAAACCATGCTGGAAGTGATATATAATAATTAATGTAATTATGACTATTGAAGAACGTCAACAAGAGATAATCGAAGAATTCAGCGACTTTGACGACTGGATGGACAAATACCAACTGCTCATCGACATGGGCAGTCAGCAGGAACCTCTCCCGCAGCAGTACAAGACCGAATCCAACCTCATCGACGGCTGTCAGAGCCGTGTATGGCTCCAAGCCGACCTTACCCCAGAGGGTACTATCCACTTCCAGGCAGAGAGCGATGCCCTCATCGTGAAGGGACTTGTCAGTCTGCTCATCCGTACCCTCGACTATCAGACTCCTGCCGACATTCTAAATGCCAACCTCCATTTCATCGCAGATATAGGACTCAGCGAGCATCTCTCTCCCACTCGTTCCAACGGACTCCTCGC
>CAJODY010000059.1 GCA_905233285.1 uncultured Bacteroidaceae bacterium
GCTGGCTACTGTTTGTGCCGCAAAAGATGCAGTTCCCGGAACAGATTTCATGCCTCTGCAGGTAGACTACAGAGAGCAGTATGCCGCCGCAGGACGTTTCCCCGGTGGCTTCACCAAGCGCGAGGGTAAAGCCTCGGACAACGAGATTCTGACCAGTCGTCTGGTCGACCGTGTGCTCCGTCCCCTGTTCCCCTCCAATTATCACGCAGAAGTTTTTGTCAACGTAATGCTGTTTAGCGCCGATGGTGTTGACCAGCCCGATGCATTGGCAGGTTTTGCTGCATCGGCCGCGTTGGCATGTTCAGATATCCCCTTCGAGTGCCCCATCAGTGAGGTTCGTGTGGCTCGCGTCAATGGCGAGTACGTCATCGATCCTACCTTCGAGCAGATGAAGGAGGCCGACATGGATATCATGGTCGGTGCCTCTGCCGAGAACATCATGATGGTGGAAGGTGAGATGAAGGAAGTCAGTGAGCAGGATCTGCTCGGTGCCCTGAAGGCTGCTATGGATGCTATCAAGCCCATGTGCGAGTTGCAGGTCGAACTGAGCAAGGAACTGGGCAAGGACGTGAAGCGCGAGTACGACCACGAAATTAACGACGAGGCTCTGCGTGAGCGCATGAACAAGGAGCTCTATCAGCCCGCCTACGACATCACCAAGCAGGCCCTTGAGAAGCACGCACGTGCTGAGGCCTTCGAGAAAATCCTGGCTGATTTCAAGGAGAAATTCTTCGCAGAGCGCAAGGCCGCCGCTGAGGCCGCTGACGCCGCTGTGCTCGACGGTTCTGCCGTCGAGATTTCCGACGACGACTACGAGGCCATGATGGACCGCTACTACCACGATGTAGAGCGCGACGCCATGCGCCGTTGCATCCTCGATGAGGGCATCCGTCTTGATGGTCGTAAGACCACCGACATCCGTCCCATCTGGTGCGAGGTTTCTCCCCTGCCCATGCCTCACGGAAGTTCTATCTTCACCCGTGGTGAGACGCAGTCGCTGACTACCGTGACGCTGGGTACCAAGCTCGACGAGAAGCTCGTCGACGATGTGCTCGACAAGAGCTATCAGCGCTTCCTGCTGCACTACAACTTCCCCCCGTTCTGCACGGGTGAGGCTAAGGCACAGCGTGGCGTAGGTCGTCGTGAGATTGGTCACGGCCATCTCGCATGGCGTGGTCTGAAGGAGATGATTCCTGCCGACTTCCCCTACACCGTTCGTGTCGTCAGCCAGATCATGGAGTCTAACGGTTCTTCCAGTATGGCTACCGTCTGCGCTGGTACGCTGGCTCTGATGGACGCTGGTGTTCCCATGAAGAAGCCTGTTTCAGGTATCGCCATGGGTCTGATCAAGAATCCTGGTGAAGACAAGTACGCTGTCCTGAGCGATATCCTTGGCGACGAGGACCACTTGGGCGATATGGACTTCAAGACCACTGGTACGAAGGATGGTCTGACCGCTACCCAGATGGATATCAAGTGCGACGGTCTGTCGTTCGACATTCTCGAGAAGGCACTGATGCAGGCTAAGGCTGGTCGTGAGCACATCTTGAAGTGCATCACCGATACCATCGCCGAGCCACGTCCTGAGCTGAAGCCCCATGTACCCCGCATCGAGGCCTTCGAGATTCCGAAGGAGTTCATTGGTGCTGTCATTGGCCCGGGCGGAAAGATTATTCAGCAAATGCAGGAAGACACCGGTGCTACCATCACTATCGACGAGGAAGACGGCGTTGGCAAGATTCAGGTCAGCGGTCCTAACAAGGAGTCAATCGACGCTGCTATCGCCAAGATCCGTGCTATCGTCGCTATCCCTGAGGTTGGCGAGGTTTACGAGGGTACCGTTCGTAGCATCATGCCTTACGGCTGCTTCGTAGAGTTCATGCCTGGCAAGGATGGTCTGCTCCACATCTCTGAGATCGACTGGAAGCGCCTCGAGACTGTCGAGGAGGCAGGTATCAAGGAGGGTGACAAGATCACCGTCAAGCTGCTCGAGATTGATCCGAAGACTGGTAAGTTCAAGCTCTCTCACCGTGTACTCATCGAGAAGCCCGAGGGCTATCAGGAGCGTCCTGCCCGTGAACGTGGCGAGCGCCGTGAGCGTCCCGAGCGTGGTGAGCGTCGCGATCGTCGTGATCGTGGTGATCACAATAAAGAACGGAATGGCGAACGAAGTGAGCGTCGTCCCCGTCCGGAGCGTGGCGATCGTCCCCGTCCCGAGCGCAACGAGGAATACCACGCTCCCTCAGAGAATCACGAGCCCAAGGACTTCACCGACGAACTCGACAAGATGGATTTTTAATGAGTTGATAGTTGACAGTTGACAATTTGTCCACTTCATAAATGACAAAAGGTTCTGGCCCAAACAGGGCTGGAACCTTTTCACTTAACTAACACTTCATACATTTTATGGAAACAGACAGAATCCGACTTCGCCCGTGGAGCGAGAACGACAAAGAAGCACTTTTCAAGTATGCTTCTGACCCCGATGTGGGGCCTGGTGCCGGATGGTCACCCCATCAGAGTGTGGACGAAAGCCTCGACATTATCCGCACCCATTTCAGCAACGACCACACCTGGGCCATCGAACTGAAATCCACCGGTGAAGCCATTGGCGCTATGGGCTATATGCTTTCTGGCGAGAGCAATATCAGCATAGGCGAGAACGATGCCGAGGTGGGCTATTGGGTAGCCAAGCCCTATTGGAATCAAGGCATTTGCACTGAGGCACTCCGTTTGCTCGTCGACTACTGTGCCAAGCTGAAGACCATACAGAACCTCTGGGGCGACTATTTTGTCGACAACCCAGCCTCGGCTCGTGTCATGGAGAAATGCGGCTTCTGCGAAACGGGCACAACAAGCTATTGCTCCCACCTCTATGGCGGAAGCAATCGTCCTGTGAAAATCTTGAAATTGGAATTGAAGTAATCCCAAAGAGGGGGTGACCTTACTCGAAGGTCTAATCTATCACAATACCCCTCTCTGTTTCCCTCTTACTTGATGCTAAGCAATGCCTGTCCTATAGCGTGGATACCATCAAGTATTTTTTGTCTTTGCTTGGCGCTGGGGCGCTTGAAGCCATTGGCATAATTGCTCAGAAGACGTTCATTAATTCCTGTAGCACGTGCAATAGCAGCAATCGTTGTCATACCTTCTAAACTCTGAAGCAGCGACGCGGTATCTGTTAAGCACCATTTAAATTCATAGTCGCCATCGACCAACCACTGAGGAACTTCGTCACCGTCCTCAACCATTCCCTGAATATGAAACTCGAGCGATTCTTTTACTTCCTTCTTTAGCTTGGAGTATGTCTTTGCGGTGACCAACACAACTCCAGGGACATTCCCACCTAATGTAGCGGCAAAATTCTTATTGCACCATTCTACTTCTACTTTAATTTTTTGCATTACATTCGGCTCTTTTGTTATTTCCGGGTGCAAAGGTAGTAAAAATAATACTTATCTCCAAACTTTTTGAGTATTATTTTTAATACTTTTATTATTTTTCTACAAAAATGGGCGAAATAGGGGGACACCCCTAAAATCGCCCATAGATCAACAGCAATATAATATTTCGTTACCTTCTAGGAAATTTAATTCCTGCTTGTGACTCAATGGAACGGAGTAAGCATACTGGGACGTCATCATTCATTTTATGACCACTTACAGTCACTAATCCTGGCTTTGTAGAGTGTCTATATTGACGGTGACTACCTCTTTGTCTTACTAAATAC
Source organism: uncultured Bacteroidaceae bacterium (assembly GCA_905233285.1). Classification (GTDB taxonomy): domain Bacteria; phylum Bacteroidota; class Bacteroidia; order Bacteroidales; family Bacteroidaceae; genus Minthosoma. The sequence continues at coordinate 3,731 of CAJODY010000059.1, forward strand.
CATCCATCCTTCTCGAGGATACGAATCACTTCACGAACGTTATAAACCATACAAGAAACACTAAATAAAGGGTTGGACAAATTGTGAATTCTCCTATTGGATGCATCCTCCTATTATGCGTTTTGGACTAGGAAATCCGTAAGAAATAATTTCATAATTTACTCTTTTCTTTAATGTTTAATTTTTTTTTAATGCTTTTTTTTAAAATATTCGCATTTCCGTATGGTATTGATGGTTTTAATCGCTATTAATCCAAGTGCAAAGATACAGTTTAATAATCAATAATCCAAGACTTTTTAAATAATTAACTTTTAGAACACATTCAGTTCTGGAATAGAATGAGGAAAGCTGAAATGGTGAAAAAGTGGGCGAAGTAGGGTAGACCCATGCACTTGCCCACTGATCGATAGCGATAATCAAACAACAATGTCACGAAAACGTAAGCCGGTATTATTTTGGATGTTTGCGATAATTCCCCGAGGGAGCTCATGCGACAATTTTCCAGCAACAGTAATCACATGTGGATTACCTGCTTTATGAAATTGACGATGATCGCCACCCCCCATAGGAGCCATTATCCAACCATTTTGCTCTAAAGCCCAAATGATTTCAGACACCCTAAACACCTTCTTTTGTTTTCTCCCTTTTTGTTTTCTTTTGTTTGCCATATTCCGAATCTAAATATGTTGTTCACTAAACATCATAGTTATAGAATGGAACATAGGACTAATCGCCATTAATCGTTTGCAAAGATATATGTTTTAACCATAATCCACAAATTTTTTGATGAAAAAAGTGATGATAACGAAAATTTTTACTATCTTTGCAACATCAATAACTAATGTTTAACTCAATAACTATCATATTATGGCAAACAATAGCGAACAAGAGTCTTATGCGAATTCTCTGAAAGCGAGTTTCTGTCGTCATTTATTTCCTGATTTAATGCAATTCCTTAGTGCTTTTGATATTTCAGAAAGAGGGGGCAGGGTAAATAATGACACATTAAACATGCATTTTCTTCTACAGGCATATAGTCATCTAAAAAATGTGGAAGATGATAAAATACGAGCTCTTGAAGGATACTGTAAATGGACATTAGGTAGTAGTGTCAAGGAGCAAGATGTTCTTCTTGCAATCGATGAATATTTTGAAATCACGTCAACAAAACATGATTTAAAAACTTTACGAGATGAGTTGTTGAAAAATGCAATCATCCCAGGAAGAAGTGAAAAGTGGAAGTTGGAAGATAATACTACTTTTGCCATTCTTAAGCATTTTGGTATTGTATCGGATCAAGACAAAAACCTAATGGGTGACCAAAGAAAAGCATTTAGCAATTTTATTCGAGATTCCTATAAATTGAAAACGAATCAAAACCAGCAAGAAGTTTTTTTTGATATAGAGAATGCTAAAAAATATAAGGAACTTGGTTTTGCAAATGCATTTCATCTATTAAGAAGTTTAAGAAATTGGGGGGCTCATGCATTAGAAGAATTCAATTCTGATGAAATTACACGTTATTATCGTTTCATATTGTTTACTCATATTGGAATAATATATATATGTAGAAGGATTTGGAATAAAAACGAAGAAAATCTTTTGCTGTTGGAAAAAGATAAGAGTAAGAAGTATAAGAAACCCGACCCGTTGCAATTAAAAAAAGAAAAGGTAGTAGTAAATATAGTAGCAAATACAACGAGCCATACCATCTCAAATTGCGAATATCAGATTGGAAAAGGCAACTTTGAAAAAAAGGAAGGATTAGAAGGCAATAAGGTCTCTTTTGAGTTTGAAATTCCTAAATATACCTTTTTTACTATAAGATTTGACTGTAAGGAGAGTTCTTATGAGATTAGTAGAAAGATGACCTATTATGTTTGGAATCCCACACTTACTATTACAATAGAACCGCCTGCTAAGATTCATTGTTCTTGCGAGGTTATCGGTGGTGGTGATTTCAATGATGTTGAAGATAAAATTTGCTCATTGTTATCGAAGCATTGGGATTTATCTGAAATCAAAATCTCTAATGAAGAGATTCAAAATGATTGTAAAGAAATACAAAAAACTTTAGCTAACATAGAACCATCAATCCTGTTGTTGCAAAGTCATGTTACTAAGGAAAATATAAATCTCAAAAAAGATATTATTGATGTACTCGAGACTTCAGAAAAAACAATATCAGAACGATATGATAATCTTTATCAACTAATTGTTAACAATCAAGACCAAACAACCCAAAATTTCGATAAGATAAATAGACAAATCGGGGAAGTAAACAATAAAATCAAAGAAAAGGAGTTGGCTGGTTTAAAAAAAGAAAAAGCCTTACTAAGTTGGCTGATTCCGGGCATTTTTACTATAATTGCTGCAATTTTAGGTTTATGGTTGTTTTGCAAATTAGATATATGCAATGTTGATTATAGTGTCTTTTATGTTAAGAATCAATGGTTGCCATATGTAGTCATTCTGCTGTTGTTGTTGTTGGGATCTATAGTCTTTTATTTATATACAACAACAAAATATGTATTGCTTTCAAGTAAAAAAAATAAGGCAAAAGGAATTCTCCCTTTTTGTGCCATTTTTGCAATACTGGTTACTGCTTGGACTTGTGTACCAAATAAAAGTATAGAAGACTTAATTGACAACTATAATTTTGCTGCAAATAATCATCGAGAAGGAGATAATGCAGAAGCAGCAAAGTTAATGGAAAATTACCTAAATAAGGAAAAACCGATAGATGATGAACAAGTGCGAATACAGCTGGCAAATTATTACTTGAATTATGCCAATAAGAAAGAAAGGGCTCTGGAAGTAACTAGACCTATGAGGGATGATGTAGAAAAGTACAGGAGGGGTTCTTTGTATGCTGCGGAAGCACTTTATGAGGAAGGAAAGGATTATAGAAGAGTTAACTTAATAATTGACAAGTATAATAGATTATATAAGGAAAAACCTGCATTGATTAATAGGATTCAAGGTATAATGTATTGCTACGGACAATACTATGACAAGAATGTTCAAAAAGGAGTCGAATTGTTGAAAGAGGCAGCGGACGTACAAGGAGATAAAATTGCCCAGTACTATTTAGGACATGTTTATTCTCACGTAATGTCAGAGTGGAAAACGTCTGTTGAATCAACGGATACTTTGTTCAATTTGTTCAACGCTATAGACTATTATAGAAAGGCAGTTCCATCTGTACCTAAAGCCGCATTAGAATTGGGTGTTTTATTCGCAGATTTGAACATGACAGACAGTGCAAAATACTATTATGAAAAGGCGATTGTTAATTCCGATGACTCTCTAAATATGGAGGCAAACTATAGGATGGGAATCTTATTATATAATCTTGGTGATATTAATAATAAACCCCTTTCAGATGCAGTTGATTTGAATTATGACCCAGCTTTATTATTTGCAGCAGTCAATGAACAGCAACATCAAGGCGCTATAGAGTGTTATGAAAGTATGGGTAGATATAAAGGGCATCGTTATATTCCTCCAGTAGTGTTTGAATATTTAGTAAAAGGTGAGAAACGAAAAGCTTTGGATACATTGAATTCAACAAGACCATATGGTATGTTTAATGATGAATTTGTTGATGCGATGTATGCGATGATTATATCCAAAGATTCAATCGCAGCTGCAGAGTTGTTGGATATATCAGCAGATAAAGGCTGTAAATATGCAAAAATGATTAGGATTTTTAGAAAAATGGAAAATGAAGAATCAAATGGTGATTATACATTATCCAATATAGGTTTATTAGAAGAGTTAGGTAATGAAATATCGTTTGCCAATATTTTGGCATCTCAATTATTGTCTAATAAAGCCTATTACCTTGATTCTGTCGCAGGTAATGTAGAGTCTTACCCTATATATAGAAGGGCTGCAGAAAATTCACTTAAAGCAATTAATCAAGGTCATCCCGCTGGAGCAGTACTTTTTTCTAGTGGATATCTTAGTAGTTATTATTTTGATCATATGATAGAGCGTAGTTTACCAATTTTGATGGCTAAACATGAACTTAGTATTGCATTCTTAATGCTTCGTATGGCACCTTTTGAAGAAAAAAAACAGTTTATAATGGAGGCCTATACCCATAGTTATAGAATATATCAAACTGGCAAAAAAAAATATCGGAATGATGGTTCTGAATATATAGAGATGGTTTTACCGGAAAAGCTAAAACATTTTTGGGACGATATTGCCATAGCTAATAATTATTTGGCTTTCATCTTGGACCAGTTGATAAGCACAAATAACGCAGATAAATTATATACAGAAAAACTTTTTTCGGCTGGAATGCAATTAATCGGACAAGAATCTGATTCTATTTTTAAAAATATCCTTTCTTCAAGGATACATGGAATGAGTGAGGATGGCTTTGGGCCCTATATTGATTCACTTATGCGGGTATATCGTGATGACTCTTTTAAAATAGATATCCTTAAAGGAAAATATAGTTATCTGAAAGAAGGTGAAAATATAAGTATACCTTTCGAATGGACGGCAAAAAGACATCATTTGGACAATTTGACTATTTTAAACGAATTCTGTGAAATAGACAATCATATTTATAATAAGCCTTTGTAATGATATAATGTTAGACGATAGCAATAATAGTATTATAGAAGAAATACACCTAAAAGACGTTGAAAATGCAAAATTAGCAATCGATGCTTCTGTCGTTGAAGATGCGATTTCTGTTGTTAAGGAATCGCACTTCAGCGATTCTGAGTCAGTGCTCTATTTTCTGTCTGCTCTGAATCTCTTGAATGCCGCCGTAAAGAAGAGCGAGTTTAAAACTCGTCTTGACTATGGCTTTATTAAGCGAAAGGCCAGTGAGGCGGCTGAGTGCATTATTGAAAATGGAGATATGTTTCCAAATATCTCAGTATATTTTCGCATTGAAGATAATTGTTTGTTTCTTAAGGCTTTTGATGTTATCTTTAGCTACCACAGTATAAAGAGGACACCAACAATCCTTAAGTCTGCCGGCTTTGCTCCAATAATTTGGTCAGGCGTTAGACTCCAGCCTATAGCGCAACCTTTATATTTATATGTCAAGCAGTGGTATTTAGCTCAAAGATGACATCGGTGGGTTCTGTGACGACGTCGTCATGGGCGTAGCCCTGGGCGGATTCGTAGGCTTGGATCATGTTGTAGACCCCGCTTCCTAAAGGGCGGGATGGACGGAAAACTTCTATCTGTGGGGCGGTGTCGCCGTCGAGGGTGAAGATGATGCGAAGCAACGAGTCATCGTCATCGTCGTGCAGCAGAAGGGTATAGGTGCCTTCCTGCCAGATGTTTTCGCAGGGAATCTGGAAAGAGAACCAGTTTGTCTTTCCGCGATATTTGCCGTATCCGCTCTGGCGGTTGACTATTGGTTGGCCATCGGCATTATACAGGTAGCAATAGAAACGGTCGAGCTTGAAGAAGGCATCTTTCCTTGCTTTGAGGTCTATCGTAAACTCTCCGTTTTTGCACCGTCGTTGTTTGTTCAGCGACAAATTCATGGAAACAGAGCAGACCTCGTTCCAGGCATTGTCAACTTCCACCTCGGGTTTCACGATGATCTTCATGTTCTGGAGCATGCCTTCCATTTCATCTGGGGAAATGGTGACTTTCTGGCCATTAGCTGCCCTGACGGTTTCCTTCTTGATGCTATTACCTTTTTTCATTACAATAGTTTTTAGTTGGGGCAAAGATAAGCATTTTTTTACAAGTAGACAACTATTTTACGAAGTTTCTTTCGAGAGACAGGTGTGTTTTCTTCAAAAAACAAAAGAACCTGGGCACGCATCGTTTGCTCAGGTTCTTCCCTTTTTGATGGTTTTCCATTCCCTTGACCTTCGTCAGTCTGCTTACATCTTCCTTCTGACATCAGCCATCAGACCGAATTCTTTCATTTTTCATTTTTACATTTTTACATTTTTTCATTCTTTTAAAACGGTCCATACCCCATGCACGAGGTTGTTCCCAGCGCGGTCAGCGCCGCCGTCAGCGCGGCTATCGCTATGCGAATCACCGTCTCCCAAAAATTGTTCTTTTTCATAAGCTTTTAATGTTTAATTCAATTTTCTGAAGTTAACGCTTCGCTCGAAGTTATCGAAGTTAACGTTCGCAACGCCACACTCTGACCAGGGTCAGAGAAGTTAACGACGTTAGTTCTTGCGATTGATTGTTACCTCTTTTTCAGCTTTCGTTTCTATTGTCGTTATTGCGACGCCACACTCATACCTTCAGGTGTGAGAACTTCGAGCGAAGCGATAACTTCGCTAACTTCGTTAACTTCAAGCTACCTTTTTACGCTCCTTCGAATCCGCTGGGGTCGTCGCCACCGCTGGTGTTCTTCACGAACTGCTTGGTGGTCACCTCACTGGACTGGCCGTCCTTGATGGCGATAGCCTTCAGGGTTACTGACGAGCTCACGGTGATAGGCTCGGTGTACAGCGTGCTGCTGGCCGTAGGTGTCGAGCCGTCGGTGGTGTAGCGGATCTCTGCACCGTCAGGACCGCTCATGGTTACCTGCGTCGACGTGGTGAACGCACCCTCACCGCCAATGGTCGGAGCCGCTACGCCGCTCGTGATACTGCCAGTGCCTGAACCACTGCCACTTCCTTCACCGCTGCCGGAACCCGAACCGCTACCACTGTTTTGGTTTTGGTTTTCGTTTTCGTTACCAGTGTCCTCAGGATCCTCCACCTCTGCGTCGTCCGTCGAGGTCACGCGCTTCACCTCCTTGCCGTCGCGGTCGTAGCAGGTAATCTGCACCGCAGTGTTCTTCAGCTCGTCCTTCAGGTCTACGTCGGGGGTGAAGATGATGCGGCGGCTGGTAATCAGGCTCGACTTCACGTCCTCGACCTTCTCCACCGACTTCGAGCGCAGTCCGAAGCGCATGGTACCCAGTCCGGGCAGTGCTACCGAGTGGCCCTCGGTGGCCCACGCCTTGATCACCTCGCCGGCCCTGACTGACGCCGCTGCGCAGGGCAGCCTCCTTGATGACCTTCTTCTGCGACAGGCTCGAATACTGTTCGGGCTGCATCACATAGCGGTAGATGCCGGGGTCGTTCTCGTTCTTCGTAAACTTCAGTTTCTTCTCAACTGCTTTCACTTTCATTGTCATAATTCAAATCTCCTTCAAATCGAAATGGTTAATAATGTAATAAAAAATCGAAAATTAATAGTTTGTGGTTGATTAACTCTTTTTGCCGATTTTCGGAGGAATTTTTTGCGCCCTGGGCAGGCAGTAAATTCTGTCAGGCCTGAAACAAAGTTTTCGTTGCCCTGCGCGCCATTTCCATCTTTATCATCGACACTGCAAAGGTACGAATTTTTCAGCATATAGAATTATGTTTTCTTTCGAACTTTTAGTTAAAAAGTGTTTAAGACAATTTGCTCAGTAAAAAGGTGTCACACATGTCATAGGTGTCACACATGTCATTAAGCATTTGCAAACGCAAAAAGCTCACTATATATAATAAAATAAATTTTATTATTATATAGTGCCTTAAATTTGCTCCCGAATCAAGAAAATCCTTAATGACACCTATGACATGTATGACACCTATGACACCTTTCATATTGTAAAAACCACCGCTTCATCACGAACATCGAAAATAAAAATAATTGCAAAAATATTTTGTATTTTACTCGATTTGCACTATCTTTGCAAGCAGTAACAGTTTGTAAAACTTAAAACAATGAAGCAGACCGCATATCGTTCTAAGCCCATCGGAGCACCTGCCCAAAATCTTATAGGGGGGGGTAATTTGCTGATTATCAGCGGTTTGCGTAACATTGCATTTCTTAATTTTGTCATCTTTATAGTCTCCTTCTTGTGCGTTTCGTGCGAGAAGGAGATTTCTTTATGTTCAAGAATTAATAACTAAAACGATACGATTATGAAAAAACTATTATTATCACTAATGATGATTTTATTGCCGATGATGGCAATGGCAGATGATAGCGGCTCATGTGGTGAAAACCTAACGTGGACCTTTGTGGAATCAACAGGCACGCTGACCATTTCTGGAACAGGGCTGATGGGAGACTATATTTTTGATAACATACCGTGGTATAATTATCGCACTGATATTGTAAAGGTTATTATTGAAGAAGGCGTGACGAGCATAGGATATAGAGCTTTCTCTTGGTGCAGCGGCCTGACTTCGGTTACCATCCCCAACAGTGTGACGAGCATTGGGATCGAAGCTTTCTGCGGTTGCAGTGGCCTGACTTCAATTACCATCGGCAACAGCGTGACGAGCATAGGAGACCAATCTTTCTGGGGTTGCAGCGGCCTGATTTCGATTACCATCCCTAACAGCGTGACGAGTATAGGAAACTCTGCTTTTTATGGTTGCTATAGACTGTATCTAAAAGGATATAAACAACCAGGAATATCTAATACTATCCATTTGTAAAATACTCATTTTCAGTTACTTTTAACTTTTAACACTTGATGGTTGGAATTTGGTAGTAACCGAATTTCAGTATATTTTTGCAACGTATTTCTACCGCGAGGAATTTACGAGGCCTGAAAATCGTCATTCTGTGGACTCAGTT
>CAJODY010000060.1 GCA_905233285.1 uncultured Bacteroidaceae bacterium
TTCGCCCTGACTTGTAAGGTTGACTGCCTTGTGGTGAGCATCGTAGAGGGCAGGACGTATGAGGTCGGTCATACCTGCATCTACTATTGCAAACTGCTTATATGTCGCCTGTTTTACGAAGTTAACCCGTGTGATGAGCATTCCGCACTGGGCAACGACGGAACGTCCGAGTTCGAAGTGTACGGACTGATGTGGACGCAATTTCAGGTATTTGTTGTACGTTGCGAAATAAGTCTTAAAATCAGGAATTGGGTTCTGCTCAGGATTTTCGTAATCAATGCCGAGTCCACCGCCTACGTTGATTATCTCGCAGAAGATGTCACGTTCTTCTAGACGGTCCTGCAGTTCGTTGATACGATTAGCAAGTGCTACGAAGTCGTCCATCTCAAGAATTTGCGAACCTATATGGAAGTGAAGACCCTTGAATGCGACGCCACTCATTTGGCGAGCTAATAGGATGACCCCTTCCATGTCGTCCATCGCGATGCCGAATTTGTTTTCAGCCAGTCCGGTGGTTATGTTTGCATGAGTATGTGCCCCGACATCGGGATTGATGCGGAAGCAGACGTTTGCCACCTTGCCCCGTTGGGATGCTATCTGATTGATTACCTGTAGTTCGGGTATGCTCTCGACGTTGAAACAGAAGATGTCGTTGTCGATGCCGAGCTGTATCTCCCAATCGCTTTTGCCGACTCCGGCAAATACTATCTTGTCGGCAGGAAAACCTGCTTTCAATACTTGCTGAATCTCGCCACCGCTGACGCAGTCGATACCCAATCCGGCTTCGTTGATGACACGGAGCACTTTAAGGTTGGCATTTGCCTTCACGGCATAGTGGACGTGATAGTCGGGGTAGCGACCGGCTTCATTGTTTATGGTCTGAAGGGTCTGGCGCAGCAACTGAGTGTCGTAGTAGTAGAACGGTGTACGCAGCTGGCGGAATTTATCTATGGGAAGACGGCTTGTCATTAGTTAGGAGTTGAAAAGGTGGTCGGAAAGTGCCTGGAGTGCACGTTTCTTGTCTGATTCGTGGATGAGGAATGAGATGTTGTGGTTGCTGCCTCCGTAGCTAATCATACGAACAGGAATGCCGGCAAGAGCATTTGTAGCTTGTGCTTCGAAACCAATATTATCAGGTTCGAGGTCGCCCACTACACAGATAATACACATATCGCGGTCAACCTCCACGTGTCCGAATTTCTTCAGTTCATCAACGATGGCGCTGAGGTGGCTTACGTTGTCGATAGAGACACTTACTCCTACTTCGGCTGTGCAGACCATATCGATGCTGGTTTTGTACGACTCGAATATGTCGAACACCTTGCGAAGGAATCCATATGCAAGGAGCATTCGGCTCGATGTGATACGGATGGCTGTGATGTTGTCCTTTGCAGCTACAGCTTTTATCTTGTTCTTCTCTGTCTCGTTGCTGATGACGGTACCCGGTGCCTCTGGTGCCATTGTGTTGAGCAGTTTTACAGGGATACCTGCAAACTTAGCCGGCTGAACACATGTGGGGTGGAGTATCTTAGCTCCGAAATATGCCAGTTCGGCTGCTTCTTCGAAGTGGAGATGACTGATAGGGGATGTCTTATCGACGAAACGTGGGTCGTTGTTGTGCATGCCGTCGATATCAGTCCAAATTTGAATCTCCGAAGCACCTATGGCAGCACCGATGAGCGATGCTGAATAGTCGGAACCTCCACGTTGCAGGTTGTCAATCTCACCGTAAGCATTGCGACAGATGAATCCCTGTGTGATGTAGATGTCCTTGTCCGGATTTTCGTCTAACTGAACACGGAGTTTCTTGCTGATATACTCGAGGTCGGGTTCAGCATTCTTGTCGGTACGCATGAATTCGAGAGCTGGAATGAGGCAGGAGTTACATCCGATTTCAGCCATGTAGTTTGCCACCATGTTGGTCGAGATTATTTCACCCTGACCTACGATTATTTTCTCTTCAAACATAGTGAAGATACCCTTGGTGAATGAGCGCAGATAGTCGAACTCTTCCTTGAGGAATGCAAGGGTAAGGGATTTATATTCATCTGTTGAATAAAGCTCGTCAACGTGCTTCTTATATTTCTTCTCCAGTTTGTTTATAACCTCGAATGCTCCTTCGGGATTCTTTTTGTACAGATAATCACAAATCTCGAGTAGGGAGTTGGTTGTGCCGGACATGGCAGAGAGAACGACGATTTTCTTTTCTCCGTCGTTTATCAGTTTTACCACATCTTTCATGCGTTGTGGTGTGCCTACTGATGTGCCGCCAAATTTAAGTACTTTCATATTGTTGTCGTTTTATTGTTTACAAAAATTCATTTGCAAGGTCTTTCCATCCTTGTGAATCGTCGCTGTCTGCTTCTTTGCGCTCAGTATCGAGTGCAGCAGAGTCGTTGGTCAGTTCTGTTATCGTCGAGTTCTTGCAATGGAACACACGTCCCGGATATTCCTCCAGCAGCGACAGGTTATGGGTTATCATCAATACGGACGAACCGTCTCGGCATAATCCTCTGAGCAGTTCTGTGATGAGACGACTTGTTTCCGTGTCAAGATTACCTGTGGGCTCGTCAGCCAAAATCAGTTTCGGACTGTTGAGTATTGCCCTTGCAATGGCTATACGTTGCTGTTCTCCTCCCGAGAGTTCGTTAGGCATCTTGTCGGCTTTGTCGGTCATCTCTACCAGACTGAGCACCTCGTCGATACGGCGGGAGATGTCCTCTTTATTCTTCCAACCAGTAGCACGGAGTACGAATCGCAAATTTTCGCGGACTGTACGGTCGGTCAGCAGTTGGAAGTCCTGGAATATGATTCCGAGGCTGCGACGCAAATCTGGCAGATGTTTCCGACGTATGCGGAGCATGTCGAAATCTAATACCGTCGCTTCTGAATCGACATCGCCCAGTGCCTTCCTCTGTTGTTTGTCGCCGTTGCATGGCAGTTCTCCATACAGGGTCTTCAGCAGAGAACTCTTACCCGAACCGACCTTGCCAGTCAGATACACAAATTCACCCTCGCCAATGTTCATGTTTACATTTTCGAGAATCAGCGTATCTTCCTGATACACGTTGATGTTGTGGTAGTTTATCAATGTTTGTGCCATGTCGGGTCGTGGCGTTCAGCCAATTCTGTTGCGAGATCTTCTATTTTCAGTCCCTTGCTGGTCAGCAATACTATCAGGTGATAGAGCATATCGCTTGCTTCGTAGATGAGACGTTCGTTATTATTGGCTACTGCTTCGATTACAGCTTCGAGTGCTTCTTCACCCACTTTCTGAGCCATACGGTGGCATCCGTCTTTGAAAAGACTTGTAGTGTATGAACCCTCGGGCATTTCCTCGTGGCGCTTCTCGATGAATCGCTGCAGTTCGACAAGGAACATGATAGGGTTTTCGTTTTCCTCGTTCCAGCATGTATCGGCACCGGTGTGGCATACTGGACCTGTCGGATTAGCCTTGATGAGCAGGGTATCGTTGTCGCAATCGACAGCTATCGACACTACATTCAGGAAGTTTCCGCTTGTCTCTCCCTTAGTCCACAGAGTCTTACGGGTACGGCTATAGAAAGTAACCTTACCTGTATCCACGGTCTTCTTGTAAGCCTCCTCGTTCATGAAGCCCAGCATCAGCACCTTCAGTGTCTTGGCATCCTGGATGATGGCTGGCACGAGACCATCCATCTTGTTGAAATCTATATTCATATTCTTATATTTATTCCTTCGTTTCTTAGATATTGTTTCAGACTCGGAATTGGTATCTCTCCGAAATGGAACACACTTGCAGCCAGAGCCGCATCGGAATGTCCGTTGATGAATGTGTCGCGGAAATGCTCTTTCTTTCCTGCTCCTCCGCTGGCTATCACAGGTATGCTGAGAGAGTCGGAGAGGCGGCGCAGGGCATCATCGGCAAATCCGTTCTTTACCCCGTCGTGGTTCATCGAAGTGAACAGAATCTCTCCGGCACCACGTTCGTTGGCTTCCTTTGCCCATTCAAAGAGATTGCGCTCAGTCTCAATACGTCCGCCGTTCAGATAGCAGTACCATCCGCGTTCTGTCTGCTTGGCATCGATAGCCACTACACAAACCTGCGAACCGAAATGCTTAGCTATCTCGTCGATAAGTTCCGGACGACGAATGGCAGCCGAATTCACGCTTACCTTGTCTGCTCCTGCATTCAGGAGGCGTTCCACATCTTTCAGTTCATTGATGCCACCACCCACGGTGAAGGGAATGTTTATTTCCCTTGCAATCTTTCCAACCAGTTCAGTAAATGTCTTTCTGCCTTCGTGACTTGCGGTGATATCAAGATATACTAGTTCGTCAGCTCCCTGCTCCGAATAAGCCTTGCCAAGGGCAATAGGGTCGCCAGCCTGTCGAAGGTTCAGAAAGTTCGTTCCCTTCACAGTCTGTCCGTCTTTAATGTCAAGACAAGGTATTATCCGTTTTGCCAACATATTTCTTTCAATTCTTTAACCCTTAACCCTTAAACCTTACAAATACGGTTTCAGTTCCTCCATCTTTATCTTGCCTTCGTACAGGGCTTTGCCGAATACTACTGCAGGTATTCCGGCCTTGTCGAGAGCCTCAATATCCTCAATGCAACTCACCCCACCGCTTGCTATCAGGTGGATGTCGGGAAACTGCTTCATTATTTTGCTGTAGAGTTCCGTAGCAGGTCCTTCAAGCATTCCGTCCTTCGAGATATCAGTACACAGCACATTCTCCACACCTTTATTCACATATCTCTCCAGGAACGGCATCAGCTGGTCGCCAGCTTCTTCCTTCCATCCGTTTATGCTTATGAGTCCGTTCTTTACATCGGCTCCGAGTATAATCTTTGCCGGACTGTATTTTTCCAGCCATTCGCCGAACAACTCAGGCTCTTTCACAGCAACACTACCAACAGTAACGAGTGATGCACCGCTTCCGAAAGCTATGTCGATATCCTCGTCTGTCTTTATTCCGCCGCCGAAATCTATTACCAGCGACGTGTGGTCGGCAATTCGTTCTATAATATTATAATTGACGATATGCTGCGACTTTGCTCCGTCAAGATCCACCACATGCAGACGTCTCATGCCATTTGCCTCCATCATCTTAGCCACCTCAAGAGGGTCGTCATTATACACCTTCTTAGTGTCGTAGTCTCCCTTCGTGAGTCGCACACATTTGCCTTCGATTATATCTATTGCCGGAATTATCTCAATCATTTATAGCTCGATAAAGTTCTGTAATATACGTTCGCCTACCTTGCCACTCTTTTCCGGATGGAACTGTGTAGCATAGAAATTATCCTTATGCAGGGCAGAAGAGTAGGGAAGTATGTAGTTTGTCGTTGCAATCGTAAATTCTGAAAGCGGAGCATAGAAACTGTGGATGAAATACACGAATTCCGGTTGTTCAAAACCCTCGAACAGCGGCGATTTGCAGTTTTCAATCGTGTTCCATCCCATCTGTGGCACCTTGTCCTCATGTCTTTGAGGACAGAAACGCTTCACATCAATATCGAAAATGCCGAGACAGTCCGTATCCTGCTCTTCCGAGTGGCGACACATCAGCTGCATTCCGATGCAGATTCCTAAAACGGGTTGCTTAAGTGAACAGATGACCTTGTCCAGTCCACGCTGACGCAGATACTGCATAGTTGTGCCGGCCTCGCCCTGACCTGGAAAAATCACTTTGTCTGCTCTCTGCAAATCCTCTGCATTGTCAGTCAGCGTAGGCTCAATCCCCAATCTTTTTACAGCATTGATAACTGAGAAGATATTACCAGCGTTATATTTTACAATTGCGAATGCGGGACTCGAACCCGCGACCTACGCATTACGAATGCGTTGCTCTACCAACTGAGCCAATTCGGCAACCTTTTGGGGCTCTAACCCACAAAAAATCGGGTGCAAAGGTAATATTTTTAATTTTAATAACAACCAATAATCAAATGTTTTTTACATTTGCAGCTAATTACGACACGAGAATACATTATTAATGAAAAAATACGCAAAAGATTTGACCGTTTCGGAAGTCAGTTTTCCTAATAACCGCTACGTACTTCTGAAGCTTACCGACTCTCAGCCATTGCCCGACATCCGTCCCGGACAGTTCGTCGAAGTCCTTGTTCAGGGCAGTCCTTCAACATTCCTCCGTCGTCCCATCTCTATTAACTATGTGGATAGAGAGAAAAACCAACTCTGGCTCCTTGTGGCTATGGTTGGAGAAGGAACCAAGACTCTCGGAAAACTTTCCGTTGGTGATAAGTTGAACCTTGTCTTTCCGCTTGGCAACGGCTTTTCTCCTGTTCAGCAACCTGGTGAGGAAGTGCTTCTTGTCGGAGGTGGAGTAGGTGTGGCACCGCTGCTCGAATACGGCAAATACCTGAAGGCAGAGGGAGCACGTCCGTCGTTCCTCCTCGGAGCCAGAACCCAGAACGACCTCCTGCTTCTCGACCTCTTCCGTTCTATAGCCGATGTATATATCACTACCGAAGACGCTACCCTTGGCGAAAAGGGATTTGTCACCCATCACAGCATACTCCGTGAAAAGCGTTTCGACCGTATTGCCGTCTGTGGTCCTAAACCTATGATGGTGAACGTAGCAAAATATGCCCGTCAGAACGACATCCCCTGTGAGGTGAGTCTTGAAAATATGATGGCATGCGGACTCGGAGCCTGCCTCTGCTGCGTCGAGAAGACCGTCCGTGGCAATGTTTGTGTATGTACCGAGGGTCCTGTATTTAATATAAACGACTTGACATGGCAGATATAAGAGTAAACATAGCAGGACTGGACATGAAGACTCCGGTCATGACTGCATCCGGCACATTCGGCTACGGACTTGAATTTGCCGACCTGGTCAATCTTTCAGATATAGGTGCAATCATCGTGAAGGGTACCACACTCCTTCCTCGTGAAGGTAACGACTACCCTCGTATGACTGAAACTCCCTCCGGAATGCTCAACTGTGTAGGTCTTCAGAACAAGGGAGCAGAATACTTCTGTCAGCATATCTATCCTCAGATAAAAGACCTTCAGACCAATGTAATCGTTAACGTAAGTGGTTCGTCGCCAGATGATTATGCCGAGTGTGCTCGACTGATAGGTGAACTTGAGAATATTCCTGCCATCGAACTGAACATCTCCTGTCCCAACGTACGGCAAGGGGGTATGGCATTCGGAGTGACTACCGACGGAGCAGCATCCGTAGTTCGTGCCGTCCGTGCTGCTTACCGCAAACCAATCATCGTAAAACTGTCACCCAACGTAACCAATATCGCTGACATAGCCCTTGCAGTTGAAGCTGAAGGAGCCGATGCCGTATCCTGCATCAATACCCTTATGGGAATGGCAATAGACATCGAACGTCGCCGACCAAAGTTGTCGATATCTACCGGCGGACTCTCCGGTCCTGCTATCAAACCCGTTGCAGTTCGTTGTGTTTGGCAAGTAGCCAAAGCTGTCAAGATACCGGTAGTCGGACTGGGTGGTATTATGACGGCTGCCGATGCTATAGAATTCCTTATGGCAGGAGCTTCGGCAATAGAAATAGGTACAGCCAACTTCATCGACCCTGCAGTCTCTGTACGTGTGGCAGAAGGCATAAGTGAATGGCTCGACCGTCATGGTTGCAAATCTGTTCAGGAAATAATCGGACAAGTACAATGAGAATACTCATCACCATAATCCTTGCATCGCTTTCTCTCGCATCCTCTGCCCAGACCATGCGGGAGATGTTGCGTTCGGCTCCCGACACACTCGTCACACTGCTCACTCATAACAACCTCCTTGATTTTCCCGACTATCTTGACACACAGATGTTGGCACAGGTTCGCAACCGACTCGGAGGCACCAGTGAGATGACACAGCTTACCGACGACTATACCCTCATCCGTATTACTGCGGTATCCACACTCCAACTGAAGCTTCTGCCTCAGTCAAAAGGGAAAATACTGCTCTCTATCTATACCTTCAACCTTAACGACAGCGTGGCTGAAAGCAGTCTCTCATTCTACGACACCGCTTGGAAACCGCTTCCTACGGAGAAATTCCTGAAGGCAGAATCCGAACCGAACGTTATTAGACAATACATCGCTTCTGCTGCCGACGACCGTCTGACGGTTCACACCTTCCGTCCCTTCGAACTCAGTTTTGACCCTCAGGCTGTTCCTCTTTCGCGTCAGACCGACATCCTGCTTTGGAACAAAAAGAAATTCATCAAACAAAAACAATAACATTATTAAATTAATTTTATCACAGAAAGACTATGAAAGCATTAAATGCTCGCACAGCTCCTAAGAGCTCTGCACCCGAGAGAATCATCCAGTTTGGCGAAGGAAACTTCCTTCGTGCATTTGTAGATTGGATTATCTACAACATGAACCAGAAGACCGACTTCAACTCCTCAGTCGTAGTCGTACAGCCTATTGACAAAGGTATGGTCGAGTGGCTCAACGGACAGGACTGCCTCTACCACGTCAATCTTCAGGGACGTCAGAAAGGTAAGCCGGTTAACGAACTCACTCGTATCGACGTCATCAGTCGTGCACTCAATCCTTATAGCCAGAACTCAGCATTCATGGCACTTGCCGACCAGCCGGAAATCCGTTTCGTCATCTCCAATACTACCGAGGCAGGTATTGCATTCGACCCTAACTGTAAGTTCACCGATGCTCCTGCAAGCAGCTATCCGGGCAAGTTGACTCAGTTGCTCTATCGTCGTTTCCAGGCATTCAAGGGTGACCCCAAGAAGGGACTTATCATCATGCCTTGCGAACTTATCTTCCTCAACGGACACCACCTCAAGGAGTGTATCTATCAGTACATCGAACTCTGGAAGGACGACTTCGGCAAGGATTATGCTAAGTTCAAGAACTGGTTCACAAAGTATTGCTACGTTTGTGCTACTCTTGTTGACCGCATAGTTCCTGGATTCCCACGCAAGGAGATTGCTCAGATTCAGAAGAAAGTATGCTATGCCGACAACCTCGTAGTTCAGGCTGAGATATTCCACCTTTGGGTAATTGAAAAACCAGAGAACATGTCTATCGCTCAGCTCCGTAAGGAATTCCCTGCAGAGAAAGCCGGACTCCACGTTCTCATTGCCGAGAGCGAAAAGCCATACCACGAGCGTAAGGTAACACTCCTCAATGGTCCTCACACCGTTCTCTCTCCAGTGGCATACCTCAGCGGCATCAACATCGTTCGCGATGCACTCCACCATCCGGTAGTAGGCAAGTACATCAAGAAAGTACAGTACGACGAACTCATGCAGACCCTCAACCTGCCGATGGCAGAACTCCAGCAGTTTGCAGCTGACGTACTCGAACGTTTCGACAATCCATACGTTGACCATCAGGTTACCAGCATCATGCTCAACTCATTCCCGAAGTTCGAGACTCGTGACCTTCCAGGTGTAAAGGTTTATCTCCAGCGTAAGGGTGAACTGCCAAAGGGACTTGTCATGGGTCTTGCAGCCATCATCACTTACTACAAGGGAGGCAAACGTGCCGACGGAGCAGAAATCGTTCCGAACGATGCACCTGAAATCATGCAGATGCTTACCGACCTCTGGGCTACCGGCGACACTCAGCGTGTAGCTGAAGGTGTTCTCGCAGCCGAGAATATCTGGAAGGAAAACCTCAACCAGACCGTTCCGGGACTCACAGCACTCGTAAAGCAGTACCTCGACCTCATTCAACAGAAGGGTATGCTCGAGGCAGTAAAGAGCATTCTCTAATCTTACACATTATATATAATAATAGCCAGCCCCACAGCTGGCTATTATTATTTCAACGGTAAACAGTAAACTGTAACACTTAACCCTTAACCTTTAACCTTTAACCTTTACTCGGTACTCCTCCCATCTTGCCCTGATGCTGTTCACATAGTCATACGTCTCGCTGCCTCTGAAATATCCGTGCTGCACCTCCGGCTGATTATACATCCTCGACTCCGACATCCTCAGCACAAAACCATCCACATTTCCCAACCATCGGTTAGGGTCTTTGCCATACTTGCGTGCCAGTCGTCGCGCATCATCTACATGTCCCGAACCGGCATTATAAGCAGCCAGAATGAAATTGATTCTCTCCGACTGATTCCTTATGTCGCTGTAATGTTCGTTCAGCATTGCAATCAGTTTCACGGCTCCTCTCAGGTTATGCTCCGGTTCGAACACCTTGTTCATCTTCACACCCACGGTCTTAGCCGTCGAAGGCATCAGCTGCATCAGTCCCATCGCACCCATGAACGACACAGCCTCGGGGTCGAATGCCGACTCCTGATAAGCCTGTGCAGCCAGCAGTTTCCAGTCCCATCCTATGCCTCTCGAGTGCTGACGGAACAAGTGGTCATATACTGAAATCTCTCCGCGAGCCAGGTTCCTGATTGGTGCCGACACCTTCTTTCTCGGACTGTACTTCCTGCCGTTCGATGTCCTTATCTGTATGGTTGACAAATCCACCATCCGGTCATTATTCTCTGCAATCCACTCAGCAAGGTTTTTTGACAACTGCGGACACTTCCTGCTCACAGCCCACGCCTCGATTATGGTGTCAGCCTTGAAATAATCATTCTCATCTGTCTGCAACGAATCCGGAATATTGCATACCACGATATCTCCGTCACCGCTGTCCAGTCGGCGTTGCAGTTCATCCACGGTGCGGCACACCTCGACCCTCATGCTCGTTCCTATGCTTCTGGCATAAGCGTCAGCCAGCATATACTGCCGTCCGAAGTGTTCGCCTCTCCATTCGAAATATGTGTCCGGACCGTACTGAGTCAGCACAATCAGTTCGCCGTTCTGTTGTATTTCTTCCAGGTCGAACACCTCCTCGGCGTTCGCCTTCGTCCTTTCAAACGGCGATTCCTTCTGTCTGCCTCCACACGAGAAGAGTAGGGCACACATGGTCAGAATACTAATCTTCGATACTAAGTGTTTCAATCTTCTTCAGTTTTTCTTTCATCCGTTCCGACTCGCCCTTCCTTATGCGCAGCGTCATACGGCAATCCATCTCAAAGTCCTGACTCAAAATCTGCGGTTCCATATCCTTCACCACCTTCATCACCTCGTTCATCATCGGGTATTCAAACTTCACCTTCACATCCTCATCCACAGTCCTCTCCACAATCTCCGCAGCAGCAATAGCTTCGGCAGCAGCCAGACGGTAAGCCACAATCAGTCCGCTCGTTCCCAGTTTTATTCCTCCGAAATACCTGACTACTATAATCAGTATATTTGTCAGTTCGTTCGAATTTATCTGTCCCAGAATAGGCTTTCCGGCAGTTCCCGACGGTTCTCCGTTGTCGTTGGCTCTGAACTCCTTCCGTTCTGCTCCCAGCATATAGGCATAGCATACGTGGCGTGCATCGTAATACTTCTTCTGATATTCAGCCACCAGCGTCTTCACCTCGTCCACCGTACTGACAGGAATAGCAAAAGCGAGAAACTTACTTCGTTTCTCGCTGTATGTGCCTTCAGCTTTCTCCTTTATGGTTCTGTATAAATCCATTTACTTTATTACGAGCGCACGTTCTATCTGGTCTTTCAGCAGAGCCCAGTGAGCCTGAGTCGATGCATCCGTACCATTGGCATTGGCTATCTTCGTCTTTATCCTCTTCAGTTCCCTCAGTGCATAGCCCTTCATGTCGCCTCCGTCATTGTAGAGACCTATCAGGTCGGTTACGAACCTCTTCTGCAGTTCCTGACGGTAGCGTGTCACCTTCTGACTGCTTGCCGCTTCCTTCATTATGAGGTCAGCGATGTCGTCAAGATACTCACCTGCATTATAGTCCGTATTCAGTTCGTAAGTGCGATATACAAGTTGTCTTGCCACATTGCGTGCTATATGGAATGTGATAGCCTCCGTATCGTTTGTCAGTTGAGTGGCGTATGGCACTTCACGCATCCATGTCGGTTCGGTCAGCGCATGTCTGTTGATGAAGTCGATAGCCCTCTTCTGACGTTCCTTCGGATTGTTCTCATACTTCGTACCACCCTGAGCCTGAGTGCGGAAAGTGACGTACGTACCACCGATATTGTTAATCACATGACCCAGATATCTGTAGAACTGCGAATGAATCTGGTTTGCCATCCTGCGCAGATTATCATTATATATATCAGTCTTCTCGTATGTCCACTGCGGCAGGTTCTGCAGTTCGCGTTTCAGGTTCATGATACCATATTCACCTGCCTTCATGGCATCGTCGCCCAGGTCTTCAGTCTGACGGCGCGGGTCAACTCCTCTCAGTCCTTCTCCGTCACCCCACCACAGTCTTGGGTTTCCGTCATAGTATTTCTTGTACAGTTCATCCAGCTTCGCATAGTCATCCTGCGGATTCTTGATGTCCGGGTAGTAGGTGTAACCCCAGCGTATAGCCCATTCGTCATAGTCGTTGATACGTGGGAATATACCTTCCTGACTGATGCCGTCCTCGGGTTGTGCCACATAGTTGAAACGTGCATAGTCCATGATTGACGGAGTATGTCCGTAAGCCTCCACCCATGCTTTGTTGCGCAGATTCTCCACAGGCACCGTGCTCGATGCTCCGAAGTTATGTCGCAGACCGAGCGTATGACCCACCTCATGACTCGACACGAAACGTATGAGCTGTCCCATCAGTTCCTCGTCGTAGTTCATCTTGCGTGCAGCCTCGTCGATGCTCGATGCCTGAACCATATACCAGTCGTGCACCAGACTCATCACGTTGTGATACCAGCAGATGTGGCTCTCCAGAATCTCACCCGTACGCGGGTCGCTCACGTGCGGTCCATATGCGTTCTCTATCGGCGAAGCCAGATAGCGTATCATGCTGTATCGGGCATCCTCCATACTCATCGTCGAGTCCTTACCTTCAGGCCATTCCAGAGCATAGATGGCATTCTTGAATCCAGCTTTCTCAAAAGCCTTCTGCCAGTCGTTCACACCCTGAATCAGGTACTTGCGCCATTGCTTCGGAGTGGCAGGGTCGATATAATAGACGATGGGCTTCTTCGGTTCCACCAGTTCTCCACGCAAATAAGCCTCCAAGTCCTCGTCCTTCGGTTCCAGACGCCAGCGGGTAATAAAACTCTTCCACTCCACGTGCTGCTGCTTATCCGTAAACTCATTGTAGTTCACGGTGAAGTAACCCACACGCGGGTCGTAGAATCGGGTTGCCATCGGCACCTCAGGCAGCATCACGAACGAGAGGTTTATGCCGAACGTAGCGCGTTCCGTTTCCCGTGCCGAAGGTATCGTCTGACTCGACGAAGTCCATGTCTTCGTCATTCGTACCTCAGTATTCGTAGGGAACGACTTTATATCCTCTATGTTCGTCAGTTGTCCGAGATACTGCCCCAGATTGAACGATTTCTTCATGTGCTGATGAATTCCTGTTATGGCATTGTCGTCTTGCAGAAACTCATTCATCTTTATCTTGTACAGACCGTTCTCGTGCGACTCAATCTTAAACTGAGCCATGATAGGGTTTGTATTTGAAACCGTTACGGCCCTGCTGATTACGTTCGATGTGTCCGCAGCGTTTATGAGCAGATGAACACGCATAATCATCTTATCCTTGTTCACCTTCTCGAAATACACAGTCTGTTCGTTTATCTCCTCACCTCCGAACATACCCGTGTTCGATGGGGTAGAGATGAAGCGGGTAGTCACCAGAATATCCTTACCGATGAGCGAATCAGGAATTTCGAAGAACCAGTCCTTATCCTTCTTCTTCACGTTGAACAGACCCTTGCGCTCCACGTCAAACTTCGGAGCCTGCTTCGGTTCCTCGCGCTTTGCCCATTCCCATGCCAGTCTGCCTGGAATCTTCTTCCAGTAATGTCCCGACTTCTTCTTCTCCTTCTTCTCCTTCTCCTTATCCTTCTTTTCCTTCTTGTCCTTCTTCTCAGATTTCTCAGTCTTCTCCGTCGTCGGATTCTCTGCCGGAGTCTGAGTCTGTGCCCACGACCCATCCGTGAGCATGCCGCACATAAGCGCAGCAACAAATATTATATTTTTTTTCATCTTCAAAATTTCAACAGTAAACAGTAAGCTGTAAACAGTAAGCGGTAAACAGTAAGCTGTAAACAGTAAGCTGTAAGCTGTAAACAGTAAGCGGTAAGCTGTAAGCTGTAAGCGGTAAGCTATCAACTCAACTTATGAATAACGAGTCCAGAGCGCAGTTTCGGTTCGAACCATGTAGCCTTCGGAGGCATGATATTTCCGCTGTCGGCGATATCCATAATCTGCTTCATGGTGACAGGGTAGAGAGCCAGTGCCATCTTCATCTCTCCGCTATCCACTCGGCGTTTCAGTTCGCCCAGACCGCGCAGTCCGCCTACGAAGTCAATCCGCTTGTCGCGTCTCAGGTCTTTTATTCCGAGCAGTTCGTCCAGAATCAAGCGGCTCGAGATGCTTACGTCCAGCACACCGATAGGGTCATTCTCGTCATACGTACCCTTCTTAGCCTTCAGCGAATACCAGATGCCGTCGAGATACATCGAGAACTCGTGCATCTCCTGTGCCCTGTATTCCTCCTTGCCCTTTGCCTCGACGGTGAAATTCTTCTTCAGTCGTTCGATGAACTCCTCCGAAGTCATTCCGTTCAGGTCCTTCACCACGCGGTTATAGTCCAGGATAGTCAGCTGACTTGCAGGGAAACATACAGCCATGAAGTAATTATACTCCTCGTCGCCTCTGTGGTTCGGGTTCTGCTTAGCCTTCTCCGTACCCACGAGAGCGGCAGCAGCCGAGCGGTGATGTCCGTCAGCGATATACAGGCTCGGCATCTTTCCGAACTCCTCCGTGATAGTCCTGATATCCTCATCGTCGCTTACGCACCACAGCTTATGTCCGAAGCCGTCGATAGGGGCTGTGAAGTCATACTCCGGCTTCGTCTTTGCATACTTCTCGATGAGAGTCAGCAGCACCTCGTTGTCAGGATAAGCGAAGAACACCGGTTCGATATTTGCATCGTTCACCCGTACGTGCTTCATGCGGTCCTCCTCCTTGTCAGCGCGAGTCAGTTCGTGCTTCTTAATCACGCCCTTCTGGTAGTCGCCCGAGTAGGCACCCACTACTATTCCGTACTGAGTCTTCTCCTTGTTTCCGTTAGCCGGCAGACACGACGTCTGAGCATATATATAATACTGTTCCTTCTCGTCCTGCACCAGCCATCCCTTCTCCTGGAACATCTTGAACTGCCTTGCAGCCTCCTCATATACACGAGGGTCATACTCGCTAGTTCCCGGTTCGAAATTAATCTCCGGCTTGATGATATGATACAGCGACTTCTCATTCGTTCCAGCCTCTGCGCGTGCCTCTTCCGAGTCCAGCACGTCATACGGACGGCTCTCTACTTCTTCTACCAAATCCTTTGGAGGACGTACCCCCCTAAACGGTTTTACTATTGCCATAATCTTTTTACGTTAAAATTTCTGCAAAGTTACAATTAAGCAAGTGAAACGCAAAACTTTTAACTTTTAACTTTTAACTTTTAACTTCAACGTTTCCCCGGTTCCCTGTTCAGTTTCCAGACGATATGCAGCAGTCCGTAACTTGGAATCACATTATAGAACGTCTCCGACTTACCCTGTGCATTCACATAGCGACGTATGTTCGACAACTTACCCAGCAGGTCAAAACCGTCGAACATCACGATGAGGTTACCCTTCATCATCCGTTTTGCCACACGTGCGTTCCACACCAGT
>CAJODY010000061.1 GCA_905233285.1 uncultured Bacteroidaceae bacterium
CAAAGATACGCTTTTTTAATTATTTTCTTACCTTTGCACACAAAATAATAAAAACTGTACACGCGTATGATACAATCAATGACCGGTTACGGCAGTTGTGTAGCCGAATATGGAGGCAAAAAGATTCATGTAGAAGTGAAATCGCTCAACTCGAAATCACTCGACTTGCAGACTCGCATCGCTCCCCTCTATCGTGAGAAAGAGATGGAAATCCGAAATCTTATTCAGGGACACCTCGAAAGAGGTAAAGTTGACCTGTCGATTTGGGTGGAACGTGATGCAGCACTTACTGCCGACCCAATCAACGTCGGACTTGCATCCCAATACTTCAATGAACTCCGTTCGCTTGCCGAAACCCTGAAACTGGATACTACGAAGACCGATTTCCTTCCGCTCCTCATGCGAATGCCGGATATCATGACACGTACTGAAGTGGAAGTTCTCAGCGACGAGGAATGGCAAGTTGCATGGCAGACCCTCCTTAATGCAGTAGGCAATCTCATTGATTTCCGTAAACAGGAGGGTGCTGCACTTGAACGTAAGTTCACTGAGAAAATAGAGAATATACGTCGCCTGCTTCTCTCCATCGAACCGTACGAACAGGGTAGGGTGGAGAAGATTCGTCAGCGTATCGTTGACAATCTGAGCAAGATTTCAGGAGTGGACTATGACTCCAACCGTCTCGAACAGGAGATGATTTACTACATCGAGAAACTCGACATCTCTGAAGAGAAACAACGTCTCACCAACCACCTCGACTACTTCCTGCAGACCATGAGCGAAGGCACTGGTGGTCAAGGTAAGAAACTTGGATTCATAGCACAGGAGATGGGTCGTGAGATAAACACCACAGGCAGTAAGTCGAATCAGGCTGAGATGCAGAATATCGTAGTTCAGATGAAGGATGAACTCGAACAGATAAAGGAACAGGTACTTAACGTCATGTAACTATGTCAAAACTCATCATACTTGCAGCACCGTCGGGTTCAGGTAAATCGACCATACTCCGTTACCTGATGCAGAATCCCGACCTTAACCTCCACTTTTCCATTTCTGCTACCACACGTCAGCCACGTGGCACAGAGAAGAACGGGGTGGAATATCTCTTCATCACTCCCGACGAATTCCGTCAGCATATTGCCGATGGCGATTTCATTGAATATGAGGAAGTATATGCCGACCGGTATTATGGTACCCTTCGTTCACAGGTGGACAGTCAGCTCGAAGCAGGACAGAACGTCATCTTCGATGTAGATGTGAAGGGAGCACTCAATATTAAGAAAGCGTATGGCAAACGTGCTCTTGCCATTTTTATCCAGCCACCAAGCATCGAAGAGTTGCGCTCGCGTCTCTTGGCTCGCGCCACAGATTCAGCTGAGGACATTGAACAACGACTTGCAAAAGCCGACTATGAACTCACATTTGCTCCGCAGTTTGACGAAGTGGTAATAAACGATAATCTTGAGATAGCACAGATTGAAACCGAAACACTTGTAGAGGATTTTCTTGATGACTGATAACGTGAAAGGGATATTTGCAGCGAAACGTGCAATAATGTTCGACATGGATGGAGTGCTCTTCGATTCCATGAAGAATCATGCTAAAAGCTGGTGCCAGACCATGCACCACTTTGGTTTTACTGATTTTACTGAGGAAGAAGCATACATGCATGAGGGACGTACAGGTGCAGGCACAATCAATACCGTGTCGCGTCGTATGTTTGGGGGGGACGTAACTGAACAGGAAGAAAAAGAAATTTATCAGTACAAAGCAGACCTCTTCAACAGCATGCCCATTGCTCCTCCTATGCCAGGAGCTTACGAACTGCTTAAGAAAGTAGTACATGCAGGCATCACTCCCATTTTGGTGACAGGTAGCGGACAACGTAGCCTATTAGGTCGTCTCAACGAACATTTTCCTGGTATTTTCCGTCCAGAACTGATGGTCACAGCTTTCGACGTTACTCGTGGAAAACCCGATCCCGAACCTTACCTGATGGGAATCCGAAAATATAACGATTTCTTTGGTACTATTCTTGGTCCAGACCACTTTGTTGTGGTTGAAAATGCACCTCTTGGAGTGCAGGCTGCAGTTCGTGCAGGAGTATTCACTATTGCTGTAAATACAGGACCTCTGCCCGATGATGCACTCCTTTCTCAGGGAGCAAATCTTCTCTTTCCTTCAATGCAGAGTCTCTGCGACCAATTCGATACATTATTATAAATTGAAAAGCCATAACGGACCATTGCCTTTTCCGATTCGGAGAAGGCGTCCTTTTTCTATGCCCTTGCTTACTATAGCCTTTCCACCTTCCACGGCTTCAGATAGTGACTGTCCTTTTGCCAGCAGAGAGGCAATGGCAGAAGAAAGTGTACATCCTGTGCCGTGCAGATTTCCGCTTTTGATTTTCTTTGTGTTGAAAATCTCAGTTGTTCCGTCTGTTCGATACAGTCTGTCGGTCATTTCCTCTCCTTCGGCATGACCGCCTTTTACGAGGAAGGCAGTAGCATATTTTTCCGTCAGATATCTTCCTGCTTTTTCTATGTCTTCTGTTGTTCGGATTTTTTTCCCCCACAATACTTCTGTTTCCTGCAGATTCGGAGTTATCAGTGTGCAAAACGGAAACAACTCATTTTTTACATACTCCACACACTCTACGTCCATCATTCTTCTTCCACTTGTTGAAACCATTACGGGGTCATATACGACAGGGATGGAATGGTTACTCAAGTGTGGTTTTAATGCTCTTATAATAGCTTCGGCTACCCCCCTTGTTGGTATCTGGCCTATCTTTATTGCAGCGATGTCGAGGTCGTCAATAAGTGACTGCAATTGTGCTGCAACTACTTCTCCATCTACAGCTTTAACATCCTGCACACCTTGCGTGTTCTGTGTCGTAAGTGCTGTAATCACAGTACATCCGTAACATCCCAGAGCTGTTATGGTTTTTAAGTCCTGTTGTACTCCAGCCCCTGCCGAGGGGTCGCTGCCTGCTATGCTTAATACTATTTCCATGCGTCGCCTAATATCATAGCTCCTCCGAAGCCCATTTCAGTTATTAATCCTATCTTGTCAAATGTCACACCCCCCAGTGCCATAACCCTGTTGTCTATGATACCATTTTGTCGTGCCTCTTCCAACTGTTCTCTTGTGAATGCAGACTTATATCCCTCCTTCGAAATACTGTCGAAGATAGGGGAGAGGCTCATGTAGTCGTACGCCTCTTTTTTGCATTCTGCCAGTTCTGATATTGAGTGACACGAACGACTCACTGCACCCTTCCATCCCTTGTGAAAGTATGGATTCCTACTATTAAGGTGAATTCCACGTAGCCCGTATTCCATCGCAAGTTCGAAGTGGTCGTGCAATATCATCCTATTTCTTAATTTGGACGGAATCTTAAGTAATAATTCTTCGACTTGCTCCCTCTTCGCCCCTGGTTTTCGTATATGAATCAGGTCCACGCCTCCCTCCAGAAACTGAGTAATCCGTTCAGCTTCTCCTTCAAAAAAATATGGAAGTGTAATTACGATTATCATATAAAACAGCCCCTTCCTAGCCTCCCCCCCTAATGGGGAGGGATTATTACTTTTATTGTTTTGTAAATGGACAGGCTCCCTCTCTTTTGGAGAGGGTTGGGGTGAGGCCTCCGAAGAGGTCGAACGATGCATCCCAGTCTTTCCATACCGGTTCGCGTCCCAATTCCTTGAGCCGCTGATTTATTGTCTTGGCTGTACGTTCATCGCTTACAGTAAACTGTTCCAATGCCTGCGGATAAGTGTGATATCCTCCTGGGTTCACTTTGCTCTCTGCCGACATCGTTGTGACTCCGAGTGTACACATATTATCGCGTATGTATGCGTGTTCGCGTGTAGAGTAAGATATGTCCACGTCGTGATCGAAGATGCGCATTGCAAACGTAGCCTGAGCCAATTGCTTGTCTGTCATGTAGCAGTTCGGGTGGAACCCTTCGTTCTGTGCCGGGCGCATACGTGGGAAGTTTACTGAATACTTCGTTTTCCAGTAGTGCTTTTGCAGATAACGCAGGTGATATGCCATCATTGTCACGTCAGTTCTCCATTCTTTCTCCAGTCCTATCAGCACACCCATACCGATGGAATGTACTCCTGCCTGTCCCATGCGGTCGAAGCCGTCGCATCGCCATTCAAATTTACTCTTCATGCCGCGTGGGTGATAGTTCTGGTAATGTTCCCTGTTATATGTCTCTTGGAAACAGATTACTCCGTTCAGTCCGTGATGTGTCAGTTCCTTGTAGTCCTCGGCAGAAAGTGGCATTACTTCAATCTTTATATTCGAGAAGTATTTCTTTGCAATATCGATTGCTTTTGCCAGATAAGGCACACCTGCTTTAGCCGGATTTTCACCCGTTACGAGAAGAATATTCTCAAAGGGTGCCAACTCTTTAATAGCTTTATACTCATCTTCTATTTGTTCCGGAGTAAGTATGGTGCGAGCCATCGGATTCTCTCTGTGAAATCCGCAATACACACATGAATTTGAGCATGAGTTCGTGATATACAGAGGGATAAACATAGACATAGTTTTGCCGAATCTTTCCTCTGTGTATTTTCGTGAGAGTCGTGCCATAGTCTCAAGGTATGGTTCGGCAGCGGGTGAAAGTAAAGCCATAAAATCATCCACATCGCAGTGACTTTTTGCCAGTGCACGTCTCACGTCGTTATCGGTCATCGAGGCAATCTTCTCAGTAGTCTCTTCCCAACTTATATTCTTTAGTTCGTCTGAAAACATTTTCTTTTTTCCTATTTATAAATCGATGATAAAACTGTCTAGGGTACGTAGGTCGATGGTGTAGAGGCGGTCGATGAGTGGCGTACCATATCCGCATATCAGTTGCACTATCTGATTTGCCTCCATACTGCCTATTACAGCTGGTGTGGTACCCACTACCGACTTGTCTGGATTAGGCATATCTGCCATTTCATCCTCGCTCATAAGGGTTCTATATGTAGCTTTTCCTTTACACAGCACACTCAGCTGCCCCTCCAGTGCTCTTATCGCACCATAGACGTAGGGTTTATTCATCCGCTCACATACGTCGCTTATGATGAAACGTGTGGCGAAGTTATCCGTTCCGTCGGCAACGATATCGTATTTACCGATTATCTCCTCTGCGTTCTCTTTGGTGAGCATACACTGGTAGGTTTCAAAGTTCACCTCGCTGTTCAGAGCTTTGAGTCTCCTTTCAGCACAGACGACCTTGCTTTCTCCTACCTCTGTTTCCGTGTATAGCACCTGTCGTTGCAGATTGCTTATGCTCACCGTGTCGGCATCAATAAGTCCGATGGTTCCTACTCCTGCGCCAGTCAGATACAAGGCAATGGGTGACCCCAGTCCTCCCACACCTACTATAAGGACTCTTGCGTTCCGTAGTTTTTGTTGTCCCTCGGTTCCTATCTCGGGCAACATGATTTGACGCTGATATCGTTCCATCTAAAATTTTCTAAGATTGTACATCGTACAGGCTTTTATTTCAGTTTTCTCAAGTCGTGCGTCAGTTTTGCAGCACAGAAATTCGGACCGCACATCGTGCAGTATTCGCCGTCCGTATGTCCTGCTTCCTCGAAATACTGAAGCGAACGCTCTGGGTCGAGACTCAGGTGGAACTGGTCTCTCCAACGGAAGTCGAATCGTGCCTTTGACAGTGCGTTGTCCCTTATCATTGCACCCGGGTGCCCCTTGGCGATGTCGGCAGCGTGGGCTGCAATCTTATAGGTCACCACACCTGTCCTCACGTCTTCTTTGTTTGGCAAAGCCAGATGTTCCTTCGGAGTCACGTAACAGAGCATTGCAGTTCCAAGCCAGGCAATCTGTGCACCACCTATTGCACTCGTTATGTGGTCGTAGCCGGGAGCTATATCCGTCACTACAGGTCCGAGCGTATAGAACGGAGCCTCGTGGCAGTGTTCAATCTGTCGTTCCATATTCTCGCGTATCTTCTGCATGGGCACGTGTCCAGGTCCTTCGATGAACGCTTGCACATTCTTGTCCCATGCCCTGGTCACGAGTTCGCCCATAGTGTCCAGTTCGGCAAACTGAGCAGCGTCGTTTGCATCCGCTATACATCCAGGACGCAGACCGTCGCCCAGTGACAGAGCCACGTCATATTGTGCCACGATGTCGCAAATTTCGTCGAAATGCTCATACAGGAAACTCTCCTTGTCGTGTATCAGACACCACTTGCTCATGATGCTTCCACCTCGGCTCACGATGCCGCACAGGCGGCTGTCAGCCAGGTGTACGTTCTGACGACGAATACCTGCATGGATAGTGAAGTAATCCACGCCCTGCTCACATTGTTCTATCAGCGTGTCCTTGTAAATCTCCCATGTCAGGTCTTCCACTCGTCCGTCCACCTTCTCCAGTGCCTGATAGATAGGTACGGTGCCTACCGGTACCGGGCAGTTTCTCACAATCCATTCTCTTGTCTCGTGTATGTTTGCACCTGTCGAGAGGTCCATCAGCGTATCTCCTCCCCATTTGCACGACCAAACTGCCTTGTCCACCTCCTCTTCAATCGACGACGTAGTGGCTGAATTGCCGATGTTCGTGTTTATCTTAACGGCGAAATTCCTACCTATAATCATAGGTTCGCTCTCAGGGTGATTGATGTTTGCAGGCAGCACGGCTCTTCCTTCGGCTATCTCCTTTCGCACGAACTCCGGAGTGATATGGGTCTTAATGCCCAGCTCCTCGCAGTTCATGTTCTCGCGTATAGCTACATACTCCATTTCCGGAGTGATGATGCCAGCCTTGGCGTAAGCCATCTGAGTGATAGCCTTGCCAGCCTTCGCACGTCGTGGCAGCTGGATATGTTCAAATCGGAGAGAATCGAGCGAGTGGTCGGCCAATCGCTGCTTACCATAGTCCGAAGTCACCTCTTTGAGTTGTTCCGTGTCCCCTCTGTCCTCAATCCATTGCTGTCTCATTCGTGGCAGACCCTTCTTCAGGTCCACCTTTATATTGGGGTCGGAGAAAGGTCCGCTCGTGTCGTAGATATACACAGGGGCATTCTTCTCCACGTGAGTCTTTCCGTCGTCGTCCTTCGTGACTGTAGGTGTAAGATTTACCTTCGTCATGCCCACGCGAATCTGGGGAAACAGCTTTCCCTCCATGTATGCTTTCTCGCGTTTGGCGTATGCTTTATTGTCTTGTGGCATATTCGGGTACATTATTTAGATATTAAGAAAAGCGGTTAACGGACTCGATGCCTCCGCACTGTCGCTTATGGCTCCCAGTCCAGCCTCGTATGCCTGACGACCTGCTATCACAGCCTGGCGGAATGCATCGGCCATCTGTATCGGGTCGCCTGCAACAGCAATGGCAGTATTCACCAGGCAGCAGTCGGCACCCAGTTCCATAGCCTCGGCTGCATGGCTCGGAGCACCTATTCCGGCATCCACCACTACAGGCACCGTCGCCTGCTCAATGATTATCTGCAGGAAATCCTTCATCCTCAGTCCTTTGTTCGTACCGATAGGGGCAGCCAGTGGCATCACAGTTGCAGCGCCAGCCTCCTCCAGATGTTTACACAGCGTAGGGTCAGCCTGGCAGTAGGGCAGTACTACAAATCCCAACTTCACGAGCTCCTCTGTCGCTTTCAGAGTCTCTACCGAGTCGGGCAACAGATAGCGTGGGTCGGGATGAATCTCCAGTTTCAGCCAGTTCGTGCCGAAAGCCTCGCGAGCCATCTGAGCTGCAAACACAGCTTCTTCGGCATTACGCACCCCCGACGTGTTAGGCAGCAACTGGATATTCTTGTACTGAGTGATGTGAGTCAGCAGGTCATCCTGCTTGTCCTCCAGCTCAATACGTTTCATGGCTACCGTCACCATTTCCGTTCCTGATGCCTCGATAGCCTTGGCCATCAGTTCGTTGTTACTGAACTTTCCTGTTCCCAGGAACAGTCGCGAATTAAACTCGCGTCCTGCAATTACCAGTTTCTTCATATTCTATTATATTGATTATTCTTTTCATCTCCTCAATCGGGTCGGCAGCTTGCAGAATAGCACCACTCAGGGCGATGCCCGTCACTCCCGTCCTCATTATCTCAGCCACATCCTCTGCCTTGATGCCACCTATGGCAACGATAGGCAGGTCTATGCCCCGCTCCTTCATCCCCTTCACGATACGTCTGTAACCCTCCAGTCCGAGCAGAGGCGACAACTTCTCCTTCGTCGTCGTGAATCGGAATGGTCCGCATCCGATGTAATTAGCAGTAGCTTCATAGTGAGCTATTACATCCTCCAGTGTATTTGCTGTTCCTCCGATGACAGCCTTTTCTCCCAACACCCTTCGTGCCTCACCTATAGGCATGTCATTCTTTCCCAGATGCACTCCGTCGATACCCAGTTCTCCTACCAGTTCCACCCTGTCGTCCACGATGAATGTAGCACCAGCATCGCGGCACATCTTCTGGGCTTCGATAGCTACCGGGCGCACCTCATCATCCGTCATGTCCTTCATTCTCAGCTGCACCCACCGGCATCCGCCAGCCAATGCAATCCTAACACTGTCCAGATAACCGTACCTTTCTGTCCTATGAGTAATAAACTGTAGCATCATCCTCCGCATGCTGCCTTGATGATTACCACCTTATCACCTTCGTTCAGACTGCATTCAGTCCACGTGTCGCGTGGCACCATACGATTGTTCACAGCCACAGCCACACCCCTTTCGGGCAGAGCCAGTTCCTTGGCGAGAGCCGCTACGTTCTGCGCTCCCGTCTCCGTTTCCTTATTATTTACCTGTATCTTCATATAGAAAAAAAAAATACCTCAAGCAATACTATTCATTGCTCGAGGTCTATTATACCGATTCCCTTCCGTAGGGTAGTCATTCCTGTCTTTCAGTCCTTCCTTGGCGGCATTACCCGCCCAGGTTCCATGGGTATAATCTCAGCTTCAGTCCTTCCGGCCTCAGCACCCCGAGCACTCTTTGCGCTGCAAAGATACGAATAAGCGAATACAGAACAAAATAAATGAATTTATTTTTTATGTTGAGCGTGAGTATCTTCGACGAAGTCAACGGTAGTGCAAAAAAAACGGCTCCGCAAATTAATGCGAAGCCGTCTTTTTGTAAGTTTTAAAGTTTAAAGAGGCGGGTTGCGGGGCGGTTAAGGTCTTTAACCCTTAACCTTTAACCCTTAACCCTTATCATTCCGGTAGTCCGAACTTATTCTCGGTGATGATTTTGGCGCATTCGTCCATGTCCTTCTTCGTCTGCGGAGTCGGGGTGAAGATGATGCGCACGCGCTTGATGTCTTCAACGCCGATTTTCTCCTTCAGAGCCCATGTCGAGTCCGATGCGGAAGGTTCCGAGGTCGCCGAACTCCAGTCCGTGTCCGTTGCAGAGCATCTGCTCCATTTCGTGCAGGATGGCATCGAAGGTCTGTTCCAGGATGCCCTGGGTGATGCTTCCGTCGGCAGCTGCGTGCTGCAGGAGTTCTGCCCTTCCGATAGTTGAATACCTGATTGGAGTCGGGACAATAAAGTCCTTCATCGTAGTCTCTATGTGCTTCTTAGCAAGTTTGAAATTTATACGTCCAGCCATAATTCTTTGTAAAGTTTAAAGGTTAATGTTTAATGTTTAAAGACTTTGTTTAATTGCGGGTTTGCGGGCGGTCAGGGTCTTTAACCCTTAACCTTTAACCCTTAACCCTTACCCGATTTTAATCGACTACTACCAC
>CAJODY010000062.1 GCA_905233285.1 uncultured Bacteroidaceae bacterium
CTACTATTAATGCTAGCAATCGCTACTATTAATTCCCGCAATTTCTGCTCTTAATCATTACTCCGTCGCGCTCTCGTGGTTGACATGGCAAAGGTACGATATTTCAAAAGGTCTGTTCATGACTTTCCATGCGTTTTCCAATTTTATCATGTTTTTTTCCATTATTATTTGGCTTTTTACTCACTTATGCGTATCTTTGTCTGCAAAAAAACAATAAACGATGGAAGATAACAAGGAATTTCTAAGACAAGATAATAACTACCGGTCGCTAAAAGCATTCCAAAAGGCTGAGTGTATCTTTGATGTTACTTTCTATTTTGCCCATAAGTTTCTAAAAACTGGCGATCGCACTATTGATCAGATGATTCAAGCGGCACGTTCCGGTAAACAAAACTTGGCCGAAGGAAATATAGATGGAAATACATCCCGCGAGATGGAACTGAAACTGACCAACGTTAATCGTGCATCGCTTCATGAATTGCTGCTTGATTACGAAGATTACCTCCGTGTACGCGGACTGGAACAATGGAAGTACGATGATCCCCGCTGTATACAGGCCAGAAAGTTTTGTAAAGCCCACCTTGACTCTGCCATCTACCGCGAGAAAATAAAAGAACGCTCTGATGAGACCATAGCGAATATCGCTATTACACTGATTCATCAATGTGACATTCTAATTCGAGGACTGATAGAGTGGAAAAAAAGAGATTTTATCAAAAATGGTGGCATCAAGGAAGAAATGTATCGCGCTAGAAAAGACTGGCAACGTAAAAACGGCTATTATAATGATACTGGGCAAGGTGGGCAAGATGGGCAGAGTGGGCGAAATGGGTCCACTCCACCTCATACTCCCCATTAACCCCATAGTGCCCATTAACCCTATTATCATCCATACATCACGGCTCACCGAGATAATCCACGATTAGCCTAACCGCCTTTGCAGACCAAAACTTGGCATAGCGGCTCTGATGGCACTCTTCCAGTGCCACAAAAAGTGGCTCACAGCGTTTAATCCAGTCGTTCAAGTGGTTGACTGCCACACGCGGATTACTATCAGGAAAATACAACAATGCCAACTCAACTTTGGGATAACTTCTAATAACCATATCTTCTTTAACTTTTAACTTTATCATAATTGCCATATTCGCCAGTAGTTTTTGCACCTTACGCGCGCAGGAATGATGATTTTTCGTTTTTGACAGTTCACGTGTGTACGCGAATGTCAGAAAACATCTGGCGTATCTGGCTGATCCGGCGTATCAGTTTGTTCTGACGAGCTGTTGGTCTGGCGCTTTTTGATCATGGCGTCGTAGGCCAGCGACACAGCATGGCGTTTGCGCTCTTCGGGCGGGATGACAACCACATAGTAGCCCCGGCTATTGCCCTGACGGCCACTCTCAAAGCCATAGCGTGCCAAGGCACGGCCAATGGCCACAGGCTTGACATGATAGCTGAAGGTACTTACGATATCAGCAGCCCTTGACGAGGTAATAAACTCACCGGGATTATTTTCAGTCGGTCTGCGGAAATACTCCTCCACCAGTTCCAGTTCAGGATCCGACACGCAGAAACGCTGTTGGTTGCGCTTGTTGATGAACCCGTTCTCGACATCCGTGAAATAGTATTCGTAGCCCTGCAGATACAGCGCGTAGGCCTGCGCGTAGATGGCCTCGTAGTCGAACGGGATGTCGCGCGGCGACACAATAGACTCCACCTCGAAGGGCAGCCAGCGGCGGTTACCCGACGGGTCGTTCAGAAACTGCACGTTGTTGCCCGTACCACAGAACGAGGCAATGATCTTACGGTGCTCTGCGAAGATGTCGTACGGCTGTCGCACATCCGAGAAGCGCATCGTGCTGACGGTCTTCAGCTTGTTGTTCTCCTCGGACTTCATCGAGTCCAGCTCATCCAGACACACCAGTCCCGACCTGGACAAGGCAATGATGTCGTCGTTGGTCATCCTGGCGGAATTGGTCTTGATGTTGAAATAGCGCCGCAACTCAGGCGGCAGCAAATGGGAAAACCAGGTGGTCTTGCCAACACCCTGGGGACCCAGCAGCACCAGGATGGAGCTGTTCACCTCCTCCTCGTCAAGCCAACCCGCCACCATGCCGACGAGCCACTTCTTCAGCATGCGGTAGAACAGTTCCTGCTCCTTGGCGGCATCCCCGTCGTCGGGCGGCTTCACCTGTACGGTCATCGACAGCACACGGATGCCGTCGTCCGTACCGTTCCATTTGGGCAGACTGTCGAGGTAGGTGCGGAAGGGGTGGAAATCCGAGGCATAGCGCGACTTGACCACCCGTTTCATGTCCTCGAACCTCACCGTGTGCTCATCGGTCATCTCCATCCACTGCGTGTTCAGCCACACGTCGTCGACGGGCTTCCACACGTCGAACCAGATGTCGTTGGTGTCGGCACCGAGGTATTCGCTATACTCCTCACGTCCTGTCACCACGTTGCGGCGCAGTTTTACACGAGAGTCGAGCCAGGCCCTGATCTCGCCGGGCTTGGCATTCTTCTCACCGCTGCCACCCTGCTTCTCCGGTGGTTTGCCACTAATGTCGGTAGCATGGAAAACCATCGCCTCGGCATTATAATACACGTCGGGAGCACGGCATAGCGCGACGGGCTTGGTGACACCCACCAGCGTACGGTCGGCCTCGCAGTCCGTCAGCCGGGCATAGTAGTCCATGCCGAAGTGCTGTACCTTACCATAGTAGCGTATCTGTTGCTCCTTGCCGTACCCGTCGTTCAGCTCGTATTCGTAGACCACATACACCCCCCCGCTCTGGTCCGTCCAGCACAGCCGCGTATGCGGATCGTCCCGCACTCTTTCACTGATCACTTTTAACTTATCACTTATCACTTTTAACTTATCACTTCCGTGGCCAAGCCTGGCCACGGCCAGTCCCGTCAGCCACCGGACGTTCTTTTTCTGCAAGCCACCCTCCACCACGGCACCGAAAACCGCCAACGGCTGATAGCCCGTAGGCCATGAGTCATTCTTCAGTTGTTCTACCAACCCATCGACTGTCACCCGTTGTGGCGCCTTGTCCTTCGCATGCTGTAATAATGATACTTCCATTTTTACCTTTTTACTTTTTTACCTTTTTACTTTTTCTTCGGCGAAATTACAGAAAAAAATACCATGTTACACTAATAACATGTAAAGTCTTGTAAAGTCAGACGTGTACGTGTTGCTTGTAACGTTAGATTTGTCTTTTTTTACAGAAAAATTTGGAAGGAAAGAAAAAAGTTCGTATATTTGCACCCAGAAATAAGAACTGATAGTTATGTTAGGAATAGAATCGCCCCGCAAACCTATTACAGGTCAATTCGCGAAAGAACTTCGCGAAGCCTTGATGCGTGCCCGTTCCGGGAATCTAAATCAGTCAGAAAAAGAAAGTGTCCGCCGTTCAGAAAGAGTATTGAGGAAGTACAATGCAGTCTGGAAATAACAGAACGGTGTTCACGGATTTGGTGTTTGAAAGAATTGATGATGCATCAATTCTTTCAAATTTTTATTGCGGCATCCCAGAAATGGATAGCTTTATACATGAAAAACTTCAGGGATTTCTCAACCGAACGGACTGTGATGCCTATGTCATAAGGTTAGGAGAGGACATCGTTGCAATGCTTTCCCTTGGTGATGACATCTTAACACTGGATGATGACGATAAAGATGACATGATATCAGGCTTTATTCCTAAACCCAACATCGCCTTGGAGAATCAAGAGTATTTGTCGGAGAACGAGTTTCCTGCTGTTGAAATAACCTATCTTGCAGTAGAAAAGGATTGGCGGGGGCAAGGTATTGGTGAATATATTATTAGCCAAGTGGAAAGGAAGGTACAGCGTGAACGTCCCGAATGCGAATTCATCACTGTAGAGGCCTATATTACTAAAGGATATTCTGCCGTAGGTTTTTATAATCACTGCGACTTTACGCCAGCAGAACCACCAACTGGATATAAGGACACCCTAAGAATGTATAAAGTTCTTCATCCGATTACACTTCCAGAAAAAGACTAATCATAAGCATTGATGCAGTATAGATACCATAAATAATATCATGCTGCACCAATAGCTTGTAAAGTCAGACGTGTACGTGCTGCTTGTAACGATAGAAAAGCGTGGTAATGCTGGCCTCGCTGCCTAAATTTGTATGTCGGGCCAGAAACGAGATAAGCTCCTGATTGTTCAGCTCGATGCCGCCATGGGCATAGATTTCGAGGAAAGCCTGATAGACTTCCTTTTTGCGGATGCGCTTGAAGTTAAAGCACAACTTGCATGGTTCACTCTTTTGCATAATAGTCTTACGTTTTGTCGGTTCAACATGATGCAAGGCCGGTCTTGCGGATGCAAAGATATGATAAAAAATGAGGTGAAACAAAAGTGTAGGCACTACTATAGGCACTACACTTGTGACAGGATTATGAATCAGCCAATAGTTTTTCTGTTTCATTCATGAATTCTCCGCTCTGCTGTTGGTTTAATGCCCGATACAGATATCCGCTTAAATGTTTCAGATTCCATAGTTCTCCGAACAGCTTCCATTTATTCCTGATTCCAAGATCTCTTGCCATAATGTGTGCAACAATAGCTGCTTGCGTGTTGGAAATCTGAGGTTGGTAGTTTTTATCGATTAATCCGGCCGTAATGAGTTTGTCCCATAGCAGCATAGCCTTCTCCGTACTGAGTCCTGGAGGTAATTGTGATGGTTTAATGGTTTTTCTTTGGGTTGGTTGATGTATTGAACTCTGCAGGATACCAGCGATTGCTTCTTTTTCTTTCTTCACAGAAGAAACTTCTTTCTCCAATGCAGAAATACGCTTTTCATACATGTCCGACATTTTTGTGAACAATCCTTCAAGCCTTTCAAGACGGGATGCCAGTTGCTCACGACTCAACTGACATCCCCCTTGATTATCTGGTTTTTCTGCCGCCATATTCCTGGTTTTTGAAGTTATTGCTCACTTTTTTGTGATAGAAATGCTTTATTTCAGTTTTTATTCGTAACTTTGTCGCGGTCAATAAAGACTATCTTTGTGGATACATCATATAAAGATGTTGCTGACTCTCACACTGAATTGTGGCAAATGAAGGATAAACGGAGTTACAGTAACACCCTAAAAAGGGTGTGGTCTCGTACTCCGTGGGCAATGCCACAAGCCTTGTGTGAGAATACGAAGCGCCACACCTATTTTTAGTATTAACTCTTCACTCATGAGTACCATTCAGTATATCGACAAAGAGCGCCGCGAACTACTTGAAGACCTTCGGGAAATCGCCCGCAGCTATCAGTCGCTGAAAGCAACGGACCCACAGAAATTCCGCAGGACTGTTCTTGGGGAGATGAACGACTATTTACACCGGATCAAGCAACATCCCGTCTTCAGCGAGTTCTGCGAACTCACACATATCAATCAAGATGAATTCATGAACGACATACTTCAGCAGATAAAAAAAGAAATATTCTAACAACTGTTATGCGTTTTCTTTGATCTATTCACCCCCATACACCATCCCTCTCCCACTCACTGGCGAGAGGGATATTTCATTTTGGCAATATGGTGTCAGATGCATCATTTCAATGAGTGAAATAAAGTCCCAAAATTCTCAAAATAATATTCTCTAAAAATGATCATTAGAACCGACCCCGTGATCCTACCCAAATTTTTGTCCCCAAATTTTTAAATTTTTAATTTTTAGCTAAGATTATTTAACTATGACCTTTTTGCCATTCTGGATGTATAGGCCCTTGGAGGGCATGGCTTCTAACTTTCGGCCCTGGATGTCGAAGATGGAATGGCTTATGTCTAAGTCCTGCGACTTGTACATTGTTATAGAGGCAGTGCTGACATCAACAGGTATCCGCATAATGCTTCCTTTCCTGCTTACGATGATAAGTTCATTGCCGTAAATCATAGCAACGATTATATTTCCGAGAAGATAAACATCGGGGGCGTAAGAAAACTTCCATGACTGACCAGAATCCTCAGAGCGAAATACTTCCCAAGCGTTGATCTCCTCGTCCAGTGCTTCATTCCTTATTGCATAGGCAATCTCTGAGTTGCTGGGATAGAACAGTACTTGACACCCATGATTGTACCATTTTCCTTTTATATTGCTAATGTGTTTCCAAGTCCTTCCGCAATCAGTAGATCTTACAATACCATTTGAATTGGTTGCTAGCAGTATCTGGCTGTTAGAGGGACAAAATGCCATTGACGTGAAATAGTATGAAAACTCACTTTCAAATGAGATATTGTTGAGTGTCTGTAAGTTGTCGGTAGTTTCAAGTATATATGCTCCTGCAACATCCGAACCAGGCGACTGCCCGCCATAAATAAGCATGTGGCTTGCATTGTTGGGATCAAATGCAAGCAGTCCATGATTAGGGTCTGTTGGAACCTTAGCATTCCACGACTTGCCAAAATCCTTCGTTTCTGTCCATGTCCTACAGTTTCCGTAAAAATCTAGTAAAACATGTTCCGGAGAGTCTGGCACCTGCCAGAATTTCAGACATGGACTTCCTTGGGGATCAAATATTGCATCTTCAGGAGTGATGTCTATTGAAGATTTTCCGAAGTCTTCTGAAAGCAGTAATACCTGTCTAAATTCTCCTTGCGGTTGTTTAGGGTAGTTGTCAGCCATTATTTTCTTTCCCGACTTGCAGAAATTCAGAATTTTCATGCCTCCGAATGCATATTCTTTCCATGCGGCATTTTGTTCATTCAGTGCATAGGAATAGAGGCCGTTGTCAGTTGCAACGAACAACGTATCGCCATAAATCCTTGCATCGTGGCAAAGTCCTTGGTTCAGCGGTATTACTGTCTGTGCCATGACGCTGCCATCTGTCAGCAGATTCATCATGAAAAACATCATTATTTTTATCATAAACGTATCATTTATAATGAGTCGGTGCCACAAAGGTACAAACTATTTATGTATATTGCAAACATTTCGATAAAAAGGTTAATGATTAATATAAACCTTGGCATGATAGGTGTTCCCATTGTATATTGCCGTCACTATATACAGTCCATTTGCATAGTTATTCACATAGACATCTGTAAACGGAGCATGAATGGTCTGAGAATAAACTTGTGCTCCTGTTTGTGCCCTATATATTCTTAAGTACCAAGTAGCTTGTTGAATAAGTCCTCCGCCTAACTCTGTTCCTTGCACATTAGTAAGTAAAATATTTAATGCATTACCAGACAAATTTAAAACAAGTTCAGGATCGTCTTCATAATACATCTGATATAGTTCCGGGATAGGCGAGACTGTGAAATTCAGATTGAAGTCATAATAACCTCCTTCTTTTTGTGCTTTTAATATGAGGGTATATGGAGTGCTTGAATTCTGTAGATGGAAGTCCACAAAATCATCTATGCAATATACATCTGTTGGCAATAAACTTAAATTACCCTCAAATGATATATTCATACCTCTGAATCGGTCAGAAACAAGTGAAATGTCACAATCGGTATTTACACAAATACTATCGGAGCTATAACCATTTAGTGCATTTGGAACGTTGATAGTAAAAGTCTGTTCCGGATACATACCCGACGAACTAGTATATTCATATTGGATACCCTCAACATAGAGAGATGGTTTTTGAAACAGAATTGACTTGGAAATAGTGTAAAGGTTGTGCCCATTTCTAGAAATCACAGCGGTTAAAGTTGCTTCTTGGTACTGAGAGGTGGTATTTATAAGTACTGTACATTGGCTGCCAGAAGGGACTAACGTAAATGCGCTATTATCTATGCTCCATGTGACATTTAGGCAACTATTACAATTCGGTATAGTGTATGTTTGGGAATTAATAATAGAAGAGACGCCCTCTATGTGAGGGCTATATCTCTTGTAATATTTTGAGGGACTTCCATATCCTGGCGTGTTTTCTGGACTATGCCTGACAAGTGGAGAACGACCCCATTTGGAAACAAATACGGTATCGCTAATTCTAACAGCAGAATGATTCCCTGTATATGACACTTTTGTAGATAGACTATCAGGCACTTCAATATAACTACTATCCTCCCAATAAATGTCTTCTACATCTGGGCTTGATACACCTATCCATACACTATCACCCCCTTCATATATATGCCAAGCATAAGCATGACAATTATACCTCATTGACGCATCCCCTATAACAACAGCACCATCATAAGCACTTTCAATATAATTCTTATAGTAAATTTTAGTTTCTTCGTCAAAGTCTGGTATAATGAGGATACCTGCATCTACTTCTGAGAGATGGGGCGTATAACGTGTTACCATGTTATATGCGTTGTCCCTTATTTGTTGCAGCCTTTTAAAGGCATATAAACTTTGTGTGTTTTCTTGTGAAAATAAGCAATGGGGAAAGTCATATTGACCTATAAATACGCTCTCTAGTCCATACATTGCTTGTAAATCTTCTGCTGCATCAGAGAAAAACTTCTTTTTCTGTTCTTCGCTCATTCTATCATATATTGTTTTATGACATATTATGTATCGTAAAGTCGCGCATTGTATTGAAAAAGTCGCTTTGTCTTTAGCGCTTTCTTTACTT
Source organism: uncultured Bacteroidaceae bacterium (assembly GCA_905233285.1). GTDB lineage: Bacteria > Bacteroidota > Bacteroidia > Bacteroidales > Bacteroidaceae > Minthosoma. The sequence goes on from CAJODY010000062.1 coordinate 8,576, forward strand.
ACCATTGTAGATAAGAGAGGTATAGAACTATATTTTGTCAACAGTTCGTCTATCAAATTCTCTCTTTCCAATAATTCTTTTAAACCGTTGAATTCTCTACAGATATTATCGAGCGCGCTTTCCATATCATCATATAATGTCATGTCAAATAAATAAGGGTAATCTATACATACATCAATTAGGTCTTTAGTAGACAAATCTTTTAAGATGTCTTCTGGAATTTGTAAAGCTGCTTTACGACTATTTGCTGAATTATACTCTTTCCACTTTAAATCACCTCTTGTAAAAGGAAACTGATATCGATCTGCAAATCCTATTTGTGAACATAATAAGAATGTTACTAACATTATTTTTCTCATAACCTAATTATTCCTCTCCTGATATTCAATTAACAAATGAATAGCTCTACAGATTAATCCATCCAGTGAAAAGCAAGCTACCTTCAGTGAGTTCAATCTCATTGATCATGGGGTCGTGATCATGGGGTCGGTTCTCCTGATCATATTCAGAAGTCCGTTATCTTTATGATAATTCATTACTTGTTTCATTTACATTTCCATTTATACTTTTTCTATCTTGAAAAATGATCATTAGGATCCATAGCCGCAGTTTGTAGTGAATCCGCGATCAAGCACCGCCACCCTGCCTAATGCCACGCTATTGTTCGGCACCGTGTCGCCTACGTCAAACACCGTAACCTCGTCAACGCTACGGGAAGGGTAATTTGTTGTTACTTCTGTCATGACACGTGGCGAACAGGCACTTAGCGTCAGCACTACCACGCTGCTGATGACCAATATTTTCGAGATAACTTTTCTATTTCTTGTCTTCATAACATGTGTCTTGACCTGCGTATTTAATTACGAACCCCATTCTCTCTAATTCGTCATAGGAATAGACTATTCCATAGTCCATGATTCTTTTTTCACGGATTTCTTCTATAGTATATTTCTCGTACGTTGTTTTCTTTAAGACGACAAGTGAAAACCTATCATCATGGTAGTTAGGTATTTTCTGCGTTGGATATGTTAATGCCGAATCTGGAATAACACATTCAACACTATAATCCCACAAATCGTCAAAGTAAGGTTCTCTTATATCCACACCACCTTGAAAATGTACAAAAATAGTATCAGAAGAATTATTCACAATTTTTATATTATAATACTCGTCATTAGGTAAAAACCACTTGATGCATGAGTTTGTGGCTAACATAAATACCAATACCAATATTACATTTTCAATTTTCTTTTTCATATTGCTAATGATTAGAATATTATATTGTATAAACGGAATCCACCCCAATATATTGTACTAGCAAATGATGTTGGAAGTATATCAAATAAAGAGAATCAATCATGGGGTCGGTTCTAGTGATCATTTTGTCAACTTCTGAATTACTCCAAATGAAACGCCAGTTAGTCTTGACAACTGTCGGACTCCGGCACCAAA
>CAJODY010000063.1 GCA_905233285.1 uncultured Bacteroidaceae bacterium
GCACCATAGTCGTAGAAGTTCAGACCATGCATACGGTCAAGTTCCTTGCCGTTGTACTTGTACTTTTGAAGTCCGTCATTGTAGGCCACGTCACCATAGATAGCACCAAAAGGATAATAGTGATTGACTTGTTCCAATGTTCCATTATGATTAATGACAGCCCGATTGTTGCCGAGATGATCCTGAACATAATAATGATATGTCGGCAGACCATTGGATATCGTTGCATAGCCGCCACTGAACAGATACTTACTCATCTGACCATTCTCGAAAACAAATTCTCCGAAATAATTGATAGAATCAACAGCGAGTGTATTAGAAGAATTCAATGCTATGGTAGAGCCATAGGGAACTGTAATGTTGGGGACAGCCGTACGATAGATGGTACGTAACTTTTCACCTGTAGCACTATATTCGTATTCCGTACAACTACCATTGGCGAATTGCACCCTTTTGGGGGTATTGAAATGGTTGTAGTTGATGAGTGAGAGACCCTTGGCGGTATCCCATTTCAAGGCTCCATCCTCATAATAGTCATACTGCCTGTATACTGGTTCTGATGCTATAATATCTGATACGTATTCGAAAGCCCCAGTATATGTCAGGGGATAGGCATCTTCCTTTACCTTAGAGATCTGCATGCCATTATAATACATACGAAGGTTGTCTATCTTTCCGTAGTAGTTCCCACTCCTTTTTCCAAAGCGTTCAATTTTACGTATTGCACTGCTAAAGGTATACTCTTTCACCCACTCTGTATAGCGATCGACATGGGTGTCCATGTTATCACCCTCGGCATATTTTGCCTTGGTCATGCGACCTAAGCCATCATAGAAAAATTTGTAGCCACGCTTGAAGGCTTCATTGTCAGTCTGCCACTGTTGACTACTAATGCTTCCACTATAATAAGGAACACCTTTTCCATCAGTATAATATAGCCACTCGTTGAAGCCATTACCAGTAATGCTGGTAGTCCAGCCACGCAGATTGTATGAATAGTTTGTGTTGCCGGCAGAACCTCCTCGTTTCAACTTGGAGAGATTACCAAGATCATTATACTCATATTCAGCCACAGTGACTGGCGAGCCTCCATTGTATGTGATAGTCAATTTTTTCAACTGGTCGTTGGTCGTATAATATTCGTATGTCTTTGTAGCGTTTATTGTAGTCCCATTTACTGTAAGAAGACTGGTTTCGGAAAGTGGTTTGTCAGTAAAACTAAATGCGGTGACCGTTTGTCTGAAACCTCCGTTGAGCAAGGTCTCACGCTTGTCTGTCATCCTTCCTAATTCGTCATAGTAAAAAACCATAAGCAGAATTTGGTTAGATGACGTACGGACAGCCCGTCCCGTCAATAACCCAGCTGCATTTGTAGGATTTTGCATGGTCAGCAAGGAAGCATGTGGAGACGAACTATAAAGGCCCTTCGTTAAAAATGAGTAGTTATCGTAGTACTCTACTTCATCCAGTTTTGCGTGTGTGATTGCCGAAGGGTTGTCATACTGGTAACCAGTATCCAAAAAGCCATTCCCACTGGACGCCATGGACACATTCTGATAATGGTGATAGTTAAAATTACTGCAAGAGCCCTTGATAACCTGTCTGCCAAAATTATCATAGAGATTAAACGTATAATTGCCTACAGCATCCTTTATATAAATAACGCGCCCGTCATGGTCATAATAAAAATGCTCTTCGTCACAATGTGGCCGAAACTTTTTTACCATTCTCCCGTGATCGTCATAACGGTATTCGTAGGTATACCAATCCTTCCAACCAGCTCTCTGAAATTCTGGTGTCAGCACGAAGCATAGTTGATTACGGGCATCATACACATAATATGTATCATAGATGGAATCGCCCGTGATACTCCTCTCCAGAATGGTGCGCTTAAGGAAGTCTTGGTACACTTTACTAGTCTTTCCATCTTCATCGGTAGTTTCTTCCATAATTAGGGCACCTTCAGGATAATAACCATCTGTAGTGACTAGAGAACTGCCATCTGCTGCCCTGTAATGCTTAACTTCGTTTAAAGTATTTACGTCATATTTCTTTTGTATATATTTATTTGCATTTCGCCAGACACTTCCTGCGCTTTCTATCGTTGTAACTTGGTCTAAGGCATTATAAAGGTTAGCAGAATAGGCATAGTTATCTTGATTGTAAGTACCACCTGACAGAACTTGGAAGTCGGAATAAGAAGGACAAGAAGCCGTTGTTGTACCTACAGAAGGAAGCCATTTTTCAAATTCTCGACCGTTCGTGTCGTATGTCTGCATAGTGTAGACATATTTCCCGTCAGTATTAATCCCATTTGAAGCAGAAACAGAACGGCGTCCTAGGCCATCGTAATAGTTGTACTCTGAAACAATATGTGTCTCACCCTCATCAAGGCATGTTTCTGTTTTGACATAATTCTGACCATCAATTGGCAGTACTAAAAGTAATGCCAAAAGAATAAAGAAATATCTCACACCAAGCATCATCAGATTACAACAATTGTGACGAATTATTACACATTCATGTTGCAAATATACATATTTATTTTGATATATAAAGCTTTTCATAACTATTTATTTATAAAATTATAGCTGAATTTCTGTTTTGCATGCCCGTTTTTGTCAGAGATTTGTATCAGACGTCCCATCGTATCATAACTGTAATATGTTATATCTCCATTAGGCATAGTAATGGAACTAACTTGGTTAAAAGGAGTGTAGGTATAGTCTGTAACAAGATTTCCACCAACAATCTTTTTCGACAAAAGACAATCATTGTTTGTCCAGTTTAGTACAGTAGCAGGCTGTCCTTGCTCTTGGAAGCTAGAAACGTTTCCTGTTCCTGTGTATCCATTGTATGTTACAATGGTGTCAGCAACAACTCCGCATTTCCATTCCAGCTCATATTTCGGTAAGATTTTTCCATTGTAATTTTGAAATTCTGTATGCTTTTTCTTAATTGAAACACTATTCAGTTTTTCTTCTGTGGTAATGGGTAATATAAAGAATTGAGAAGATGTCAACTGGGTAGCTATTCCCGTTAACTGAAACGGATATGTAAGTATGGTCATAGCAGTGTTGTCCTTTCTGTTTAAAGTCCTTGACTTAAGTACTCTTACATCCACGGAATGACTATACGAACCAAATGTAACGTTAAGAGTGGTGTCCTTTTTTGCATAGATTACTGAATCTGTTATTACCCCTGATTCATAATATGTTTTAGTGGTCTCCTTGACAATATCATATTTGGGATAGAAAATTTTATAGACGCCACCTGTAAAATGTGAGTAAGCTTCATAATAAGGCTGATAGGGATTGAAAATGAAATTCTCATATTTTAAGCTTGATGACCATAAATAGAAACTTTCGACATTGTTGGTATTGTATGTGTTATCTATTTTTAGCTTAAGCAAGCCTAAAGAAGAAAAGTATGATACCGACAGGAGACATCCTCGTTTGAAATCCCTTTCTGTATACACATCGTAGGGCGTTTGCGTGTTGTTGCTGAAAGTGATCGCTGCGGGACTGTCGAAAGAACCGTCTAAATTACTATAGGTGTACACCTTATAAGAACCGTCACCCAATGTCTCTTTGACACATGAATAACCAACATGAGGTCCGAATTTGTTTGAAAGTGGAATGATTGATGATGACTTAAACAAACTTAATGCGCACCAGGAGTGTGAATCAACATTTTGTGATTCCCATGTCCCCCAATAATATCGAGGCTGGGCGAAAAGCTGCCCGCTGCTCGTAGTGGTATCCCCTAGAATGGAGTATGAGAACTTTCTCGTTGTCAAGGCGTTTCCTGTCGCGTCATAGTTTGTAATGCTTTTTATCCTAACCCCTCCAGCTATCCCGCTACCATTTACCATGTAATCCCTTGTGGCACTTAAATAACTGCTATAGCTATTTGCCTCAAAGTCGAAACTCGTCTTACCTCCTGTGGGGTATTTGATTTCTGATAGCATACCTGCTTTAGCTACGGATCCATTTGCGTTACGACCAGTCAGGAAGTTATTATATCCTTGAACGTCTGTCGGATATGAGGTTATTGGATTTGCATTATAATATCCCCAATGGTCTGTAGCCGTTGACAAATAATCCTCAGTAAGACCTGAATAATAATATAACTGATAGATGCCAACACTAGTCCCTGCTCCATTTTTCATGTTGACGCCTGTCAAACGTATCCTACTACTTGTGTCATATTCAAATGTATATCTAGTACCAGCGGTATTTTGTCCGTTTTGACCATAAAGGGTTATGCTATCCAGTTTTCTTAAACGTGTTGCAAGTAGTGGGTTGTTCCGTTTTGCTGTTGATGAAGGGTTATGCTGATATAATGATGCCGGAGAATCATCTGTCTGCAAATAATAGAAAGGATAAGTCCCAACAGGGAATGGGGAAATATTAGCATTGACTTTAGCTCCAAAATATTGGTACCACTCTGATATGTTATTGTATCTGCCATACATGCTACTATATATGTCTGTCATTTCCTTGTTAAGGTCAGAGGATGCAAGTTCTATACGTTTATTGTCAAGGGTGGTAATACATGTTAAGTAAATTGGAGCGTTTAGGACTCCGTCATATGGACAATTGTATTGTCCACTTTGTGGAGAAGCTCCTCCATACTGATGATTGCCAATAGCATCATACCTGTATAGATATTCCCAGTTAGATGCGGCATTATATAATTGGGCGATGAATTTTCCCCTCTGGTACTGAAACTGGAAGAGTACATTCCCTATTCTATCAACTATTTTACGTAAATACCAGCTATTGGCTGTCCAATACTGGCCATATTCACCACTTGATTGTCTGAAAAAAGGAATAGAATACTCTATATAATCCTTACTCCATCCAAAATGATATTCAGTTCCATTAGCATCACGAATTATAAATCCTTTAATTGTTTTTGGCTGTTTGGGGTGAATTCGCGATTCGGGAAATTCTTCAAATAAAGGATATTCATAATTGGAAAGGTTGTTATAATCAAAAATAACCTCTAAATTTTCCTCACAAAAGATTTTCCACTCTCCATCATTACCAAGAAAGAAACGTCCTGTCTTCCCTAAGAAATTAAAATAGAATATATCGGGGGAAAAGTCATATGTCCGATTTTTCACTTTGTTTTTTAAGTTTTGGTTACTAGCATTTGCTGCAAAATCTGCTATTTCTGTCAACTTATCGTGAGACATAAAATAGTTTTGATTCACGTAGTGATCATGCTCATAATATACACGCTCTTGTTCAGATGTTTGATCTCCATCTGACTGAATGCTGACAAATTCATCACATACATCCTGTACAATACGAGTTATAACGCCCCCTGCAGAAAGCGACCAGTTGTCCCCCAACCATCCAGGCAGACTATTGACGAGTACACCTGAGGCGTTATAATTCAAAGTAATTGGTAAAGTCACATTTCTAACCGTCAAAGAATATAGGGGGATGTTAATATCTACTTTCCCTGTATAATATGATACGGGGATATCGCCAAAACGACCAAGTTCGGCAGCATTAGGAGTTGGGATGTCAAAAGTCTTGATTTGGGCTTTGCTTATTATGGGTACAAGCATTAGTATAAATAGTATCCTTTTCATTTTATAGGAATTTTATTGTTATATACTGTTCCGTTTACATTAATGTAGATAATGTACTGTCCCCGGCGAAGACCTGTGCAGTCGATATCTAACGAATAATTAGTGCCGGCTTGATTAGTTTGCTGAATATCATGGTAGACGTTCCCCATGACATCCACGATCATAGCACGGATAGTTGCAGTTTTTTCAATACTATAGTTAATAGCAATCTGGTTACCATTGACATCTACGTCATAGGTAAAACCAACGTCTCTTCCTTGAGATGTTTGACTGCCGTTATGCATGTTCTGATTATCGGCTTCACGCTGTTGTTCACAGCGTATCCTTTCGTTAGTACTATCGTTCATCTCAATTTGTATCTCCGGAGGACAGCGATAGGCATATTGGCTTGTTGCTACATGGTCCATATTATCGTAGGTACTACTTGTTATAGTTTCGAATACGGGATAACGATAGCCTAATGCATACCATTGGTAATGCTCGGTAATAACCAATTTCAGATTATCAGAGTCGTTACGGCAGGAATCCCTATTAAGGCGTATTGCCTCTGTGTTAATTGTATAGATGCGGAGAGTATTGGGCAAAGTGTCTTTCTCGGAAAGTATAAGCGTTCCTATGGCATCTGCTGTGATTCTGACCGAGCCATAATTCCGTTCAAAATGCGTGCTACAATAACGGCCATTGCCTTGATAGTCTGCGCTATAAGTCTGACCAAATTTTAGTGGAAAGTATTGGATTAGCAGAGGTTGCTGATAGTCAATACTTAGTAGGGGAGATTCGTATCCCGTCATTAGCAGACTGTCGCTTGTGAGACGATAATTGTAGGTCTTTTGCATGTCATAACCTGTCAATTGTGACTCACTAATTGTATCATACTTGATATAATAAGTGTCTTCAGAATCAAGGTTACTGAAATCCCACACCGCATGTTCTCCGCCCTCCCCTGCATAAACGTATTCAACACGCTCTTTCGTTACGCTGTCACCTGGCTGCATTAGATTTGCAGCCTGTGACAATGTGTTTTGAGCGTTTGTCGGGGCAATGGAATGAAATATGAGCATTAGAGCCCACACTCTTAGCTTTTTTCTCTTGTTAATCATAATAACCTCACTTGAAGTTTATAGATTACAGTTCAATCAAACCTTTGTACAGCAAGTTGTCCACGACGAGTTCAATCTGATAGTCACCAGAGAGGGTTGAGGGCAGGACAACCTGCGTCTGAGTAGAAGAGACCACCGTCGAGTAGACCACATCACCATCCTCATCCTTTATATTAAGAACATAATCAGGATGATTGGCCTCAAACAACAGCGTGTAGTCATCGATATAAACAATAGGAGTCTCGTTGGGAGATCTCGGATGACCATTGCCACCAGGTTGGTCATCTTCTTCAATACAAACGGTTAAAGGTACCAACTCTTGAGCTGAAACACTGGTGCTGAAAATGAAAGCACTAATTAAAAACAATAGTAATTTTTTCATAATTCTGCGGTTTTACAAATTTGTCACTGCAAAATTATGAGAAAAAACAGATTTGCACAACAAAAGTGCAGAAAAGGATTTTACCTAAAATTTTAGTCCGGCTATCCTATTATAAATAAATATTTTACTAAAAGTTTACCTTGAATTTCACAATTGTTAAGAATTAATGATGCTGGATTGAACCCATTATCAATAGATTTCCTTCAGCATTTTATCAAAGGATTTTGAATTACCTGACAAATTAAAAAGCTTTTGTAACATTTCAGCACGGATGTTGGAGATATAAGAAGGATCGACTTCTAACATGTGGCTGACCGTTTTGGGCTTAAAACCTATTCGAATCAATAGGCAAGTTTTATATTCCTTATTGTTTAACTGATGTTCATGTCTTGATATAAGATCTTTAAATCCAGGATAACATTTGAATATTTGTTCCTTCATGTTTTCCCATTCTGCATTTGTCGGTTTCTGACCGACAACTGACAGCTGTTCGAATCTTCCGTAGATTACTGTTGTTTTCAATTGTCTGTCTGCTAAAGACTGACTATTGGCATCGCGTTGCAGTAATGACTTCAAGATGGTTTCCTGTTCACGGATAATCTGTTCCTTTTCGGAGATAAGTTCTTTGTTGATCTCTGCATTGGCTTGGAGCTTTGCAATATCGCTTTGAGCCTGTTCTATGACAGACTGACTTTGCAAGTATTTTTGCTCTGCCATTTTCCTTTTACGGGTCAATTCTCTAATAATAAGAAGAGTTAGTAGACAGATAACAATGATAATTCCAACACAAATCCAAATAATAATCGTACGTTGGTTCGCTTTCTTTTGTTCTTGATGTGCGATTTCCTGATGTCGAGTGTAGTCGTACATGGCTTGTATGCGTTCAACCTCCTTTGCAGTCCTTTGCGCATAAAGAGAATCGCTCATCTCATAGGCATACTTGTAGTATTTTGCAATAGAATCCGGGAATTGTCGAATGTTGTATAGTTCAGCTAAACCTAATGCTGCTGAGTGTTGATTCTTGAAGCCCTTACCATTACGAAGTTCCTTGCTGAAATAGTATTTAGCGGAATCCAGCACGTTTGTATGCAGAAAGTATAGCCCTTTGATACGGTAATAAATCTCACGTCCTTTCTGGATATTCCCGAGGGAATCAAAATATTCAGATTCTGACTCATATATTTGCATATATTTTCTTGCCTTGTCAAATTCATTACAAAGAATTAATGTTCTAAGAGTATTAAATAATGCTCTTGCTGCATAGTGGGTATAGCCGTATTTGCGATAGAGCCCTGAAACATGCTCACATATATATAATAAGGAGTCTGGCATGTTCAGGTTACGATAGGCCTGACTTTCCTGTTCATAACTCATCAGGGCTGCAAGCGTATCTTTGCCTTTCCATGCTTGTTTAACAGATTGTTGCTCTGCAGCTAATTGTTCCCTGTAAAGTCCCTGCTCGTAGAAAATCTGAGCCATCTGGGCATAGACTCTACAGAGTTGCTTATAGTCGCAATCGGCAGCGGTGGTATCTGCACGGTCGACGGCATCCTGATAGCTCTGGAGGGCGGCAGGTGCCTCGCCTTTGTCGCGATAGGCGCAGCCGAGGAGATAGTGAGCCCGCATCTGCTCATTGGCAGTGCCGTGACGGTCGTAATAGCGGGTGGCTTCGAGAAGCAGCGAGTCCGTGCCGTCGGTCATGGGAATATAGGTGCGGTTCATGCTGTCCGCCCTGTCGAGCAGGGCAGCCATGCGGACTCGGTCGGCCTCCGAAGTGCAGCAGACCAACGTCAGCAAAAGGACGAACACAAGTACCAGATTCTTCATCGCCCTGCAAAGATAGTGCAAAACGAGCGAAATACAAAATAAAATGGAATTTATTTGCATCCACGAGTTGCAGCCATTGCAACATTCTTTTATTGCAGGCAATAAAATGCCTGGCTTTGCGTTATTAATAAGGTATGCATAAGAAAATACACCTCATAATGCTGTTGGCAGTAGCTGCGCTCCTGATGGGATGCGGAGCAGACCAGGCTATCAAGAAGGGCGACAAGGCGTGGGCCCTGGGGGAGTATTTCGAAGCATCGAACCAGTATAAAAAGGCCTACGCGCAGACCCCTGCCAAGCAGCGTACCCAGCGCGGACGGTTGGCACTGAAGATGGCGGAATGCTATCGTCGCATCAACTACACACAGAAGGCCATTGCAGCCTATAACAATGCCATACGCTATAAGCAGCACGATTCGTTGACGCACCTGCATCTGGGCCAGCAGCTGATGAAGAACGGCCAGTATAAGGAGGCTGCCAAGCAGTTCCAGACACAGCTGGACAGCATTGTGGCATTCGAGATTGCTGGCGCACAGGGCTACGAGGATGCCCGCACGCTGGCTCTGACGGGTCTGCGCTCGGCGCAACAGGCACCCGCATGGAAACAGGAAGGCTCGGCATATACCGTGAAACGCGAGAACTTCTTCAATTCCCGCCGTTCAGAGTACAGCCCCATGCTTGGTGGCGACGAGTGGAACCAGCTGTTCTTCACCTCGACGCGCAACCAGTCGAAAGGCGACGAGCTGAGCGGCATCACGGGTACGAAGAATGCCGACATCTTCATGTCGCAGAAGGACGACAAGGGCAAGTGGCAACGCCCCGAAGTGATTGACAGCGAACTGAACACGGAGGGCGAAGAGGGTGCCTGTTCGTTCAGCCCCGACGGACGCACCATGTATCTGACCCTGTGTAAGACCGACCCCGACTATCCGCGCTTCGCCACGATAGCCACCTCGAGCCGCAGTGATGCCGCCTGGAGTAAAGCCACGGAACTGAAGCTGACACGCGACACGTTGTCGGCCTACGCCCACCCTGCCATCAGTCCCGATGGTGAATGGCTCTACTTTACCAGCAATATGCCTGGCGGTCAGGGCGGCTACGACATCTGGCGCGTCCGACTGACTACCAGCGGCGTAGCTGGCGTCGAGAACCTCGGAGCCCCCATCAACACGCCCGGCGACGAGATGTTTCCCACGTTCCGCCCCAATGGCGATCTGTATTTCTCGAGCAACGGACACGAGGGTATGGGCGGACTGGACATTTATATTGCCAAACCCACGCAGAACACAGAGCTAATAATTGAGAACGAAGAACAGGAAACTGATAGCTATGATATCCGTTCTCAGTTATATACATTGGAACACCCGGGCTATCCGCTGAACTCGCAGGGTGACGATTTCGGCATGACCTTCGAGGGGCTGAAGAACCAGGGATACTTCTCGTCGAACCGCGGCGACGGCAAGGGCTGGGACCACATCTTCTCGTTCTACAATCCGGAAATCGTCCAGACGGTGACGGGTTGGGTGTACGAAAAGGACGGCTACGAGTTGCCCGCCGGACAGGTGTACATGGTGGGCAACGACGGCACGAACCTGAAACTGAGCGTAAAGGGCGACGGGTCGTTTACGCAGCAGATTAAGGCCGGTGTGGACTATGTATTCCTGGGAACCTGCAAGGGATTCCTGAACCACCAGGAACAGCTGCGCGTGGAACCCGTGACAGAGTCAGAAGAATACGTGCTGCAGTTCCCGTTGGCATCGATTACCGCCCCCGTGCTCATCGACAACATCTTCTACGACTTCGACAAAGCCACGCTACGTCCGGAATCGGCAGAGGCACTGGACCAACTGGTGACGCTGCTGGAAGAGAATCCGAACGTGACCATCGAACTGTCGGCGCACTGCGACTACAAAGGCTCGGCAGACTACAACAAACGACTCTCGCAACGGCGTGCCGAGTCGGTGGTCAGATACCTGATAGAGCACGGCATTGCGGCAGATCGTCTGACGCCCGTAGGCTATGGCAAGGACAAGCCCAAGAAGATTCGCAGAAAAGTAACCGAGAAATATCCGTTCCTAAAAGAAAACGACGTCTTGACGGAAGAATTCATCAAGACGCTGGAAGACGCAGAACAGCAGGAGCAGTGCAACCAGCTGAACCGTCGTACCGAGTTTAGGGTGCTGAGAACGACCTATGGACTGTTTGATAAGGTAAAAGGTAATAGTGAATAGTGAAAAATTCACTATTCATTCTTCACTTTTAACGCAACCTCTCCCACTCCCACAAACAGCAATCCGAAAACGATGGTGAACACCATCAGCAGGTTGATGCTGAACGAATGCGTGGACATGGTGCGCAGCATGACTTCGAGCTGTACGGCCAGCAACTCCCAACCGCGGAACACGATAAACAACACGGCAAAGAGCCCGATGCACACGGTGTTCCAGATGCGCACAAACCAATTCATGCGCGACGGCAGACGCTGCATCACCCGTTCGGTGAAGCCATCGTCGGCTATCTGCTGGCTGGCTGCCTCGCTGAAAAACTGCTGAAGCAGGCTATCGTTATCTTCTATCATATCCATTCTGTCTTAAATAGTTTGCCAATTTCTCTTTACCTCTGGAGAGATGCGACTTCACCGTTCCCTCCTTGATTTGCGTAATCTTCGCAATGGCTGCAATGTCGTATCCGTCGATGAGCTGTAGCGTGATGCACGTGCGTTCGTCAGGCTTCAACAGTGCCAAGGCGGCGTAGATGTCCATTTTCAGACCCACCCCCGCCCCCTCCCTATATGGAGGGGAGTAGTCACTGATAAGTCCATCTATTTCCCTCCCTATAGGGAGGGACTGAGGGTGGGTCTTGCGCGTGTAGTCGTAAAACACGTTATAGGCAATGCGCATGATCCACGTCTGGAACGAGGCCAGGCCACGAAACGAGGCGATGTTCGTATAAGCCTTGATGAACGTGTCTTGTGCCAAGTCGTCGCTCAGCTGACTGTCTCCCAGCGTCTGATGCAGGAAGAACCTGCGCACGGGTGACTGATATCGGCGTACGAGCTCGTCGAAAGCCCGTCGGTTGCCCGATATAGCCACCTGTGCTACGAGGGAGATGTCGGTGAGCGATGCCATTTACTGCTGTCGAATGATCTGATCCTTTCCAGGAATGATGATCCATGCTACGATGTAGAACGGTATGCCTGCGAATGCGGTGAACAGTGTCAGTGCTGCATAACCCAAACGAACAGCTACGGGATCGAAGTCCATATACTCTGCAAATCCTGCGCAGACGCCGCCCAATACGCGGTCATTACTGCGAAAAAGTCTCTTAGTCATAATTATTCTGTGTTAAATCGTCGTTATTATCTCGTCTATTCTGTGAATTCAAGTCGCGCATGTCCTGATCGCGGCGGGTGGCCGTCCTCGAGGCAAACACCTTGCCCAGTCCGATGCAGAACACCAGTGCACCGATGCCGAAGCCTACTGTGCCAGCAGCATAACCCAGGAAGATCATCAGTCCCACGCCTACAAAGCACTGACGCATGCCGCTCTGATATTCCTGATCGGTATCACCCGGCTTATCGTTCAGCAACTGATCGGGGATGGGCTGTCCCTGCTGCATGGCCATCTGGGCCAGGCGCATCTTCTCCTTGCGGTTCTTGTTGATGAAGTAGAACAGCGCAATGATAATCAGCACGGGTGCCAGCACGAAGATGATGAGCAGTACGCACAGCACAAAGAACATGCCTGCAATATCCTTGCTTCCCATGTGGCTGACGGCGTTGTGAATCATGTTGCCAAAGTCCTCATCGTCGTCCACGTCATAGTCCCAGGAGTGCGAGCCCATGGGGGTGTTGATGGTAACATGTCCCTTAGAGGCACGGATCGTCGTATCCGAACTCGTGGTATCCGAGTACACCACTACACCGTCCTTGCCCGTCGAGTCGCTCAACTCCTGCTGTGGAGTGTGACGGTGCTTCTGTGAGGCTGCCTGCGCTCCCGTTCCGAGAGCCAGCAGCATTGCTAATGTTATTAGAACTTTCTTCATAATCGTATTTGTTTTGGTATTTTTCTTAACTCTTAATTCTTAACTATTAAGTTACCCGTATTCATATCGCCAGAACCGCGAATCTCATAAGTGCTACGCTTCACTTGGCCCGAGAGGGTGATGTCGCCAGAACCAACGATGGTGGATTCGACGTTACCGCTGTTGTCATAGTGGATCTTGATGTCGCCAGAGCCTACCACCTCGTTCACTGACTGCAGGGTCTTGACGTTCTTCAGCTTCACATCGCCGGAACCCAGCACCGACACGTCAACCTTGTCGCAGACGATGTTGTCGAACTCGATGTCGCCGGAACCCTGCAATTCAATATCGAGATTATCCGTATCCAACAGCCCCTGACACTCGAAGTCGCCTGAGCCCTGCAGCGTAACGCCCAGGAAGTCGGGCGATGTGACATAAACGGTAACATCATCGCTGTCCGACACGCCAAAGTTCAGGAAATGGCCATCGCCCTTCATTTTAATAGTCAGAACGTTGCCATCCACACGCGTTTCCACGTCTTTAATCACTTCTACAGGAGCGTCAACCTTCACCGAGAACGAATCACCCTGCATGTATTTCACGTCTAACGATCCCTGCAGGAATATGCGCTCGAAGCCCGTTATCGAACGGGTTTCCTCTCCATGTGCCTCGGTTTTGTGCCAACTTGCTTTGAATCCGTGACAAGAACAGGAAGTCAGCATTCCGAGAGCCAAAACTGCAAATAATACCTTTTTCATACTGTCGTTTTTTTTTGTTTCTTTTGTCTGTTAGACGCAATAAATCATTAATTAGTTGCAAAGTTACGAAAAAAAATAGTAACTTTGCGATAAAATCGCGAACTTACTACGTTTCGGCAAAAAAAAGAAACAGTTCTTTTGTTTTGCGCTCAACTTTTCGTAACTTTGCAAGCAAATGACGCAATTACCTGCCATATTCACGGAAAACACCCGCCTACTGATGGGCGCGGAGCGCTTCGAACGCTATTTGCAGTCGTTCGAAGAGGATACCCCTGTCAGCATTCGGCTGAATCCCCGAAAGATGGCAGATGGAAGATGGCTGATGGAAGATGTTGAGCCTGTTCCTTGGTGTCGCGATGGCTACTATTTGAAGCAGCGCCCCAACTTTACCATGGATCCGCTGTTCCATGCCGGCTGCTACTACGTCCAGGAAGCCGCCTCGATGTTCCTCGACGAAGTCCTCCGCCAGATATTTAGGGAAAACACCCTTAATGCCCTTGATTTGTGTGCTGCACCTGGCGGCAAGTCCACCCTACTCCGTGCTGCCCTGCCCACTGACTGCGTGCTCTATTCCAACGAGCCCGTCCGCCAGCGTGCCAGCATCCTGTTGGAGAACGTCGAGAAGTGGGGTTATCCGAACCATATCGTCACCAACGCCTACCCGCGCGACTACCGAAAGGCCAAGATGAAGTTCGATCTCATTCTTTGCGACGTGCCCTGCTCGGGTGAAGGCATGTTCCGCAAAGACGAAGCTACCATCCGCGAGTGGAGCCCCCAGAACGTCGAGAAATGCTGGCAGTTGCAACGCGACATTGTCAGCGACGCTTGGGGCTGCCTCAACGACGGCGGAATACTCATCTATAGTACGTGTACATTTAATACAAAGGAGAACGAAGAAAACATCCGCTGGCTGCTCAGCGAGTTCGACGACGCCGAGGTGCTGCCCATCGATACCAAGCCCGAGTGGCACATCACCGGCTCCCTGCTCGAAGGGTTCCACGAACCTGTCTACCGTTTCATCCCTGGCATCTCGCGCGGCGAAGGACTCTTCCTTTGCGTCATCCGCAAAGCGAATGTGGAATGTGGAATGAGGAATGAGAAATGGTCGCCAAGCCGATTGTTGAATGAGGAATGTGGAATGAGGAATGGTCGCATACGGCGATTGATCAATGAAGAATTGAGAATTCAACATTCAAACATCGCAGCGAAGCGAGAATCATTCAACACTCCACATTCAACACTCCACATTGAGGTCAGCTATGCTGAGGCCATGAAGTTCCTGCGTGGCGAAGCCCTGATCTTGCCTCCTGACACCCCTCGTGGCATCGTCGAGGTCTGTTTCATGGGCCATCCCCTCGGATGTGTCAAGAACATCGGCTCGCGCGCAAACAACCTCTATCCCAAACCCTGGAGAATCAAAACCACTCATATACCCACAGATTATGAAGCAATACTTAGACATACTTAACCGCATCCTCACCGAAGGAACGCAGAAAGGCGACCGCACCGGCACCGGCACCATCAGCATTTTCGGCACCCAGAGCCGCTATCCCCTCAGCGAGGGTTTCCCCCTCCTGACCACCAAGAAACTCTATCTGAAAGGAATCATCTACGAACTGCTCTGGTTCCTCAAAGGCAGCACCAACATCAGGTTCCTGCAAGAGAACAACGTACACATTTGGGACGAGTGGGCCGACGAGAACGGCGAGCTGGGTCCCGTCTATGGTCACCAGTGGCGCTCATGGCCCGACTACGACGGGGGCGTCATCGACCAGATACAGTACGTTGTCGACCAACTGAAGACCAATCCCAATTCACGCCGCATGATTGTCTCGGCGTGGAACGTTGCTGAGGTCAACAAGATGGCCCTGCCCCCCTGCCACACCATCTTCCAGTTCTACGTCGACTATCCCGACGGCCAGGATGCCCAGGGACGCCTCTCGCTGCAACTCTACCAGCGCTCTGCCGACACCTTCCTCGGGGTGCCGTTCAACATCGCCTCCTATGCCCTGCTACTCCAGATGATGGCACAGGTTACGGGATTCCGTCCCGGCGACTTCATCCATACTACGGGTGACACCCACCTCTATCTGAACCACCTCGAGCAGGCCCGTCTGCAGCTCACCCGCGACCCGCGTCCCCTGCCCGTCATGAAGATCAACCCCGACGTCAAGAACATCTTCGACTTCCACTACGACGACTTCCTGCTCGAAGGCTACGATCCCCATCCCCACATCAAGGCGGAAGTCTCCGTGTAAACGCCCCGTGGAAAAGCCGCGCGAGTTTGACCCCCGAGGGCAAAGCGACGATGACCCCTTAAAACTTTTTATTTTTGACCCCTGTAAAGTCCTGACCGACGGGGTC
>CAJODY010000064.1 GCA_905233285.1 uncultured Bacteroidaceae bacterium
AATCATATACTTCTTTGCCTTCTTGTCGTAGATGGTCTGTGGTGCCCATACCCAGTAGGCATCGCCGAAATTCTTGCTCCAGTCCTTCGAGAGGTTTATCTTCGCATGCGTCCAGTTTACCAAGTCCTTTGACTTCAGCAGCACGATACCCGGATTTGCTCCCCATCCCTGTTTGGGGTCGAATGTGTGCATATCCGTTGCCACGATATAATAGCATCCGTCCTCACCTCTGAGGATATGAGGGTCGCGGATACCGCCACTCTCGCTAATACTGTCACTGGCTATTACGGGACGGTTCCCGTTCAGCGCATACCAGTTCTGTGCATCCTCGCTCACAGCGAAGCGCAGCTGTTCCATCAGTTTCGTGTCACCGCCACCTTCGAAATAAGCGAAGATATAACCGGCATAGGGAGAGTTTAGAGACTTAGCCGTCATGCTTAGGCCGACAGCCATTACTAAGAGCGAAAATACAAGTCGTTTCATGTGATTATATTTGTTTTACTTTTCTACAAACGTATTAAAAGAGTGGGGTGCAAGAGTCACGTTAAGATATCTATTCTTCCCTTGTAAATGGTCAACTGTCAGGTGTTTTTACATGAACCTGCCGTTTGGTTGTTGACAGCGCAAAGATACACTATTTCGTCCAAACGGCAAGTCATGATATACATATAAATTGAAAAACTTTTTGAGGCTTTCCGTGTGTTTCCAGTTAGATAGATAAAAAAGCTGCAAGCAGTTTTTTGAATTAGATTGAGATTTTTTTGTGAAAGATGTATGATGTCTGATGTCTGAAGGATTTTGCTGTTTAGGAAATAATTCGTACTTTTGCAATAACAAAATATTAAGACTATGAAAGCGGATGAGATGTTTGATGTGATAGATTCTACTGGTTCGGGCTATAAGACAGACCCGAGGATGCGCGGCGTGGAGGCTGAGATGATACGAAGTCATGAGCTGTGCCTGAGGATTTCGGCAAAGAAGCCTACTGACCCTGATTATAAGGGACTGCTGGAGGAGCTGTTCGGATGTGAACTGGATGATAGCGTCGCTATCGTTTCTCCTTTCTATTGCGATTGCGGATGCCGGATGACGATTGGAAAGAATGTAATAATCAATAAGGGAGCTACTATCATGTCGCCAGGAAGGGTGGTGATAGAGGATAATGTATTGATTGCTCCCGAGGTGAAGATTGTCACGGTTGATCACGACCTGCACGACAGGCATAATCTTTTCCGTTTCGGAAAGGTGACTGTCAAGGAGAATGCATGGATATGCATCGGGGCTATCATCTGTCCGGGGGTAACGATTGGACGTAATGCTGTCGTTGCAGCAGGGGCTGTGGTGACGAAGGATGTGCCTGACAATTCTCTTGTGGCAGGAAATCCTGCAAGAGTCATCAAAGAGTTTTAAACTAACTTCCCATTACAGATGGAAAGGGTGCCCTGTACCCATTCGGTCATGGCTTGTTCGCCATGGAGGGGGTAGTGGGAGGTGAGGATGCCGTCGAGGAGTTCGACGACATGGTTCTTGTAATGGGTGCCGTCGATGATGACGTTATTTGCTGCCAGACGGCGCGGTTTTCTTGCTTTTACGTCGTGGTCCATAGCTGTTTTTTGTACGTACGTCGGGAGCTGCCTTGATTTTGATACGTTCCTTGGTGCGGCTCTTGCGCAGGAGCTGCTCGGGGGTGAGGTGCTCGCGTGTGCGTGGAGCTGCTACAACGCTGTCGGCTGTTACGCTGTCGGTCTTGACGGTGTCGGCAGGAGCGGGTGGCGGTGGTGGCGGAACGTTTTTGTCGTGGATGCGTATGATGGCGATGTTGGTGAGGATGGCGAGGTTGCGCATGGTATGGCTGCCTGTGTAGTAGAAGAAGCCGTGGAGGGCACGGATGCGGCATCGAGGTCGAGTTCGATGGGTGAGTTGGTGTTTATCATGCGGTTGGCTCCGACGGTCTTACCGTTGCGGTATTCGAGGGTGATGCCGAGTTCGACGTAGCAGTTGCGGTCGTCGGATATCTCGCGGTAGAAGGCGGCATTGGCCATGAGACGCAGTTTGTCGCGACGCAGGAAGAGGGTGGAGTCGTTCTTGATGGTGAAGATGAGTTTGTTCTGCAGGGGCATGGGGCGCAGGACGATGGTGGAACCGGCTGACCACACGTTGGCTGTGTCGCCGCTGGCTGTGAGTCCGATGAAGGCGTTCTCGTTGCCTGCCTGCATCTTCAGTGCGTCTTCCATCTCTTTGTAGCGACGGCTGATGTTGGCGTATATGTCGCGGAGCTTCAGTGCCTCGCGGGTGTAGTATATCATGGAGGAGTCGAACTGTGCCTCGGTGACGCCGTGGTTGGAGAAGACGGCATCGAGGTAGCGCTGGTTGTGGGTGTAGTCCTCGGGTGGCTGCACATCGATGAGTCCCTGGGTGAGGTGGTAGTCGAAGAGTATCTCTTCCATCTCGTCGGGGGGGATGATGTCGCTTTTTTCTTCGCTGCAAGAGAGAAGAAGGCAAAGCATTAATATGGACAGCGTTTTATTTAACATTGAAATTTTTCCGATAGAAGAGCAGGAGGGCTACGATGCCGCAGGAGATGGCTGCATCGGCAAAGTTGAATATGGGACTGAAGAAGATGCAGTGCTGGCCGCCATAGACGGGTACCCACGAGGGCATGTCCCATTGGACGAGTGGGAAGTAGAACATATCGACGACGCGTCCGTAGAGGAATTCTCCATAGCCCATGCCCCAGGGTACGAGCTGTGCTGTGTAGGGGTAGGGGGGATTGTTGAAGATGAGTCCGTAGAAGAGGCAGTCGATGATGTTGCCTGCGGCTCCTGCCATGATGAGTGTGAGGCAGACGATGTAGCCCAGGGGGCGACGGCGCATGATTTCGCGCCAGATGAACCAGCCTATGATGCTGACTGCGACGAGACGGAAGAGGGTGAGGATGAGTTTGCCTCCGAAGAGTTCCCATCCGAATGCCATTCCGTTGTTCTCGACGAAGGCGATGTGGAACCAGGAGGTGACTTCGATATGCTCGCCGAGCAGCATGCCTGTCTTGACCGCTATCTTGATGATCTGGTCGATGACAAGCACGCTGATGAAAAGAGCTGACGCTATGAGTAGTTTAGTCTTTCTCGACATTGATTACTGCTTTGAAGTCGTCGAAGTCGATTGGTTCGCCGGCAGGGTTGCCGAGCTCGATGGAGTTGGCAAGTACCTGCGATGCGATGTTCTCCTTGAAGCCTGCGAGCACGTCGCATGTCTCGGGTGTGTCGCTGATGAGGACGCGTATGCGGTCGGTGATGTCGAAGCCCTGCGATTTGCGGAGTCCCTGTATCTGCTTGATGACCTTACGTGCGTTTCCTTCAATCTTCAGCTCCGGTGTGACGGTGATGTCGAGGGCAACGGTGACGGTGCCTTCGTTTGCCACGCTCCATCCCGGAATGTCCTGCGACATGATATCGACGTCGCTGAGTTTGACTACGGCTTCCTCGCCGTCGGCAATGAGTGTTATCTGTCCGTCGCGTTCGAGCTCAGAAATCTGTGCCTGCGACATTGACGTAACGGCTGCATTTACGGCTTTCATGAGTTTGCCGAATTTCTTTCCCATGACACGGAAGTCGCATTTGACACTCTTAGTAAGGAGTTTGCCGTCCATGAGCTGGAGTTCCTTGACGTTCACTTCTTTGGTGATGATGGACTTCATGCGTTCGATGTTACGGCTGAACTCTGGGTCGGTGTCGGGAATGGCGATGGCTCCGAGTGCCTGGATTACAGGTATCTTCACTTTCTTGCGGATGGAGAGTCCCATGGATGTCACTTTCATGGCTGCTTCCATTGCGTCGTTGAGATCGGAGTCGATTTCGGCATCGTTCCATGTAGGGAACTTAGCGAGGTGTACGCTTGCCGATGTGTCTTTGCCCGTGACGGCATTGAGGTCGCGGAAGAGCTGGTCGGCATAGAACGGAGAGATGGGCGCGATGAGTCGGCTGAGAGTTTCGAGACAGATGTAGAGTGTCTGATAGGCCGAGAGTTTGTCGGCTGTCATCTCGCCGCTCCAGAAGCGTGCCTTGTTGAGACGGATGTACCAGTTGGAGAGTTTGTCGATGACGAACGACTGGATGAGTCGTCCGGCTGGTGTCGGGTCGTAGTCGTCGAGGTATGCTTCTACGCTCTTTGTCAGGGTGTTGAGCTCGGAGAGCAGCCAGCGGTCGAAGTCGGGGCGCTCAGCGTATGGTATGTCGGCTTCCTTATACTGGAATCCGTCAACGTTGGCATACATGGTGAAGAAGGAGTATGCCTGCTGCAGTTTGATGAAGAACTGGCTGGTCACTTCCTTCACTCCTTCGGGGTCGAACGAGAGGTTGTCCCAAGGTGATGAGTTGGTTATCATGTACCAACGTACGGCATCGGCTCCGAAGGTCTGGATGCACTCGAACGGATTGATGACGTTGCCGAGGCGTTTCGACATCTTGATGCCGTTCTTGTCGAGTACGAGCCCGTTGGAGATAACGGCTTTATATGCAACCGAATCGAAGACCATCGTTGCGATGGCATGAAGGGTGAAGAACCAACCACGGGTCTGGTCAACGCCTTCGGCAATGAAGTTTGCAGGGAAGGCTGTGCCGCCGTCGATGAGTTCTTTGTTCTCGAACGGATAGTGTACCTGTGCGTAAGGCATGGCACCTGAGTCGAACCACACGTCGATGAGGTCGAGTTCGCGAGTGAGCACGTTGCCACTGTCGGAAACGAGACGGATATCATCGACGTAAGGACGGTGGAGGTCTATCTTATCGTAGTTCTCCTTTGACATGTCGCCGGGAACGAAGCCTTTGTCCTTCAGTGGGTTGGACGGCATGACACCTGCCTTGACTGCCTTCTCGATTTCGGAGTAGAGGTCGGCGATGCTGCCTATGCATATCTCTTCGCGTGTGTCGCGGTTGCGCCAGATAGGAAGCGGTGTGCCCCAGTAGCGGCTGCGTGAGAGGTTCCAGTCGTTGAGGTTCTCGAGCCATTTGCCGAAGCGTCCGGTACCGGTGCTTTCGGGTTTCCACTGTATGGTCTTGTTCAGTTCGAACATGCGGTCTTTCTTTGCCGTAGAACGGATGAACCAGGAGTCGAGAGGGTAGTAGAGCACGGGTTTGTCGGTACGCCAGCAGTGTGGGTAGTTGTGGACGTGCTTCTCAATCTTGAATGCTGTACCTTCTTCCTTCATTTCGAGACAGAGCACGACGTTAAGGTCCATGTCTTTGTTGGCTGCTTTCTCGTCGTACTTGCCGCCCTGATTGTATTTGGGGTCGTAGGCATTCTTGACGAAGTTGCCTGCATGACGCCAGTAGCTGTCGTTGACACAGAGACGGAGGAATTCCTCGTCGATGTCGTCCTTCACGAAGTATTTACCTGTGAAATCGACCATTGGACGTGTGTCGCCAGCCTTGTCTATTATAAATAATGAGGGGATGCCTGCGTCCTTGGCTACCTTGGCGTCGTCGGCACCGAAGGTAGGTGCGATGTGGACGATACCTGTACCGTCTTCCGTAGTGACGTAGTCGCCAGGGATGACGCGGAAGGCTTCCGACTGCTTTACGACAATCTTGTCGCCTTCGAGTGCACACGGCTTTACCCAAGGCATGAGCTGCTCATAGCGTATGCCGAGCAGGTCTTCACCTTTGCCTCGCCAGATGATGTCGAGTGGAGCCTCGTCGGTAGCTTGGAAATAGGCAGAGACACGTGCCTCAGCCATGATGTAGATAGCTTCCTCGTCGGTGTATGGGTTCTTGCCCTTCAGGGCTACGTAGTCAATCTTAGGACCTACGCAGAGGGCTGTGTTTGAAGGCAGAGTCCAAGGAGTTGTGGTCCAAGCCAGGATATACAGCCCCCCTTTGTTCCCCCCAAGGGGGGATAGGGCATCCCATAGACCTCCATTCTCCCCTTTGGGGGAGTTAGAGGGGGCTATTACACGGAACTGTGCCGTAACGGTTGTGTCCTTGACGTCGCGATAGCAACCGGGCTGGTTGAGCTCATGGCTGGAGAGTCCGGTACCGGCAGCAGGAGAGTAGGGCTGGATGGTGTAGCCCTTGTAGAGCAGTCCCTTGTCGTAGAGCTGCTTGAGCAGGTACCAGAGGGTCTCGATGTATTTGTTGTCGTAGGTGATGTATGGGTTTTCGAGATCGACCCAGTAGCCCATTTTCTGGGAGAGGTCGGTCCACTCGCTGGTGTACATCATCACGTTCTTGCGACATGCGTTGTTGTAGTCGTCAACACTAATCTTCTTACCTATGTCTTCCTTCGTTATGCCGAGTTCTTTCTCTACGGACAGCTCGACTGGCAGTCCGTGGGTGTCCCATCCGGCTTTGCGCTTCACCTGAAATCCCTTCATGGTCTTGAAGCGGCAGAAAGTGTCTTTGATTGTACGTCCCATCACATGGTGAATGCCCGGGTGACCATTGGCTGAGGGAGGTCCCTCGTAGAATATGAACGATGGGTATCCTTCACGTTCAGATATGCTCTTGTGGAATACGTCCTGCGAGTTCCAATAGTTTAATACGTCGGCATTTACCTCACTCAGGTTCAACTTCGTACGCTCTGTAAATTTCATATTGCAGTATCTGCACTTGGCAGTACGTGTGGCCTCGTGTATATTAAAATATGTGCGCATGGGTTCGTTGTTGGTGATGCACACGGGGTTGGCACATTTCACAATGTTGATGAGTGTCTCAGGCAGGCTGATGTCACGTTTCTCAACTACGTTGAAATTGCGGATTACGGTGAGTTTGATGTTTGGACACACCACGGCGAGCTTGCTTATCTCGTCTTCGGTGAAGAATTTCTCACTTATCTTGATGAGTCCTTTCTTCTGCATTACCTTACTGTCGAGGTTGTTGGCAATTATCACTTCGTTGTTGAACGTGTCGAGTTGCAGCAACTGCACGATGGTGAACAACTTATCGGTAGGTATGTGGGTTCTCAAGTGCCGCAACCATCATCTGTTCTTTATTTTCCATACTTCTTAATGTCTTCAAGGGTTATACCTAAAACATCGCAAATAAGAGCCTCACGGGCATAGAGTCCGTTTTGTGCCTGCTGGAAGTAGTAGGCATGTGGACTGTCATCGACGTCGTACTCAATCTCGTTGACACGTGGCAGCGGATGGAGTATCTTCATGTTGGGCTTTGCTTTGCCCAGCATGTTGGCACGCAGGATGTAAGCATCCTTCACACGTTCGTATTCCATGAGGTCGGAGAAGCGCTCACGCTGCACACGGGTCATGTAGAGGATGTCGCAGTCGGTGAGTGTGTCTTCGTCGAAATCCTGACGCTCTGTGTATTTGATTCCGTTCTCCTTGCAGTATATCTTGTACTCTTCCGGCATCTCCAGCTCTTTCGGAGCGATGAAGGTGAACGTAGGGTTGTACTTCTTCATCGACATGAGGAGGGAGTGGATGGTACGGCCGTACTTGAGGTCGCCCACCATGTAGATGTTCAGGTTTTCGAGTGTGCCCTGAGTCTTGTAGATGGAGTAGAGGTCGAGCATGGTCTGCGAGGGGTGGAGGTTGCTTCCGTCGCCAGCATTGATGATAGGCACGTGGGTCACTTCACTTGCATACTGTGCTGCACCTTCGAGGTAGTGGCGCATGACGATGACGTCGGCATAGTTGCTCACCATCTTGATGGTGTCCTTCAGGGTTTCACCCTTCGACGAACTGGTAGCCTTCGGGTCGGAGAATCCGATGACGCGTGCTCCCAACCGGTTTGCTGCTGTCTCAAAACTCAAACGTGTACGTGTGGAGGGTTCGAAGAAGAGTGTTGCCACTACTTTGCCTTCGAGCAGACGGCGATTGGGCTTTGCCTCAAATTCGGTAGCCATGTCGAGAAGGTACTGCATCTTCTCTTTCGTGTAGTTGGCTATTGAAACGATACTTTTATTTTCCATATTGATGCCCTTTCTTTATTCGTTTTCGTCGATTGCTGCAATCTTTGCCTTCACCTCTTCGAGGTCGGCACGCAGTTTGTCAACTTTGCGGTTCAGTTCCTCAACCAATGCGTTTCCGCTCTTCGACTTGCTCGAGAGGTTCAGGAATCCGAGGTTGTTTTCGTATGTCTTGATTTCATTCTTCAGAATGTCGAGCTGACGAACGAGTTTGTCGCGCAGTTTGTCACCGCCACCAGACTTGATGGAGTTCTTGAAGTTGTTGACACGACGACGTGTTGCGTTCTCGCTGGCTGCTCCGTAGAGACGGTCCATCTGTTCGCGGAACTGCTTGTAGAGTTTGTCTTTCTCCTTGAACGGCACGTGTCCTATCTCGTTCCACTCCTGCTGTGCATCACGGAGTTGGTCGCGCAGTTCGCCTTCGAGGTTACCCGGTTCGATAGCTGCCAGACGCTCGATGATAGCTTTTTTCTTCTTCAGGTTTTCCTGCTGCTCGCTGCGGCTGTCGGCTCCGGCTTCTTTCTTTGCCTCGAAGAATGCGTCGCATGCTGCATTGAAGCGCTGCCATATCTGGTCGCTGTATTTCTTTGGCACGGTACCTATCTCTCTCCATTTCTTCTGCAGTTCGACAAGTATGTCGGTGGTCTCTTTCCATGCTGTGCTGTCTTTCAGCGATTCTGCCTTCTCAACGAGTGCGAGTTTTGCTTCGTAGTTTTCATTTAAGCTATTACGCACAGTCTGGAAGTATTGTGCCTTCTCGGTGAAGAACTTGTCGCATGCTGCACGGAAGCGTTCGAATATCTTCACGTTCATCTTCTGTGGAGCAAAACCGATGGTCTTCCACTCAGCCTGTAGCTTTGTTATTTCCTCACTCTTCTCGTTCCACTCGGCAAAGGTCTTCAGGGTAGTGGTGTCGATAGCTTCAATCTTCTCACAAATTTCTGTCTTCTTCTGCAAGTTTTCCTCTTCTTGCTGCTTGCGAGCCTCGAAGAACTCGTGGTGACGTTTGTTGATTACTGTCGAAGCCTCCTTGAAGCGGTTCCATATATCTTCTCTCAGTTCGCTTGCTACAGGTCCGATTTCGCGGAACTCGGCATGGAGCTGCTGCAGTTTGCGGAATGCTGCAAGTACGTCCTCGTTCTCCTTGAGTTTCTCGGCAGCCTCGATGAGGGCTGTCTTCAGTTCGAGATTCTTCTTGAAGTCGTAGGCACGCAGTTCGTTGTTCAGCTTCAGGGTGTCGTAGTATTGCTCCACAACCTGCTGGAAGTTCTTCCACAGTTCGGTTGCTTTCTCAGCCGGCACTTCCTTGATTTCGTTCCATTGCTGCTGAAGCTGCTTGAACTCATTATATACTTTGTTGACGTCGTCAGGGCTGTCGATGAAAGCCTTGATGCGTTCGATGATACTCAGTTTCTTCTCGTAGTTGGCTTCGCGTTCTGCTTCCTGCTGTTTTGCCAACTCGGCACGTTTCTCTTTTACGATAGCCATCTGCTCTTTGAACTCGGCTTCGTCGTTGTTCTCAGCCGGTACGTACTCCTCTGGAGTTCCGCCACCGTCGATAAACGCTTTGTATGCATCCTCAATATCCTGCTTGTGGAGACGATAGAATACGCTCTTCAGCATGTCGAGTTCCTGACGTGATGTCTCCTCGCCAGTCTCGGCAATCTGTTTCAGACGGTCGAGCACTTCCTTGGTGTTCTGATACTGTACGGATGTAGATGAGATTTCTGCCTGAGGTTCTTCTGCCTGCGGCTCTGCCACGAGCTCCTCAGTGGGGTTCTTAATGTCAGTCATAGTGTTGTTATATTATATATAATGTGTAATTGTTTTCTGATGGGTTTATTGGGCTTATTGGGCTTATTGGGTTATCTGGCTATGTATTGCACCATAGAGTAGATATAGATTACCACAGCCGGAATGGCCATAAGGGAGGAGTCGAAGCGGTCGAGCATTCCTCCGTGTCCTGGAATCATATTGCCTGAGTCCTTGATGCCGAGACGGCGCTTCAGGAGTGACTCTACGAGGTCGCCCCATGTACCGAAGATGACAACTACGAGTGCGAAGCCACCCCATATGAGTCGTGAATGGACTCCCTGTACTCCGGCACAGAAGGGGATGAACGTAGCTATTATCTGTGATGCGGCAATGGCAACGACGGCTCCTCCGATGCTGCCTTCCCACGATTTCTTTGGTGATACACGAGGGAAGAGACGATGCTTACCCAGCAGACTGCCGAAACAGTAGGCTCCTGTGTCGCTCGACCAGAGGAAGATGAACAGAGCCAGCGGATACCAGTAGTAATAGACTATCTGAGGCATGAAGCATGACTCCGGCATTTCGACGAACGAGAGCGGACAGAGCAGGGCAAAGGGTAGGGCGACGTACATTTGTGACATCAGCGCGAATGCCCAGTTGTAGATGTTGTTCTTGCGGTCGAAGTAGAGTTCGCTGATGAGCAGGTACATGATGCTTATCAGGTAGGGGATGAACACGGTTGCGTCCATCAGGTTGATGTTGTACGACAGCATGGCGAGGAACAGATATGCCGACGATATCGTGGCAATGAAACGGTTCACCTGCAGTTCGGCATTACGGTTGACGATTGTGCAGAACTCCCATGTCGTAAGTGCTGAGATGACAGCGAACAACAATGCGAATGAATATGGATGCGACACGATGCATCCTACCAGCAGCACTACGAAGAGTGCTCCGGAAACGGCTCTAATTATCAGGTTTTTCATTTTCCTTAGCTTTTTCCAAAACGGCTTGTATTGCTTTTTGTCTTATTATGTCTTCGTTTTCTGCCTTGTGGTCAACAGCCTTCTCGCTGTCGGTCTGCTTCTCTTTCTTCTCCTTCTCAGCTTCCTCGTTAGCAGCCAGAATCTCCTCTGTACGCGATGTCCAAGGACGCGGTCCGAAGATGCGTTCTACGTCCTCTGCAAAGATGACTTCGCGGTCCATCAGTATCTGAGCCAGTTCGGCATGACCCTCCCTGTGTTCCTGAAGCACACGTTTCGCACGTTCATATTCCTGAGCTATGAGTGCCTTCACATCTTCGTCGATGAGTTCGGCAGTCTTGTCGGAATATGGTTTCTGGAACTGATACTCCTGGTTGTTGTAGTAGCACAGGTTAGGCAGGTTGTCGCCCATTCCGGCGTATGCTATCATGCCATAGGCACGTTTGGTCACAGTCTCAAGGTCGTTCATGGCTCCTGTCGAGATGCGACCTGTACAGAGTTCCTCGGCAGCACGTCCGCCAAGCGTTGCGCATATCTCGTCGAGAATCTCTTCCTTCGTAGTTATCTGACGCTCCTCCGGCATGTACCATGCTGCACCCAGAGCCTGACCACGCGGAACGATGGTAACCTTTACCAACGGGTTGGCATATTGCAGGAACCACGAGATGGTTGCGTGTCCTGCCTCGTGGAGGGCGATAGTACGTTTCTCTGCCTGAGTAAGCAGTTTTGTCTTCTTCTCCAAACCACCGATTATACGGTCAACGGCATCGAGGAAGCATTGTTTGTCCACCCATTTCTTGTTGTGGCGTGCTGCAATAAGGGCTGCCTCGTTACATACATTGGCTATGTCGGCACCAGAGAAACCTGGAGTCTGACGTGCAAGCATATCCACATCTACAGTTTCGTCAATCTTGATTGGACGCAGGTGTACGTTGAATATCTCCTTACGTTCGTTGAGGTCAGGCAAATCGACGTGAATCTGACGGTCAAAGCGACCGGCACGGAGGAGTGCCTTGTCAAGAATGTCGGCACGGTTCGTCGCAGCCATGATGATGATACCGCTGTTGGTTCCGAAACCATCCATCTCTGTGAGCAACTGGTTCAGGGTGCTTTCCCTCTCGTCGTTGCTTCCAAGCGAAGCAGCATTGGAACGAGCCCTACCTATGGCATCAATCTCGTCGATGAAGATGATACACGGAGCCTTGCCCTTTGCCTGGTTGAAGAGGTCGCGCACGCGGCTTGCTCCCACACCTACGAACATCTCAACGAATTCAGAACCTGAAAGTGAGAAGAACGGTACGTCGGCTTCGCCTGCCACAGCCTTTGCCAGCAGGGTCTTACCCGTTCCCGGAGGACCCACGAGCAGGGCACCCTTTGGAATTTTTCCTCCCAGTTCGGTATATTTCTTCGGATTCTTCAGGAATTCCACAATCTCCTGTACTTCCTGCTTGGCCCCAGCCTGTCCGGCTACGTCCTTGAAGGTAATCTTGCCCTCTTTGTTGCCACCCTCGATAAGCTGAGCCTTCGACTTGCCCACGTTGAACATGCCGCCACCCATCATGCCGCCTCCACCGACTCTGCGCATGATGAATATCCAGAGTCCTACGAGGAACACCATCGGCAACAACTGCCATATCAGGTTGGTCATGAAGTTGTTCGACTGCTTGTATCCTATGTTCCCGTCAAATTGACCTTCCTCCTGAGCCTTGTCGAGGAATTCCTCAACCTTCTCAATCGAACCAATCTCCACCTCAACGGCACGATTCATCTTGTTCTTGTTGCCATTACCGAACACCTTGCGGTCATACTGGCGCTTCACGTACATCTCGACAGTCAGTTCACGCTTGTCGATTACTATGTCGCTGGCATATCCCTTTTCCACATACTCCTTGAAAGTGGTGTAATCAATCTTCTTCTCGGCACCACTCTCGTTGTTGAAGAAGTACATATACAGAATGCCGCCAATCAGCATCACGTACAGCCAGCTCAGATTAAACCTGGGCTGCGGAGTGCCGCCTTTCTTGTTAGGCTGCTGCTCTTGCTTCTTGTCCGACTCGTTCTGCAATTGCTGCATTTCGCTGTTCATATTTTTTCTCATCAGTTTCATTTTAATGTTTAATTCCTCCCCATTATGGGGGAGGTTAGGAGGGGGCTTTTAACCCTTAACCATTACTGCGTCTTCCCACAGATTATCGATATCGTAGAACGTACGTGCCTCAGGCACAAACACATGTACTGCCACATCCACATAGTCCATCGCCACCCATAGGCAGTTTCTTGTGCCGTCCGTACTCACAGGCTTTTCGCCAGTCCGTTTGTGAACCTCGTCCCACACCGAATCCTGTATGGCATTCACCTGAATCGGAGTGTTTCCTTCACAGATGACAAGATACTGAGTTATCGTGTCGCCTATGCCTCGCAAGTCCAATACTGTTATGTTCTGACCCTTCTTCTCCTCAATCCCCGCTACTATTGCGTCTATCAGTTTATTCTTCATAAAATTGCTTACAGTCGTTAACCTTAACCCTTATCTTCATTCTCCTCCTGTCTCTTTCTCTTTTCGTCGATAAGCTGGAAGTCCTTGGGTCGAAGAACGAAATTCGAACCCAGATACTTCTCCTTCACAATCGTGTTCTCAGCCAACTCGGGTGGGGTACCCTTAAACAGGATTCGTCCCTCGAACAGCAGATAGGCTCTGTCTGTGATACAAAGTGTCTCCTGCACGTTATGGTCTGTGATGAGGATACCGATATTTCTGTCCTTCAGTTTCCACACGATATACTGGATGTCCTCAACGGCGATGGGGTCAACACCTGCGAACGGTTCGTCGAGCATGATGAACTTTGGGTCAATGGCAAGACAGCGGGCTATCTCGCAACGGCGTCGTTCACCACCTGAAAGCTGGTTACCTCTGTTCTTCCTAACTTTCTGCAGGCGGAACTCATTCAGCAGGGCCTCCAGACGTTCGTGCTGTTCTTCAACCGACTTATACTTCATCTCCAAAACCGTCAACAGGTTGTCCTCCACACTCATCGTGCGGAACACACTTGCTTCCTGAGCCAGATAGCCCACACCCTTCTGGGCACGGGTTGACACAGGGTCGGTCGTAATATTGTTGATGTACACCTTTCCTCCGTTCGGCACCACGAGTCCTGTCGTCATATAGAAACTCGTAGTCTTGCCGGCTCCGTTCGGTCCCAGCAGTCCTACGATTTCACCTTGACGCACATTGAACGACACATCGTTTACCACCGTACGCTTTCCGTACGTCTTCACCAAGTTCCTCGTATATAGAGTCATCCTATCGTCCGAGAACTCGGGAATCTCAGCATCGCTCGCGTTCGTCGTTGCCGTCGTGGAGAACATCTCCATGCCTGTATTCTTAATCTCTTCCAAGTTGCTTTTTCTTCAAAATAGTCAATCGGGCGCGAAGATACGGAAAATATTTCAAATACCACGCATCTTCTTTCATTTAATAATGTACATACGTGTGAAGTTTTCTGTTTGCTATTAATCGGATAATACAAAAACGTTACGTGTAAATACATTTAAAGGAGTTCTACGATTATATGCAGAACTCCTTGTTATAAGTATAGTTTTTGTTTGATGCTATGCTGCTTCCAACTCTTCGCGAAGCATATCCATTACATAGACTGCGCTTTGATAGTAAAGTCCTGTGCTGGTACGTTCAACTTTTTCAAACGTATGCGAACTATAAACGGTATCCATAGCCTGTTCCATTGTCAGTCCCCGTTCTTCAATCAACATGGATACCAATTCGTTTGTCAGACACTCTATCTGAAACTGCTTGTCTTGTTCCTCTTGTGTGCTCATCATTAGTCAATCTTTTGAAGTAATTTTATAGCTCGTTCTGTTCCGAAGAAAAACTGGAACGTCGGTCGAATGAATGATAGTTGTCTGATTAGTTCCTCCATAGGAATATATTGCAACTGATACCGGCTTATCTGCAAACCTACCTTGTCGTCGGCTATCGGACCATATACTATATCGTAGTCATGCATTGGCTTCTCACTCTTGTTGCGACGATTCATCATTATGAATTCTGCCCATTCTTTCGAATAGCCTTCGAACACTTTAACCTTTAAGTCGGATGGCTTTGAGAGAATGTTTTCGTCAAATTGATAAGTAGTCAACGTAGCCTCGCCACGTTCCTCTCTGTCAACAGTTCTCTCTGCCATCATTTGTGCCTGATTTTGGTCTGCACTCAGATAGAATCCCTGTCCAAAATCTTTGCCCCGCCGTCCGCGCTTCAGGTCAATCTTCCCAATACTCATATTTGAACCATGATAGAGTATCATAACACCAATGCCCCTCCGTGGCGATTGCAGATAATGGTGATGTCCTCTACAGTATCTTCTATGCTTTGGGTATGTTCTACATTATAGTGCTTGGTCAGGAAGTCCAATCCCTTATACTGATGCAGATACCGATATGCATTTGCATTAGTCAGCGAAAACTGCCTTGCAAACGCTCCGATGACGCATACCAAGTATTCTATGATGTTCGATTGTTCTTTCGACATGGCTATTTAGTTTACTTTTTGCAAAGATACGACATTTTTTCTATTCCTGCGCAAATTCTTTCATTTAATAATGTACATACGTGTGAAGTTTTCTCTGTAGATGAAAAAAGTGTTGATGTGAGATGATACTTCAGAAAATAATCAATACCTTTGCCACGCATTAGATTATGCAGACATAATTTTGCTCAAAACCTTGAAAATCACCACCTCAACAAATGAGCAAAACCTGTACACGTAAGAGCCATCCCCCCAAGGGCGTTGGTCTTATTCCATATCGTGTACAGGTTTGTGGTGAACCTTCAAGGTGTATGGCAAAGTCCTGCGCCTTTTTCTAGTAGGATTAAACGCGGACTTTATAATGATTGTAAAGAATGTATTTAATATCGTATTAAGCCGATTGGTAATGGCATATAAGTTCCTAATATACTATGAAAATTAACAAATATGTTTTTTTTGTTTCAACATTGTGTTGTGTATTTGTTTCATCATGTGGAAGTGGTGATGATAATAATCCTCAAGAAGGTTCACTTGAGAAAACTTCAATAACCCTTTATGTTGAAGAAACAGCACATCTTACGTATAGTGGTGGAAAATGTATGTGGTCATCTGATAACGATTTGATTGCCAAAGTTGAGAATGGAACAGTAACAGGAGAACATGTGGGTACTACTACAATTCATGCTAATAATGCTATTTGTACTGTTACTGTTAAATCTAAATATAATGATTTTGTCGAACCATATAGAGTATGGGGGGCAAGTATTGCGACTGTAAAAAACGTAATGTCGAGTTTTACTTTGCAGCAACAATCTTTAACCTTATTAATGTATGAGGGTCTTAATAAGGTCGATAACTATGTTTATAACTTCAACATTACCGGACTATATTATTGTACAATGGTTGTAAATTATTCGTATAATGATGCGTTGGTAAGATACTTGAATGATAGATATGTTCTTGTAAGTTATGATTATGATAAACTTGAGGGAGTGATGGTTTCCCCTGATAAAAGCATATGGGTTGTTTCAAGTGTTAACGACTCGTCAATAGGTATTGGCTATAGTAATAACCATTCTGAAAGTATTGATTTCACTCCTTTTGTTCAACAAGGAAATAGAAATACTGTCGATTATGTTTTTAGATGATTCTGAAGAATTGAAATCAGACTTCTGTATGTTACTTGCTTCGATAGCCCCTGCGGCAAGGATTTTATCTACATTTTCTTGCCTGTATCGGCAAAAATCCGTGCTTTTTGCGTGGAAAATTGCGAATAACATGCCGATAAACAAAATATGGAATATATCTCAGTTGTTCAGTTTGCTGAGATATACGATATTTTTGAACTCAACTCTTGCGACATAAGGGTTGTGTATTAACACTTTGGTTATTGACGAAATCGATGATGCCGTAGCAGAGGGAGATGGCGCAGAAGAGCATGAAGACGTAGGGCAGATACTCCATCAGGAAGAGCATAATCTTGGAGTGGATGCCGAAGGCAAGAAGTTCGAGAGGTGAAGGTAGAGCGATAGCTATAATAGCCATAAACAGACCCGCTACGGTACCGATACCGAAAGCCCAGACTGCTTTGCGACGTGCCTTCTGCATTTCGGCTTTGTGGTATGCCTTTGCAAAATCAATGGCATCGAGTCTGTGCTGAAGCTGCTCCATGAAAAGGTTCTCGTCACGTGGTTCAGCCACGGGATACGATGCGAGAAGCATATCTAATTCTTTGTCCTGTATCATTTTTCTATCCTCCTTTTTAATTCTTCCCTGCCGCGTTGCAAACGTTTCTTTACTGCTGCCTCGCTGCTGTCGGTTATTTGTGCAATCTCTTCTACCTTATATCCTTCGAAATAGTGGAGTACAAGGGTGGTTCGCTCCGTCTCAGGAAGTTGTGCCATTGCCTGTTCCAGTTGCTGATAACGGAATATATTATCAGTTGCATCTTCACCTCTTAGGCTATCCGCTTCCTCAATATCTTCATAATGGTAACGAGTGGCTTGAATGCGATGATTGAGGAACGTGTTGTAGGCAATTTTCATAAGCCATACCTTGGCTTTGCTCCTTTCGTCATATTTATCGAGAGCCAGGTAAGCTTTTACAAGGGTCTCCTGGGCAATGTCGTCGGCAGTCATCCTGTCACCTCGGCACAGGGTGAGCAGGAAGCGACGAAGTCCTCTCTGCTCACACTTTACCGTTTGGATGAATTGCTCGCGTGTCATAATTCACTTTATCAGTTTTCCAACTCCTTCAAAGTCTTCATACCGAACTTATACGCAGCCAGTAGTCCGATGCCTATAGCGAATGTCGGTATTCCACAACAGCATCCAAAAGCAATTATGTCCTCTTTTAAGTCTCCCATACAAATTGCCAGGACGGCAAGAGTGATAAAAATGACTGCTCCGAATATAGTGAAGACGCTACCGAACAGGATTTCCCAATGCATGCGGAGCAGGAGCACTTCGCGAGCCGATTTGCGAGGTTTGCTCAGACTGTTGATAAACTCCTCAACATTGATTTCTCCGTTCTTCTCAATTGCAGCCATAACGATTTCGGTACGTTTTTCCGTTTCGTTCTTCTTATGGCGCAGGAAGAGCCACACGATGACGGTAGGTAATACGGCTAGGATACAGATTGGCTTAATGATGTCGCCTAAATGAATAAGAAAACTTGAATCCATAATTCTTTCGATTTTATTTGTTATACATTTGTTGCTGATTTCTGAACCGATTCGTCTATATAACAATCTTAAACGTGGAAAGGTGACATCGAATTGCATTTTTCTTTCAATTCCCAGCAATTTTTTTCTAATGTCAAAGGAAACCTTTTCTGTGTCCTCAGTCTCAAGAAAAAATCGCGAGGGGAATAAAAATAATCCCCTAGGGATTTTTATTAATACCGAGGGGATTTTTAAAAATCGCGACGCGATTTTTTATTGCGCCTTCGACGTAAGAAACTATTTCCTGCGATGCTAAGGAAAGCCATCAGAGGAAACGAAGTGTCTATACGTTACACCTCAAAATCGAGGCAGCTGCGCTGAACGGTGTAGGGGCGCACCTTTCCGTTGGCTACGGCTACGTGAGCCGGATGGACGGCGTATGCCTTGAGCGATGCTTCGGAGTCGAGAGTGCTGTCGAGCATGAGGTCGGCATTGGAGGATGCGAGACGTCCGTCGATATGGACGGTAAGGGAAAGGAGTCCGGGAACCTGACCCACGAGGGCTTCAAGACCGGCTTTGATGTTTTTCTTTACTTCAACTTTCTCAGTTTCTGAGAGTTCCGGATTCAGAGTCCAGAGGATTATGTGCTTAACCATAGTCGTTAATTTTTGTTTCTTCGGCAAAGATAGTGCAAATAATTTTACTCTGTGCAAAAAAATCACTATCTTCGCACGATTTTTTAACTGTAAAGAAAAAAGACTGTGCTTACACTAAAGAAAGGATTGACACATCTGGGGCGCTACTCGATGCTGATGGGCAGGGTTCTGACGCAACCCGACCGTTTGAGGATGTTCTGGAAGTCGTATGTGACGGAGATGTTCCAATTGGGATACAACTCTATTGCGATTGTGCTGATAATCAGTTTCTTCATCGGTGCCGTTATCTGTCTGCAGATAAAACTGAACATCCAGAGTCCGTGGATGCCGAAGATGGTGGTCGGATATACGACGCGTGAAATTATGCTCCTCGAGTTCTCCTCGTCTATCATGTGCTTGATTTTGGCAGGCAAGGTGGGGTCGAACATAGCGTCGGAAATTGGTACGATGAGGATTACGCAACAGATTGACGCTCTCGACATCATGGGTGTGAATTCGGCTAACTATCTGATTCTGCCGAAAGTGGCAGGACTGATGACTATCATGCCGATACTGGTTACGTTCAGCGTGGCGAGCGGTATAGGCGGTGCTTATGCTACGTCGTTCATGGGTATGACTACCATCGACGAACTGAACGAGGGTTTCCGATACAGTTTCAACCAATGGTATTTCTGGTGCGGAATGATTAAGGCTGTGGTCTATGCGTTCATCATCACGAGCGTATCTGCCTACATGGGCTATACGGTCGAAGGCGGTAGTGTGGAGGTAGGAAAGAACTCGACCGATGCCGTCGTGAGCAGCAGTATCCTGATTCTGTTCAGCGACATATTCCTGACAACTATTCTTACGTAGATTATGATTCAGATTCATCATTTATATAAAGCATTTGAGGACAAGGAAGTTCTGAAGGATATCAATGCGACGTTCGAGAACGGAAAGGTGAACCTCATCATCGGACAGTCGGGTTCGGGTAAGACCGTACTCATGAAGAATATCGTGGGTCTGCTGACCCCGACCTCTGGTAGCATTATGTACGACGACCGCGATTTTGTGGCATTGAGCAAACGTGACAAGATCATGCTGCGACGCGAGATGGGTATGATATTCCAGTCGGCAGCCCTGTTCGACTCGCTCACCGTACTCGACAACGTGATGTTCCCCCTCGATATGTTCAGCGATATGTCGTACGACGACCGTGTGAAACGTGCCAAGTTCTGTCTCTCGCGTGTCAACCTGCAGGGAGCCGAGAATAAGTACCCGGGCGAGATAAGCGGTGGTATGCAGAAGCGTGTGGCAATAGCCCGTGCCATCGTTCTCCAACCTAAATACCTGTTCTGCGACGAACCGAACAGCGGACTCGACCCCAAGACGAGTATCGTCATCGACGAACTGATATCAGGCATTACCCACGAGGACAAGATTACTACCATCGTGAACACCCACGATATGAACAGCGTGATGGGCATCGGCGAACATATCACATTCATTTGCGAGGGCAGGACCGAATGGACAGGTTCGAAGGATGAAATCATGGATACCGACAATAAGAAACTGAACGATTTCATCTTCTCCAGCGACATCCTGCGCCAGGCAAAACAACTTCACGACCAGAAAACGAATAGAAGATGATAGTCTGTATAGCCGAAAAACCGTCAGTAGCCCGCGATATAGCCAACGTGCTTGGTGCAAAGGAAACCAAGCAGGGATATATCGAAGGAAACGGCTATCAGGTGACGTGGACTTTCGGACATCTATGCGAACTGAAAGAGCCTCGCGAATATAACGAACGCTGGCAACGATGGGACATTTGGGATCTTCCCATGATTCCACAACGCTACGGCATCCGTCTGAAGGACGATACAGGCATTCAGAAACAGTTTGCCATCATCGAGGAACTCTTCAAGAACGCTGAGATGATTATCAACTGCGGTGATGCCGGACAGGAAGGAGAGCTCATCCAGCGATGGGTGATGCAGAAGGCAGGAGTGAAGTGCCCTGTGAAGCGATTGTGGATTAGTTCGCTGACTGAAGAAGCTATACGTGAAGGGTTCCAGACCCTCAAAGACCAGAAAGAATATCAGAGTCTTTACGAAGCAGGACTGAGTCGTGCCATAGGTGACTGGACACTCGGACTGAATGCCACACGACTCTACACCATGAAATATCAGCAGCAGCGCGGACAGGTGCTTTCGATAGGACGTGTGCAGACTCCTACGCTGGCACTTATCGTAAACCGTCAGAAGGAGATAGAGACCTTCGTTCCGCGCCAGTCGTGGTTGCTTACCACACAATACAGAGACGTTAAGTTTACTGCTGTAGCCATCGACGAGGATGCCGAGGCAGAGAAAGCTGCGGAAGCTACAGCCGAGGGCAAGACGGCTAAGAGCAAGACACCTACATACAAACAGATAGAATACGAAACGGAAGCAGAGGCGAAGGATGCGCTTGAGAGTGTGAAGGACAGTCTGCTTACTGTCATCGACATACAGAAGAAGAAGGGTTGTGAGGCTCCTCCGCGTCTCTACGACCTTACATCCCTTCAGGTCGATTGCAATAAGAAATTCAGTATGTCGGCAGAGCAGACTTTGCAGACCATTCAGTCGCTCTACGAGAAGAAATTCACTACCTATCCGCGTGTCGATACAACCTTCCTTCCCGACGACATGTATCCTAAGTGTCCGGGTATCCTGAAGGGCATGAAAGGCTACGAACAATACTCGACTCCGCTCGCAGGTAAGACTTTAATAAAATCAAAGAAAATATTTGATTCTTCGAAAGTTACCGACCACCACGCCATAGTGCCAACTGGTGTGCCGGCACAAGGAATGAGCGACATGGAGAAGAAGGTTTACGACCTCGTGGCTCGTGCCTTCATTGCCGCTTTCTATCCTGATTGCAAGTTTGAAACTACTACCGTTTTTGGTGAATGTCTGAAGAAACAAAACGGAGAAAACCCTCTGCCGGAAGAAGAGAAAAGCATACTTTTCCGTACCTCCGGTAAGACCATTATCGACGAAGGCTGGAAGGTAGTTTTCAAGAAAGAAAAAGAAGATACAACGTCCTCGGACGATTCAGATAATCCAGAGAATACCGATGCCGTAGAACGCACTTTGCCTGTATTCAAGAAGGGTGAGAACAGACCGCATATTCCTTCGTTGGCAGAGAAGTGGACTCAGCCGCCAAAGCCTTATACCGAAGCCACTCTGCTGAGGGCTATGGAAACGGCAGGTAAGTTTGTGGATGACGACGAACTGCGCGACGCCATGAAGGAAAACGGAATCGGACGTCCGAGTACCCGTGCCGCCATCATCGAGACCCTCTTCAAACGTCGATACATAAAGAAGGAGAGGAAGAGTCTGATAGCCACACCTACAGGTATCGAACTGATAAGTCTGATTCATGAGGAGTTGCTGAAGAGTGCCGAGTTGACGGGACGTTGGGAGAAGAAACTGAGAGACATCGAGTACCATAAATACTCCGCTCAGCAGTTTATCGAGGAACTGAAACAGATGGTTGTGGATATCGTGAATACGGTACGCAACGACAACTCCAACCGTCGTGTGGCATACACATCGGACGAGGACTTGAAGAAGAAAAAGTCCGCACCTAAGACTCCACGTAAGGAAGGCGAAGCTCCAGCCGGATTCAAGCCTAGAGCGAAGAAGGCGGAGGAAGGAACCAAAAAGACTGAGGCAGAAAAGCAAGCATTCGATGCCGACCAATGGATTGGTATGACCTGTCCCGTCTGCAAGCAGGGCACCATCGTGAAAGGCAAGACAGCATATGGCTGTTCCCGATGGAAGGAAGGGTGTACCTATCGTATGCCTTTCGACAAGCTTGTCTGAAAAAAACGAAGGGAGATATAATGATTGTTTCCTCGAAAATGACTATATTTGCCCACAGAAACAGAATAAACAAAATTAAACTTTAAATAAATGGAAAACAAGATTCAAGAGTTAACTGAGAAACTCCTGCACGAAGGAGTGGAAAAAGGTAATGCTGAAGCAGAGAAAATCATTGCTGCAGCAAATGCTAAGATTATTGCAGATGCAAAGGCTCAGGCTGAGGAAATAGCTGTCGAGGCTGGTAAGAACACGAAGTCTTTGGAGGCCAATACCAAGGCTGAGATAAAGATGTATGCATCGCAGGCTCTCAATGCCCTGAAGAGTGAGGTTGCAAACGTAGTTGGCGACAAGATTGTGAAGCAGACCGTAGCCGATGTGACAGGTGACAAGAACTTCATGAATGAGTTTATGCTGAAGATGGCTGAGAAGTGGGCTGCTCAGGAAGATATCGTAATCAGTACTGCTGATGCTACTTCGTTGAAGGCTCTTTTTTCAAAGAAAGCAAAGGCTCTGCTCGATAAGGGTGTGAAGATTGAGCAGGTAAACGGACAGAAGACAGCTTTCTCTATCCAGCCGGCAGACGGTTCTTACAAGGTTAACTTCGGAGAGGCTGAGTTCGAGGAGTATTTCAAGGGATTCCTCCGTCCGCAGCTTGTTGAAATGATTTTCTGATAAAGCATTTTGCATTATGCATTATGAATTATGCATTAATCATTAAGCATTATGCATTCAGCATTCTGAATTAAAAAACTATGGCGAACTACTATTGTTTGATGGCAGGATTGCCCGACATCACGCTCGACAGCCCGATGTCGGTCAGTTTTCCTGACATACGCGAAGAGATGGAAATGACGCTCAGCGACAAGGACAAGCAGCTCATCTTCTATTTCTTTCTCGAAAACGATTGCAAGAACCTCGTCAGGCTCTTGAAAAATCCCGATGCGGAGATAAATCCCAACTGCAACTACACGATGGAGCAGTATGATTACCTCGGCTCGCGAGATGAACTTCAACGTGCACCGATACCCAGCGTTCATGTCGGAGTTCGCGCGTAACTATAATTATAATAAAGATGTGAAAGGCTGGTATGCCGAAGATGCCATGCAGTTGGCTTTCTACGAGTATGCCATGCAATGTCCCAACGAGATGATAAGTCAGTGGTACGAGCTCTGCCTTAATATAAATAATGTACTTACCGCTATGATTGCCCGTAAGGAAGGTTGGAACGTGGCTGACTATATTCAAGGCGAAAACGACGTTACGGACATGATTCTGAACAACAACACCAAGGACTTCGACCTCACTCTCCAGTACGACTACGTGAAAGACCTCATGCAAATAGTCGATTGCGACGACCCCGTACTGAAAGAGAAGAAGATTGATGCCTTCAAGTGGACATGGCTCGACGAGCAGACTTTCTTCGATGTGTTCTCTATCGAAGCCGTGTTTGCATATCTCTGCAAGATGGAGATGCTCGACCGTTGGGAACGCCTCGATCCCGAAAAGGGTAGGGAGACCTTCAAGCAGATTATCGAGAACCTGCGCAGCGAAGCACGTGTGCCGGAAGAGTTCAAAGTCAAGTCGGTCTATGCCAAGACTGAAGGTCAATATGAAAAGAACGAAAAATAATAAAACGATATAGAATATGACTAAAGGAAAAGTAAGTGGCGTTATTGCCAACATGGTAACCCTCTCGGTCGATGGTCCTGTATCACAGGGCGAAATCTGTTACATCGAGACAGGCGGTGTTCGCCTGATGTCGGAGGTTATCAAGGTGGTTGGAACAGACGTGTATGTTCAGGTGTTCGAATCGACACGTGGATTGAAAGTCGGAGCAACTGCCGAGTTTACGGGACACATGCTCGAAGTTCAGCTCGGACCGGGTATGCTCTCAAAGAATTACGATGGTCTGCAGAACGACCTCGACAAGAT
Organism: uncultured Bacteroidaceae bacterium; assembly: GCA_905233285.1. GTDB lineage: Bacteria > Bacteroidota > Bacteroidia > Bacteroidales > Bacteroidaceae > Minthosoma. The sequence goes on from CAJODY010000064.1 coordinate 24,294, forward strand.
GGACGGCGTATTCCTCCAGCGCGGACAATACACCGAGCCTCTCGATGCTGAGCGTCTGTGGGATTTCCTGCCTCTTGTAAAGGAAGGTGACGAAGTAGGTGGCAGCGCATGGCTCGGCGAAGTAGAGGAGAACTCTCAGAAACTGAAAATCATGGCTCCGTTCCAGATGATTGGTAAGGCAAAGGTTAAGAGCATCGTAAAAGCCGGACAGTACAAGATTCACGATACTATTGCTGTGCTGCAGAAAGAAGACGGCACGGAAATCAAGGTTGATATGGTTCAGCATTGGCCTGTTAAGTTTGCTATGACCAACTACAAGGAAAAACCACGTCCATTCAAGCTCCTTGAGACAGGTGTGCGTACCATCGATACATTCAACCCGATTGTTGAGGGTGGTACGGGCTTCATCCCTGGACCGTTCGGTACAGGAAAGACGGTGCTTCAGCACGCTATTTCCAAGCAGGCAGAAGCCGACATCGTAATCATCGCAGCCTGTGGTGAGCGTGCAAACGAGGTTGTGGAAATCTTCACCGAATTCCCCGAACTGATTGACCCGCATACAGGTCGTAAGCTGATGGAGCGTACCATCATCATTGCTAATACATCAAACATGCCTGTGGCAGCCCGCGAAGCATCTGTATATACAGCTATGACAATGGCAGAATACTACCGTTCGATGGGTCTCCGCGTACTTCTCATGGCAGACTCTACTTCTCGTTGGGCTCAGGCTCTGCGTGAGATGTCCAACCGTATGGAGGAACTGCCTGGTCCCGATGCCTTCCCAATGGACCTCGGTGCCCTCATCAGTAACTTCTACGGACGTGCCGGATACGTATATCTCAACAACGGTGAAGTCGGTTCCATCACATTCATTGGTACCGTATCGCCTGCCGGAGGTAACCTCAAGGAACCTGTCACCGAGAACACAAAGAAGGTGGCTCGCTGCTTCTACGGCCTCGAACAGGATCGTGCCGACAAGAAGCGTTACCCGGCTGTAAACCCAATCGACTCTTACTCTAAGTATCTCGAATATCCTGAGTTCGAGGAATATGTTGCTAAGAAAATCAACGACAAGTGGATTCCGAAGGTGCTTGCCCTCAAGAATCGTATGCAGCGTGGTAAGGAAATCGCAGAGCAAATCAACATCCTCGGCGACGACGGCGTACCAGTTGACTACCACGTTGTATATTGGAAGTCGGAAGTTATCGACTATGTGGTTCTCCAGCAGGATGCATTCGACGAAGTGGATGCTGTGACCAGTCTCGAACGTCAGGAAGCTATCCTCGACCTTGTGACTGAGATTTGTGATACAGAATTCGAGTTCGACGACTTCCTCGCCGTAACCGATTTCTTCAAGAAACTCATTAACCTGTGTAAGCAGCTGAACTATTCTGAATTCAAGTCTGAGCAGTACGACATGTTCTACACTCAGATTCAGGATATGCTTAAAAACAAATAAGACAATTTGCAATTATGCATTATGAATTCTTAATTTTGAATTAAAACATTATGGCAACAGCATTCCAAAAGATATACACAAAGATAAGCCAGATTACTAAGGCCACCGTTGCATTGAAAGCAAAGGGAGTGGGATATGACGAACTGGCTACCATTAACGGAAAACTTGCACAGGTGGTGAAAATCAAGGGCGACGACGTCACCCTGCAGGTTTTCGAAGGCACAAGCGGTATTCCAACCAATGCCGAAGTAGTATTCCTTGGCAAGGCTCCTACCTTGAAAGTGGGCGACCAGCTCTCAGGACGATTCTTCAATGCCTACGGTCATCCTATCGACGGTGGACCTGAAATCGAAGGTAAGGAAGTTGAAATCGGCGGTCCTTCGGTTAACCCCGTACGTCGTCTGCAGCCAAGCGAACTCATCGCTACCGGTATCGCAGGTATCGACCTCAACAACACTCTTGTGTCAGGTCAGAAGATTCCGTTCTTTGCCGACCCCGACCAGCCGTTCAACGAAGTTATGGCACTCGTTGCACTTCGTGCAAAAGCCGACCGCATCATCCTCGGCGGTATGGGTATGACCAACGACGACTACTACTTCTTCAAGAACACATTCTCCAATGCAGGTGCGCTCGACCGTATCATCGCATTCATGAATACCACCGAAGACCCGGCTGTTGAACGTCTGCTCGTTCCCGATATGGCGCTTACCGCTGCCGAATACTTCGCAGTTGAGAAACACGAGAAGGTGCTCGTACTCCTCACCGACATGACTTCCTATGCCGACTCACTCTCTATCGTGTCAAACCGTATGGATCAGATTCCGTCGAAGGACTCAATGCCGGGTTCACTTTACTCCGACCTCGCAAAGATATACGAGAAGGCAGTTCAGTTCCCAGAGTCAGCAGGTGGAGGTTCCATCACCATCATCGCCGTTACGACCCTCTCCGGTGGCGACATCACACATGCCGTACCTGACAACACAGGTTACATCACCGAAGGTCAGCTCTTCCTCCGTCGCGAC
>CAJODY010000065.1 GCA_905233285.1 uncultured Bacteroidaceae bacterium
CTTGCATTCTTTCTGCATTGTCTTCCATTTTTGTGTCGCAGTCTGTCAAAGAACTCTTTCTTCTAGCCCTCCGTTTTGGAAAGCGAGTGCAAAGGTACGGACTTTCTGCGGACTGACAAAATAATACGGACACTTTTTTCAAAATATTTTTCTACCCCGCTCTGCCCTTATATATTATAAATAATGTGTAAAGCAGTTAGGAGTTAGGAGTTAGGAATTTTGCGGTTCAGCGAATGCAGAGCCAAGCTTGCTTGAGCTATGTTGAGCGTTAGCAAATTCGCCGAAGGCAATTAGGAGTCTATTAAACTATTAAGCTATTAAGCTACTAAACTAAATACCTTCCCCTCACAGCCTTGGGCAACTTTGATGCTACGAGGAGATACGACTCCTCTATCCATTGCTTCACCAGTGCAGCCTCCAGTTGCTCGTAATACACATCGCTCCAGTGCTTCTTATTCCAATGCCATGCAGGTTGCACAGCATCGTACTGCGCCCTCAGTTCCTCATTCCTCTCGGGCGACAGTTTCAGGGCGGCCCTTGGTTCGCCGTCCTTCATGTCATGCTTTCCTCCGCCCAACCACAGGCACACAAAAATCTTCCCTTCCAATCGAAAAGTAAGAATATCATCACCGAACGGCTGATCCTCAGTCACCCCCTTCAGCGACAAAGTATAATCTCTGACTTCTTCTATATTCATAAAAAGACTATTTCTGATCTTCTTTCGGATTCAATACGTTACTTTTCAGGAACTTTAATTCATACTCATAGAGGGTAGCCAAGCTCTTCTTACCCAGTTCCTTCAGGCATTCTATCATTAGTTCTGTGGCGTATACTCGCTGATAGGTGTAGTCAGGGTCAGAAATCTCTAAAGTTCGATATATCGGAAGGACTTGCTCTAACAGAGGTAACGCCTTTGCATATTCCTTCCTTTTTACATATATCTGCGCCAGATTATCCATTGGCGCAGCATAGTTATCAAGGAAGTCGGGAACACAACAACCTATCTCTCCCGTTGGGAGTTTTAACAAATCTCCTTCATCCTCTAACTTGCCTATTTCCTTCTCTGCAAGTTCCACCATTCTCTTATATATCTCAAACTCTTCGTCTGAGCCTTTCTCGCAATGGTCTAGGAGTTCCCATAGTTCTTCATAAGATTTTTCTTCCATTTTCGTTAATTGATTGCTACTTAGATAATTTTAAATGACATCGTATAATTTGAGCAATATCTCGTAATAATTTATCATCACAATTTTGGCTGAGCTGACGAGTATGAATAACCAACCTATTTCCATTAGGACGACTATGATGAGTGTAGAACCAATTTCCGCGAGAGTAATTTGTGTGGGCACCATCAATTTCATCAAATGTCACATTAAAAGTCTCATTAATCTGCCAATCCCCGTTAATATTGTGAATATAGTTGGAACAAGCAAGAATCACAACCGGAAAATCTTGAATAAAGGAAGAATCCCTAAATGTATCAAGCCGATATTTTTGCTTAGCCATAGCCGTTCTCTTACTAACGGTATTATTCATTTCTGTAGTAAATGCATAGGTTCCAAAGTCTGTTTTACCATCATCCTCGCATTTGTGCCCGAAGATGTAACAAATTAATTTCTGATAAAGATTCCACGTATGGTTTACATAGGATGGCTTATCTTGCTTATAAAGACATGTAAGATCATTATTTTCAAAACATGCTTTTACATCGTAAATATTCTTGAGAATATGCTCTTTGTCATCTCCTTCATTACTAGGTTCTTTTCCTATTAACAAAATGTCTGCGCAAGGATTTCCTAGACCTATATATTCCATTTTGTGCTTACATGTTTCAATGTATTGTTTGAAAGCTTGCAGTCTTTTTTCTCTGTCCATAATATTATTGTTTTGAGTTTGTAATTACTAGTTGATTATAAGACATCTTACTTCAGTTCGACATAATAGCACCAGCCATCATTCCTATCCTTACACCATTTATAAGGTTTGAGTTCAATCTTCATATTCAGACGGTCTGCAATCTCAAGATACTTATACAAATCCGTCTTGGGTACAGGTACATCATAGCCAGGTCTCTGATTATAAACAATCTCGCTTATATACTCTCGTTCTTTATCAGAAACGTAATCATTATAATCCACCTTCCTTTCATACTCCTTGAAAATACTGCGCCCTTTCTTATAATCGCGAAACTTCAGCCCATTGAGAATATCAAACGACCTTTCCCATCCCACAAACTCTGCCTTCTTTCCTTCCACGATAATAACTGATGGTAAATCCGTACATTTGTCTTCGCTCGACCTCTCACAAGGTTCGTATACAAACAAATCTCCCTTACGTCCAAGATATGAGGAACAAAAGTACCCATTCTCCTGTGCGCACTTATCAGCTAATGCCTGTATTTCCTTGTTGTTTCGCATTTTATAATTTGCTTTTCAAATAATGACCTTTTAGCCAATTCTCAAAACCTTCGGACGGATGATATGGATTACCCCAGTGCATATAGCGATTCAACAATAGACCAACCAAAGATGATGGTATTCCGTATTTCTTCGGCAGATGGTCAAGATGTTCAAGTTTAAGCTCACGGTTCCAGCTATCAGCATTTGTGTATGACTGTGCCAAACTCTCTACCCACACACTTTCATAATACCACATCATTTCATCTTCTGTATTTGCCAGAGGATTCTCTTTCTCACCTTTATAAAACCTACACTTGACTGTCAACTCTACCATACGCTGCTTAGTCCTACGTTGTAGGTTGGTCTCTCGCTTCTGATAATATGTTTTATACCACTCTTTGAATTCGGTGGACTGTGGGTCTAGCATACCGCCCCAATGATAATAGCGGTTCCAGAACATAGCTTTCATCGTCAATGGTGTACCATCATTCTCTTCAAAGCCCTTGCAGCCATAGGCATAATATTCTTCTATTTCAGCTTTAAACTGAACGTCACCCAGATTTGCGTTTACCCACCATTTCTCATATCCCCAAGCAGTTGATGCATTCAGGAGATGCGTCACTTGTTCAGATGGAAGCTTATACTCAGACTTCATGCATTCTGGAGGTGGAAGATGGGATTTGTCTACTTCATGGGCACAAAGTTCCTTGGCAAATGGATTCTCATCCTCGCCATTATAGTACCGGCATTGAAGCAACAGATACTTCCTTTTGTCTTCTTCTGTATATTTTTCTTTAGTCATCTATGGCTGTGTAACTGAGACAAATCTGTTTTGTAATATGGGCGACCTCCGAGATTATTGTATATTATTCACATTACTTCAACAGACCTAGTATTGTCTCGGGCGATGCCTCCATCTTCGTGACTGCACATAACCCAATGCCCATGTCCTTAATGCTAGCTCCAAGCAGATATACATCATCGTCGATAATCAGGAAGCGGTCATGATTCTTATGGGGCAATTGCACGAACTTAATTTCCTTATACTGTTCATTATGTTTCTTCAAGTCTGTCAGAAACATCTCATAATAGCGAGAATGAATAGTAGCATCTACATTATCTGCCCGCTTATCCAAGAGAGACAGCACACGGTCATCTACAAAGTTGTCAATCAGCACAATCCTCTGCTTGGCACTCCGCACCAAGTCTGACACATATGCCCACGCATCCCATATACAACCCGTGGCAAACACCTGCTCCGGCAGGAGCTTGGGTGCTTGCTTATCCATCTTTGAGAGAATGGTGTTTATTTTATCATCTGTCTGCTCCATCCATAACTTATTCTCGATTTGTTGCCTTTCCACTCGATCAAGACGTTGAAAAACATGTGCATTTGCCGCCAAAAAGCGTCGCATACCAACAAAAGCATCCATAATTCTGATACTAGTATCTACAGCTTTTTGACTGGTAACAACTGCTGACAACATCGATATTCCTTGTTCTGTAAAAGCATAGGGAGGTGATGGAACATGTTTCATAGTCGCGAACCTATCACAATTTGTGATAAGTTCCTGCAATTCCTCCTTAGTCAATTGGAACCTAAATCTTTCTGGGAAGCGGGCAACGTTTCTTTTTACCTTTTGGTTAAGTGTTCTGGTTTCTACCTTGTATAGCATCGCTATATCCCTGTCTATCAACACTTGCTGGTTCCTTACAACAACTATAAGTCTTGCAATATCAATATTTTCTTCGTTAGTGTTTTCAATTGTTATTAACCGGTCGCATTTTGTGACCGGTTCGTCAGGGTTTTCGCATTTTGCGACCACCTTCTTGGACTTATCACATTTTGTGACAGGTTCCTTGTTCTCGCTATTCTCTTTGATTGATTGCAACATCCCTAACATTGGCTCGAATCTTGAGTTCAGAGCATAAAACATGAACTGGTTACGCCTCTCCTTTGAGAAATAAATCTTTTCAAGATATGTCACACAGTTATTAGTCCAAGTATGGTACTTGGTTGAGTTGCTACGGGTTTTGATATTTGTAGACTGTAGTTTCTTGCCTTCAGCTATGAGTTCGTCTATTGTCATATCTAATCAATCTTTATTATTTCGTCTATTTCTTGCATGATGCGCTCTGTCTGCTGGAGTACATAGATAATGTTACCATAGTGCTTCACGTCCTCAAAACTCAGAGTCATGCCCTTACGGTCTTTTAGCCATTTTTGTGCGGGCTGATAACCACCAATGAAGAAGTTCCAAGCGGAATCTGGCACACCCTCGAAATATTGCTCTGCGTTGATATAGACGCGACCTTCTTGCCAGCGATAGCAATCTACCAGCAATGAGCCTGCAACAGGGAAGGTAACACCAGTCTTTGAGGGCAAGTCTTCCATCAGGTGCAGCTGTCGCAGTTCTGCTCCCAGCTCCGTTAAATCACGGAATTTCTCCCAGTCTGTTGGATAAGGTATGCGTGGGAAGTCTATCTTCAGAAACTCCTTGTAGCGTTCACGATAGCCAGGACTATGAAGTACGGCATAGATGTAATCGAAGAGGGCTTGAGGATAGAGCACGCCATTATATTTGCTTATTGGGTCAACCAAAATGTCGTCATCATAGCAAGGAAGGTAGTTCAGGCCTTTGGCTATCTTGTCATATAATTCCTTGTTGAAGTTGACAATGCGCTCTTCTTGGCCCATGTTCTCATTATAGATATAGAGAGGGAATAATGGAGCACTGCCAAACTTCTTAGCCGTTCCTGTAAGATTACAATTGGTTGGTTTGTCAGAGACAAGTACATGATGAAAACCTCCATTAAACTGTCTTGGCACCAAAAGACCTACATTCTGTTTGAACATATTCTTCATAATGTCAAAGGCAGGCCTCCTTTGAATAGTTGGGTCATAATAGCAATACCTGACATCGAAGGGTCTGTAGTTGACTTCTTTTATATTGTTATCATCGTATTTAGCATTCATAAAAGCTGATAACAACCGAAAATCATTAGTATCTTTGAAGTCAAATCGCTTGCAACAATTCTCTTTATCGCTAAAACAACTATTCAAGAATGCAATATACGTTTTCTCTTCATAGCCAAAGAAGAAATCGTCTTTTCCAGATTCTATGCCATTATTGTATTTCAGGAAAAGTTCATCAACCTTGAATCCCTTTTCATATTCCTCTTGCAGTCCAAAATCCTTTGGAACAAAGAAGAGTTGCGGTTCTTTTGGCATCAATTCTTTCCACTCCACATCATTGAGATTATGGCTGTTTAGGAACTCATACTTCTCTTCGCGTGTTCCATAGAGGTCGAAGTGGAACAACTGACATTTTTGTTTGTCGAAATTCTGCTTCACAAAGATATTTATGCTGACGCCTTGCATGATGTCAAAGACATTTTCGTCTTTGTCACCATTGGGTGCCACCTCTTCTTTTCTACTATTTCCATGAAGGTCAAGGATATAAATCTTATCAAACGCACGCATCAACTCTTTACGCATCTGTCGATGAATTAGGCCATCAATAAAAGAATTGTTGCAAATAAAGGCCAAAATACCTTCCCCATTCTTTTCTACATATTCTTGTCCAAGACGAATGAACTTGATATAATCATCGCTAAGTGGCTGAATATTGCGCTCATTCAAATCTTTCTTGTAATCAGCAATGAGACTGGTTATCCACTTACCGTTATTCTGACTCGAAACGCTATATGGTGGATTGCCAATCATCACCATCACAGGGCAGTCACGCTTGATGACATTAGCCTCCGTTGCCTCAAGGCTAAGCCACTGAGCAAAGAGGGTGCGAGGTTCGTTATTGCACTCTTCAAGCGAATTAGTCAGATAGACTTGAAGACGTTTGTCCGAATTGTGCTGATAACCCGTTTCTCCTAAAAGCATATCGAGTTTCAAATGGGCAACGGTATACGAGGCCATCAGAATTTCAAAACCATGCAGACGGGGCAACAAGTGCTGTTCCACATACTGCTGCCAAACACCCTGATTGTCACGATAGCGGTCATAAATCTGATTAACCACCTCTGCCAAGAATGTGCCAGTACCAGTAGCAGGGTCGAGAATCTGAACACGATGAAAACGTTGCTTCATGTGTTTCATGCCGTCAGCCGTACGTTTGTCGCGGCTTTGCTCAATAGCCACATCACGTTCTATCGTGGAATATTCTGCAAGACCTTCTGACAATCCGAAATCCTTCTGTAAAATCTCGTCAACCGCCCTCACGATGAAGCCTACGACAGGTTGCGGAGTGTACCAAACACCTTTTGACTTGCGCAATTTCGGATTATACTCTGCAAGGAAATCCTCGTAGAAATGAATCATAGGGTCGTGGTGGCGTTTGTCCTGCACATACGAGGACATTATCTTCTTGAGGTCGGTAGCTTGGAATACAGTAACCAAGTCATCCACTACCCATGCAATGCGCTCATCAAGGTCGTTGCCAGCCAGATTATTGAATATCTGACGCAGGAAGGGGTTGGTCTTTGGAATCAACTTCGCAGCCTCTTCACGACTAAAGTCCTCAGGCGTTTCATCATGCAGGCGTGCAGCAAACATGCCGTAGGCAATAGTCTGGGCATAGATGTCAGCAAAATCTGAGGGCTTCAGTTCCTGAATGAGTACATCTTTGAAAGCCTGATACTGTCCATGAAGGTTTTTATTGGCATAGCTCTCCGTATCGTCGTCGTTCATAGCCTGCTCGATGATATTCTCCAACAATCGAGCCTTGCCTGCCATCAGCTTGGCCAGACGCGATGCCGACGTAATGCGCTGGATGGCATTGGTACCAACATGCTCAATGAGACGAAGGAACTTCTCCTCATTCTCGTTGATAGCAACAATCTTGTCACCCTTCACTTCAGCTATACGCACGCTATCCACAAACTCACCATGCTCATAAAGATGGAAGTCCAGATAGTCAGTAAATATGATATAATCGAGGGCTTGCTTATAGCGGTCGAATTGTTCTTTATGACCAGCTTTATTACGCCCGTCAAGGTCATTGTCGCCAATATCCTTTGCCTCTATGTAGAACACAGGCATACCATCCTTCCGGCTGGCTATATAGTCAGGCGCACCACACTTCACTCGCTTAGGTTCGTTCACGATGCGTAGCTTGGGTAATAACGTCTGTATCAACTGCTCCAAAACTCCTCTGTAACTGTGCTCAGTGGCATTGCCAGCACGATATTTCTGATTAACGGTACTGATATATTCTGTTAATTCCATACACTAGTGTTTATCCAAGTTTTATTTATTAGATTATCATCCGCGAAGATACGTAGAATTATTGACATTACAATCTTGAGATTAAGTTTTTTGTCTCAAAATGCTTAAGCAATGATGTCAATTAATCTGTAAAGACAGATGCATAGAATAATGGTTGTCATAACTTTGTAGAGTTTTAAGTTTGAATTTTCTGCAAAGTAAAGTGAAGGGTGCGCCAATCTGTAGCAGAGGTTTTAAAAAAAATACTTTTCTATAATTTCATGATATACTTTCTACCTGCAAAAGTATAGATTATCTGTCTCTTCACAAAATTACAAAGGAGTTTTCTGAGAAAGTCGTACAACCAGCCGAAATTTCGACCCGTTATGTCAGCTGAAATTTTAGCCCACATAACCAAAACTAAAAAAGGTGGTGAAACTTTGAAACTTTGAAACTTTTCAGGAAGAATGTCAACGATGTCAGGAAGGTTGTCAACGTATTCAGTAAAAGAGCTGTCAACCATATCAGGAAATAAACAAAAAACTGTCAACCGAAATTAGGAAAAGACACCACAAAAGTTTCAAAGTTTCAAAGTTTCACATGTAATTTTTATCTTTTCAGTACTGTCAGAGAATGACGTCTCAGCCATTTGAGTTTCTGTTCAGCGCCATTTCGTTTTCATGCGCCTGCCGTTTCGTGAAATGACGGGCTCCTTTATACTATATAGTATATTATATATAATAATTGTTATCCAAAAAACCAGTTAAACAATAAGATTTATAATATATAATAAACGCGCAGGAAGGGAAAATCGAAGTGAAACTTTGAAACTTTGAAACTTTTGCACGTAAACTGATTCAGAATTACATTTTATAAGAATTTTCTATTTTAACCTCACTTACTCACTATATGGGCATCTATCCCTTTATTCATCAGGCTTTCAGCAAGTGGTCTGTGATCCTTAGAGGTCACTTGCGAAGAAGCCTGTGACCAGTGTGACCGCTGTGACCTGTGACTTTAAGGTCTTTCACACGCTAACGGAAGGCGATGAGTCAGTTGTTAGTATTAGTTATTAGATATTAGATATTAGATATTAGTTATTAATGTAGTATTACATTAATATATGTATGTATTTAATAATACCTCTTACTTACTTCATATATCTTACCTCTTACCTCTTACTTCTTCCATCTCACCCCTCTTCTCCCTCTCTGCACACGAAAAACACCTTAAGGTCACAGGTCACACTGGTCACAACGGTCACACGCCTGCATCTTTCGGAGCGTGAGCCTGCCGCTTCATGAGCACGCGGGCGCCGCGTTCTGACGTGTTCAGCGCCGCGTCACGTCACGGCAGAGACGTAGTAAAAAAACGAAACAGAAACTATTCGTCAAAGTCTTCGTCTTTCATGTTGCGGTAGGCATGGCGGAGGTCTTCTTTGGTTACTTCGATTTTTCGGTCTATGGGACGGTCGGGGTCGCGAAGGGAATGGGAGAAGAGCCAGTCGTAGGTCTGGGTGATGTAGAAGTAACGGGCAGGGGTGCCGTGGTTTTCGCCTTTGAGCCAATCGTAGCGCAGACGGCTATCTACATGGTTCCGCTGCATGGCCTCAACGACGCGCTGCGATTCTTTGATGCTGACGGCCCGGTCGGCTGTGCCGTGGATTATCCAGAGGGGGAGGTTGCCAAGGGGGTCGAAGTCTTTCAGTGTGGAACCGCCACAGAGCGCCATTGCTGCTGCGACTTTCTCGGGATAGCAGCAGGCAAAGTCAAGGGTGCCAAAGCCTCCGAGACTCATGCCGAGCACATAGACGCGGTCGCGGTTGAAGGCGTAGTTCTGCTTCATCCATTCGAGGATGTCGTTTATCTTCATTGGACTCCAAGGACCGCCCATGTTGTGGGGTGCGACGATAATGGCATGTATCTGGAGTCCGTATTTCGTGGCGTTGATGGGTCCGTATTTCAATGCGCGGTCCATGCCGCCTCCGCAGAGGCTTGCGCCATGAAGGAAGATGACGAGTGGGGTGTGCTCACGGGTCTCGTCGTAGTCTTCGGGCAGCTGTATCCAGAAGCCGTAGCCTTTGGGCTGGATGCTGCTGTGCGATTTGAGGCTGGCCTTCTGTGCGGAGAGGTTGAGGGCAAGGAGCATCGCGCACGTATAAAATATAATGTGTAGAGGTTTCACTTTGTAAGGGTTAAGGGTTAAAGGTTAAAGGTTAAAGACCTTTTAGCTTACTGGTTTTCGAGTACAAAGATAGTATGTTATGATGAGAAAATTTGTAGAGTGAACGATTTTTTAGATTTTATTACGATTGTTTGAAAAAGTCGTTGTATCTTAGCACCCGAAAATTTACCAATAACAACCTTAAAACTATTTTTATGAAAAGAATTTACTCTCTTTTTGGAGCTTTGGCTCTTGCACTCGGAGTTCACGCAGCGATTTCACTGCCTAAGGCTCTTTATACTCTCGACTTCGAGGGTGCAACTCAAGTATCGGATTTCGGTGGTATTCAGCACGGTAGCGGTAAAATAAAGGTGTCGAACGACGTGCACTTCGGCACTTACTACCAGAATATGGAAGGACTCAATGAAGTAAGTTACAGGACGAACTTCCTCGAAGTGCCTACAGACGTACTGAGCCGTATCTATGCAAAAGACACAAAGACTCTCTCGGTGGGTTTCTGGGTGAACGCAACGTATGCAAACGATAAGAATATAGGCAACTACTGGGGACCACTTTTCAACTGCTATACCGAAGGCAGTGTTGTAGGTGCCACATGGCCTCAGGCGCTCGAAGTGCGCTATGGCGGTCAGATTCATGGAAATGCCAACGGCACATGGTATGACAATAACCACAATTCGGGAACGAGTGCCGACGGAAGTATCACCTATGACCAGGCTTTCATGGAGAGCATCATGCAGTGGTCGGTAGAAGACCCAGAGAAGCCAGACTTTGAAGACAACTGGCATTACTTCACTACTGTCTATACAGAGATGGAGGGCCCGACGATGAACTTCAAGCTTTATATCGACGGCGAACTGAAGATAGACTGCAACGAGGTGCTCAGCGGCGATGCAAACCTATGGGCAAAGATTAGCGGACTTGACAGATTCTGTATCGGTGGTAACTCGTTCAACTGGCCCGATCCCGACAATGCATACGCTTACGACGACGTAGCATTATATGCTGACGCGCTCACACAGGAGCAGATTCAGATTATCATTGACTTGAAACGCGGAAACCTGACTCCGGAAGTAGAGCTCATCATTGCCCGCGGTCAGCTGGAGGACATGATGGATGAGGCTACGGACTTTGCTTCAACCCTCGTACTGGCAGGAGTGGAGACTTACGGAGGTCTACTCGAGGAGTATGCTATGGAGATAGACCCAGAAGCGTACGAGACCGTAGAAGCAGTAAATGCTGAGATAGCTATTCTGCAAGGAAAAATGGATGACGGTGCTGCAATACTGAATGCCTACGAGGCGGCAAAGGCAAAGATGGACTACTACCAGAGCTATGCCGACCAGACTGCTTATCCTGGTTATGACGATTTCACTACTGCTTTCTCGCAGGCTTCAGAAGACATGGCAGACCCACAGAGCGTGAATGTCATTGACGATGCGATGGCTCAGCTGGAGACTGCAAAGGTGGCGTATGTATTCTCGCAGGAGGACGACGTAATCAATGTGACACGTGTCATCGACAAGCCTTGGTTTGTCAACGAACCATACGAACCGACTATCTCGGAAGACGGTGACATAGAGTACGGTCCGGATGACGAAGTTACAGCGAACCTGAATCTAGGCAACTGGGCAATGCCGATACCTGAAGAACTGAAGGGTTCGACCGACTTCCAGGTATATTACACCAACGGGCGCACGACGGCTAACCTCTACCACAACTCGACGGTGGCTGGTGCGAAGCTCAATCTCTACCAGACTATCACAGGTCTGCCAGTAGGCTACTACGACGTGAGTGCCGACATGGCATCGAGTGCAAAGCCTACCGACAACCACGCTTACGCTATTTCAGGTGGCTACACGAAGGTATCGCCAATAGCAACGAACCTCACATGGCACGGGACGAAGGAAGGAGCGAAGGACTGGGAAACACTGACTACAGACAAGGTGTATGTAGGCGAGGACGGCACGATGACCATAGGTACTACGTCAACGACTAACGGACTGGCTTACGAAGGATGGTATTGCGCTACTAACTTCCAGCTCCGCTACTACGGACCGGACTATGACATGACCGAGGACTACGAGAACAAGAAGGCAGAGACTATAGGTCTGATAGATGAACTGCAATGGGGCGGTGACATAACAATGGCTCAGACTCTCTACAATGGCATAGTTGATGAAACGACTATGACAATGTATCAGAAGATTTCCGAACTCACCAGTCTCATAACCACACTGGGTGAATGGATAAAGGAAGAACAGGGCTTCACACTGATTGAAACACTCACCGAACTCATAAACAATGAGAGCAACGAGGCAGCCAAGGCTGTACTGACTGTAGCTCGCAGCTATGTGAACAATGTCATAGGCAGCAGTCAGATGTCGGTTGCCTTTATAAACGACCTGAACGCACTCTGCGGTCCGCATGTAGAACTGGCTGCTACAACCAAGGCTGCATCGGAATGGGGGTCGGCAGATGCCACTACAGCAGCCAACAACGCCGCATCGGCTCTGGCAGCCATCGAAGAGCAGACTCCTGAAAACATAGGTCAACTCACAGCCTCTCTGATTGAGGTGATGAAGGCTACCATAACTGACTTCCCTGCTACACTCACAGAGGGTAAGGAAATCACTGCTCTCGTAGGTAATGCTTCGTTCGACCAGGATCAGTATGCTGCATGGACCATCGAAGGGACCTGCGCCGTTCAGCAGGCTGAGATAGAGTTCTACAACAACTCGTTCGACATGTATCAGACCATCACCGACCTGCCAAAGGGTACATATCGTCTCACGGCATCGGGATTCTATCGCGACGGCAATGACTACCGCGCAATCGTGGACAACTACTGGACACCGAACCCAGAGGGTAAAGGCACAATCTACGACACACGTGCGAATGCGAAGCTGTACGCAGTAACAGGTGGTATCACACGCGATACCACACTGGTATCTATCGCCAGCGACTCATTGAGCGTAGGTGCGGAAGACGACGATGCATATCGTGACTATTACGGAAACGAAAACCACATCTCGACAGACTTCACCAGCAACGACAAGACTGTTGACCCAGTAATTTATTATCCTTACTGGATGTGGAACGCTTACCACATGATTACCAACCTCAACCTCTATGGAGACAACGAGGTATGGTTCGTTATCGAAGAAGAAAAGCAGGACGTAACCATCGGTGTAAAGAAGGAAATCACTATCAGCGGTGACTGGACTATTGCCGATAAGTTCCGTCTCTTCTATCACGGTCAGGAAGCTCCGGAGGAAGTGGAAGAAATCACAGATGCCACTCCATCCGTACCAGTAGCTTACTACACCATCAGCGGTGCACAGGTTCAGAAACCGGTGACAGGTATCTATATCGTAAAATATGCAAACGGAAAGACAGAGAAGCAGGCAGTTAAATAACTATATGCATACAGTAACAAATTCATCAAGAAGGGGGCAGGCACACGTCTGCCTCCTTTCCCTACTTTTTGCGGCAGTCATGACGGGCTGCACAGGAAGCAAGACAAACGTACCCGAAGAGGTGCTTGACAAGGAAGAGTGTCAGGAGTTCTACAATCTGGCAGAAGAGGCACTCGACAGCTATGGAACCAGCACGGACTATGCAGCATGGATGGGCGAAATCTTCAAGGATAAGAATCCGCTCATAAGCGAGATGAATATCCCCGGCACACACGACACATTCACTTCGTATATCCGTCAGGAGAACATCGAAAGCGGACACACTCCAGCTTTCAAGAAGACACAGCTGCTCGACATAGAGGGTCAGTGGAACACGGGCATCCGCTGCTTCGACATCCGTCTGGCCAATACCAGAGGCAGCAGTACCGTTCCGACGGAATTGGCAGAGATGGACGAGGTGGGTATATTCCACACGGAATATTACTGCTCAATCAATTTCGACGAGGTAATCAGCCGCATAGCAGACCTGCTCCGCAAACACCCGACGGAGACGTGTATCGTGATGCTCAAAGTGGAGAAAGACAGCGACCTCAACAACGACTTCATAAGGAAGGTATATGACATCGTCATGCCGTACGACAGTCTCGTGGTGCATAATGCCACAGCCAACATAAGGTACGAAGACTGCAAGGGCAAGATGCTGCTTCTGCAGCGCTGGACATCGGAAGCTCCGCAAGACCCCGACCACTCGTTGCAGTTGGGTCCGGTGATGGTAATCGACTCACAAGCCAGCATCGAAAGCGACAGCTATACCACTACGATATGCTGGCAGGACGGTACTACATCGAAATCGTATGTACAGGATAATTACGAAGCCGGTCCCACACATACCAGCATCGAATACTGGACTGACAAGCAGTCGTACATGACCCGTTACTTCGAATATGCCGAGACAGACAAGTCGGCATGGGTATTCAACTATGAGAGCGGATACGTGAATCATGTCGGAAATACGTATTATTCGATGAGCTCGAACGTGATGAATGCATGGCTGACGACTTACGTCATCGGTCACATCAACCAGCACTACGGCATCATCAACATGGATTTTGCAGGTTCGAACGATGTGTATGACGGATATCATGTAAACGGCAAGTATCTGCCCGTGCTAATCGTCGAAAGCAATAGATTTTTGGAATATATTTGATTTTTCCCTCGCTTACCCGTAACTTTGCAAAAAAAAAGATAGATTATGGCTGGATATTTAGTAGAAGACCAGCGCAAGGTGACTACCCTGCGACTGATTGAGATGAAACGCGAAGGCAAGAAGATTGCCATGCTCACACAGATTACGGATGCTGCAGGAATGGATGTGATTCTTGTAGGTGACTCTGCAAGTAACGTGATGGCAGGAAACTGGACTACGCTGCCTATAACGCTCGACCAGATGATTTACCACGCTAAGGCTGTGGTGAGGGCTACGCAACGTGCTCTGGTGGTTTGTGATATGCCGTTCGGTACATATCAGGTGAACGAGACGGAGGCTGTGACAAATGCTATCCGCATAATGAAGGAAACCCACTGCGACGCTCTGAAGCTGGAGGGTGGCGTGGAGATTCTGCCTGCCGTAAAGAAGATTCTGGATGCCGGCATTCCGGTATGCGGTCATCTGGGACTGACTCCGCAAGCCATAAATAAGTTCGGTACTTATGCCGTTCGTGCAAAAGAGGAGGCTGAAGCCAAGAAACTCATCAGCGATGCCCATGCTCTGGAAGAGATAGGATGCTTCGCTGTAGTCATCGAGAAAGTACCTGCAAAACTGGCCAGCCAGGTGGCACAGGAACTGAAGATTCCGGTAATCGGCATCGGAGCCGGTGGCGGATGCGACGGACAGGTACTCGTCATCGACGATATGCTGGGCAAGACTAAGGGATTCAGTCCGAAGTTCCTCCGACGCTATGCCGACCTTAATGCCATCATGACCGACGCTATCGGACATTACATAGAGGATGTGAAGAATTGCGATTTCCCTAACGAGAAGGAACAGTATTAGTTTACCGCTTACCGCTTACTGTTTACCGTTTAAAGGGGGCGGCTGAGATTAATATAATAAAAGGAGGGAAGTTGCGTTTATATATAGAAAGGAACTGATGGAACACGTTGAGAACAGCACAGAATATGCAGGACTGCAAGTGAATGCCGGTGTGGCACAGCCTTCAATCGTGAATCCGTATCTGAATCAGATGCGGAAACGACGTCATAAGATATACGAACCACAGGAGTATATCGACGGAATACTGCAGGGCGACGTGTCAATGCTGGGACAGGCTATCACTCTCATCGAGAGTGTTCATCCCGACCATCAGGCTCTGGCACAGAAGGTTATCGAGGGTTGCCTACCCTACTCTGGCAATTCCATCAGAATAGGCATCAGCGGTGTGCCGGGTGCCGGAAAAAGTACGTCGATTGATGCGTTCGGAGTTCATCTGCTGGAACGCGACGGCGGCAAGCTGGCTGTTCTGGCCATTGACCCCTCGTCGGAAAAGACAAAGGGAAGTATCTTGGGCGACAAGACCCGCATGGAGAAACTGGCGGTGCATCCTAAGTCGTTCATACGTCCTTCGCCAACGGCAGGCAGTCTGGGTGGTGTGGCTCGCAAGACACGTGAGAGCATCATACTTTGCGAAGCAGCCGGATATAACAACATATTCGTTGAGACCGTAGGTGTGGGACAGAGCGAGACAGCCTGCCACTCGATGGTCGATTTCTTCCTGCTCATCCAACTGGCTGGTACCGGCGACGAACTGCAGGGCATCAAACGTGGCATCATGGAGATTGCTGACGGCATCGTGATAAACAAAGCTGACGGCGAAAACAAGGAGAAGGCAGAATTGGCAGCAAGTCACTTCCGCAATGCCCTCCATCTGTTCCCAATGCCTGAAAGCGGTGTGATGCCCGAAGTGAAGTGCTACAGCGGATTCTACGAAATAGGTATAGACGGCGTGCTCGACATGATATTCGACTACATAGCGAAGGTGAAGGAAAGCGGCTATTTCCAGTATAAGCGCAACGAGCAGTCGAAGTACTGGATGTATGAAAGCATAAACGAGCAACTGAAGAACAGCTTCTACTTCAACACGAAACTGAAGGAGATGACGAAGGAGATGGAAGCAGACGTGCTGGGCGGAAAGATTACGTCGTTCGTAGCAGCAAAACGATTGCTGGATGAATATTTTCAAATCATTGAACATTGAACATTAGAAAAGGCATAGCGATAGTAGCGGCACTGATTGCTGGAGCAACAGCGGCAAAGGCTGACAGCGATAACGGCACCAAAGGATATGAATATCTCTCGGTACCTGTATCGGTGCATTCGGCTGCGCTTGGAGGTTTCAATGCAACCATTGCGGAGGATGATATCTCGCTGGTGTATGAAAACCCGGCTCTACTCACTAATGTGTCGGACAAGACGCTGGGACTCGGTTTTACATCATATATAGCAAAGACCACTAAACTCAGTGCGGCATGGGCTCAAGGACTGGGCGAGAGAGCCGTATGGAGTGCCAACGTGCAGTATCTGTCGTATGGCGACATGAAGGAAACTGACGAGACGGGACAGGAGATTGGTAAGCTGACTGCCTCGGACGTGTCGGTTCAGGGTTCGTTTGCATATATGCTCACCGACTACATCAGCGGTGGTGTGACGGCTAAATTTATGTTCTCAAACTATGCCAGCTACAACGCCTTTGCCATGGGTGTGGATCTTGGACTCAACTATCTGAATACCGATGCCGGCACATCACTCTCCATCGTGGGTCGTAACCTCGGCGGACAGATAAAGGCTTTCTACGACAAACACGAAAAACTACCCTTCGACCTCTGTCTCGGATTTTCGCAGGAACTGGCAAATGCCCCTATCCGATTCAGTGTGACGATGGACGATATAACCCATTGGAAAAACCTCAATTTCATTCAGCACTTCATCTTCGGACTCGACATTTTCCCTTCGAAAAACGTATGGCTGGCAATCGGATATAACGTACGCCGACAGCATGAGATGAAGGTTCTCGACTCCTCGCATTGGGCAGGATGGAGCATCGGTGGAGGCATCAGCATCAAGAAGATAAAGGTAGGTGTGGCTTACGGAAAGTACCACATTGCTGCCAGTTCGCTGCTCTGCAACCTCAGCTACAGTTTTTAAGACCCTCTCTGAAATATGAATAAAATAGTAATTGCAATCGACGGACACTCGTCGTGTGGAAAGAGTACGATGGCAAAACAGCTGGCAAGCACCATCGGATATGTATATGTTGACACAGGAGCCATGTACCGTGCCGTAACCCTCTATGCGTTGCGCCACGGAATGCTCAAAGGCGGAAAGATAGACGAGGCTGCACTGTGTCGTGACATTGAGGACGGAAAGGTAAGCGTCTCATTCCAGTTCAATCAGCAGACAGGGCGCCCCGACACCTACCTGTGTGGCGAACGTGTGGAAGACGAGATACGCCAGATGGAGGTATCGAACAACGTAAGTCCGATAGCTGCCCTACCCTTCGTACGCTCGTTCCTCACCCAGCAGCAGAAAGCCATGGGTAAGGACGGAGGCATAGTGATGGACGGCAGAGACATCGGTACAGCAGTATTTCCTAATGCCGAACTGAAGATATTTGTTACGGCATCGGCTGAGGTAAGAGCACAACGTCGATACGACGAACTGATGCAGAAGGCAGAGGCTGACCCTTCAGCTCCAAAACCCAACTATGCCGAGGTATTGAAGAATGTGCAGGAACGTGACTATATCGATTCGCATCGCGAAGTCAGTCCGCTGAAGAAAGCTGACGACGCACTTATGCTCGACAACTCAAATCTGACACGCGAACAACAGAGTCAGTGGCTCATCGAACAATTCAGGAAGGTCACAGGTGAATATTGAAATTGACTCGGGTTCAGGATTCTGCTTCGGTGTGACCACAGCCATACGCAAAGCGGAGGAAGAGCTGCAACAGAGCAGTTCGCTCTATTGTCTTGGTGACATCGTGCACAACGGACGTGAATGCGAACGTTTGCGAGGCATGGGACTCATCACCGTCGAGCACTCCAACCTCTCATCACTCCACGACACCAAGATGTTGCTCCGTGCGCATGGCGAACCACCACTGACCTACGAAACAGCTCGCCAGCATAATATCACCCTCATAGATGCCACTTGTCCAGTGGTGCTCAACCTGCAACGACGCATCAAGGCCGACTACGACTCCGATCCGGAACACAAACGACAGATTGTCATCTACGGAAAGCCAGGTCATGCCGAAGTAATCGGACTCGTAGGGCAGACAGAAGGCAATGCTATAGTAATAGAAGATATAGACGATGTTAAAAAGCTGAATTTCAATAGAGATATACAGTTATATTCTCAGACTACCAAGTCACTGGAAGGCTTCCGTTCCATCGTCAGTTATATCGAAAACCACATACAATCTCCGGCACAATTCCACTACTTCGACACCATCTGTCGTCAGGTAGCCAACCGCATTCCTAACATCCGTACTTTCGCATCCCGCCACGACGTCATCCTTTTCGTATGTGGCAAGAAAAGCAGTAACGGCAAAGTACTCTTTGGCGAGTGCCTTGCCGTCAATCCTAAATCTTATCTTATCGACAACCCCTCCGAAATACTTCCAGAGTGGTTCAGAGGGGCAGAGTCAGTAGGCATCTGCGGAGCTACTTCCACTCCGAAATGGTTAATGGAGGACTGCCGCGATTTCATTACGAACCTGCTCTGACAGGCTGTCGTACGTATCTTCTTCCAGTGGCAGTACCGGTTTCAGGTATTCCACCGTCACTTTCGTCTTTTTCGGCATCTTGCTACCCTTCGGCATAGCCTCGTAGGCTCCGTTGATAGCTACCGGCACGATGGGCACGTTCAGTTCTTTGCTCAGAATGGCAAACATCTTCTTGAAGCTACCCAGTTCACCAGTACGGGTTCGGGTTCCTTCAGGGAACACAATCACGTTCTTACCCCGCTTCAGCACCTCACCCAACGTCTGGATGCTCTCCTTCAGATTATTCAAATCTAGCACGATGACATTATTATGACTTGCCATGAACGTAGCAAAACGGTTCTTTACGTGGTCTTGCTTAGCATAGAAAAATGAGTTTCTCACCTGTTCGCTGCTCATGAACGCTGTCACGAACATACCGTCGAAATAGCTCTGATGGTTCGGAGCCATGATAAACGGACTCTCAGGGATATGCTCCATACCCTTGCCTTCGAGGCTGAAATACATCTTGCTCAACATCCTTGCCGTACCCACAATCATATTCGCCGTAGCCCAAGTCTTAGGCAGCACAGCCGAAGAAGTGTCGGCCTTCAATATGGCGCTCCAGTCTATCTTATCCACTTCGACACGGGTCTTGTAGTCGCATACGTATTCCGCAAGCTGACCCACCGTCTTGAACGTAGAGATGCGTTCTGCCGTCACCTTCAGACCAAAAGTCAGTTCTATGAACGCTTGCAGTCCGACGATGTCGAGCGAGTCGAGAGCCAAATCCGTGTCCAAGCTGTAGCTGTACTTCACAGCCACCTTCTTCTCCTCCTCTATAAAACGCTTGATAATTCTGTATTCCTCGAATGTAGGCTCAATCTCGTCCTCACGTTTCGGAGCCGCATGACTACCAGACTTTAACAGTTCGGTCAACTTGTACCTCTGCAGTTTCTCCATACGTGTACGGGGCAGTTCGCCTCGGTAGATATACAGACTCAACACACGCTTGTATGACTCCGTCGATTGGTTATACGGCTCTATCACCTCACGTTTCAGCGTCTCCTCCATCTCCTCATCGCTCTTATCGCGTGCCCACAATTCGTTTGGCACAATTATGGCACACAGACGGTCACCGTCCTGACATACTCCTACCTCCTTCACCATATCCTCGTAACCTTCAATCTTATATTCTATCTCTACCGGGTTGATATTCTTACCATTCGACAGCACGATGATTTCCTTAGTACGTCCCGTAATGAAGATATGTCCTTCCTCGTCGGCATGAGCCACGTCACCAGTATGGATATATCCTTCCTCGTCAATCACGTCGGCAGTCTCCTCGGGGCGGTTATAATAACCCATCATCAGGTTCGGCCCCTTAGCGCAGAGTTCTCCGTTCACATACTTCACTTGTACCGAAGGCATAGCCTTACCCACACTGCCTGGAACCAGTTCGCCCGGACGAGTGAACGAAATCATAGGCGACATCTCAGTCATGCCATAGCCGTCGAGCAAGTCCAGACCCAAAGTCTTCATACCCGAAGCCACCTCCTTCGGCAGAGCTGCTCCTCCGTTCACGCAGAACTGCAGCCGTCCGCCCAACTTCTGGTGAACTGCCTTGAACACTTTACGTGACATAGTCGGATTGTTAGCCTTCTCACATATCCAGAACAGCAGCCTTGCAATGGGCGAAGCATCAATCTTTGCCTTCACACCGTTGTAGATAGTCTGCCACAATCTGGGTACACCAATTATTATATGTACATCACCCGTCTGCAGCGTTGCCATGATGTCAGGTCCGGTCATCGACGGACAGATAGCAACACCTGCTCCGTTCATCATCGGAGCAATCACAGTACCCATCAACGGCAGTATGTGGTGGAGCGGCAACAGAACCAGACTCCTTACCTCAGGTCCGTAGATATGCACCTCCTCCGACACAGCACGCACATTAGATATAATATTGCCGAACGACAGCATTACTCCCTTCGGTGTACCCGTCGTTCCAGACGTATATACTATCAACGCCATGTCATCGATATCCTTGTAATACAGACGGTCGAACCCCTTAATCGCATCCTGATTTGCAGCACTATTGCATTCTTGAGTCTCATAGTCGTCTATCACCATCAGCTTCACCTTCACTCCGCTCTGCTCAATGGCTTTGCTCATCACGTCCACCTTCTTCTTCGATGCCCACACATACTCGGGTGTGCAATCCTTCAGTATATACTCCACGTCGGCCACCGTTGACATTACATCGACTGGCACAGGCACACCGCCCTGCAGCCATGTAGAATAAAGGGCATAAATCCACCCTTCGCGGTTCTCACTGAAAATGACTGTTTTTTTCCCCCTTTCCTGTTTCGACACATTGGCAAAGTCCTGAATCTTAGCCATCATATCCGTGAAACTGATGTGTTTGTCGCCTGCAATGATTGCAGCTCTGCTGAGGTCGTGTATCATAACAATACTTAAATTTTGTGCGAAGATACAAACCATTGTTGTAAAAAACAAAATTGTTCGTATATTTGCACCGAAAGAACCAAAAAATCATTTTTTCATACCATGCAAACCGTTCGACTTACCACTTGCAACACCTCCTACGAGGCACATCTCATAAAAGGACGTCTCGAAGCTGAAGGCATCCCCTCGGTGCTCACTAACGAGAACATGGCGAGTCTCTACAGCGGACTCATCTCCGCCTTCACCGGTATTGACATTCTCGTAAACGAAGACGACCTCGAACAGGCAAAAGAAATCATCGGAGCATTAAATAACAATGTCGAAATAACGACATAACGAAAGCGTGCCAATAAAATAATATTTTATGAAAAAAATCCTCCCCCTCCTACTTTTCCTGATCAGCCTCACGGCAGCAGCTCAGAATGCCGACAAACTCTATACACAGGGCAAGGCACTCTACGACAAAGAGAAATATGACGAGGCAGTACTCAAACTACGTCCCGCAGCCGAGCAGGGACACAAGAAAGCCCAATACCGCATGGGACGTCTCTACTCCAAAGGCCACGGAGTACCCAAAGACCACACAAAAGCCGTCTATTGGTACGAGAAAGCCGCAGCTCAGGGACATGCGAAGTCCATGTACCGTCTGGCCAAGTGTTACTACAAAGCAAAAGGAGTTGCCGAAGACAAGGCCAAGGCCAAGACTTTGCTCCTGAAAGCCGTCAACGACAAGAACAGCGGAAAGGACATCCTCTACGACCTTCGGCAAGATGCAAAAAGCGGTGACGAAGACGCAAAGGCACTACTCAAGTTGATAGGAAAAGGCTAAAAAACGTCCTCATTTCATTTTTTTTCAATTTTTCTTTGGAATATACCTGTAAAAAAACTACTTTTGTCAGTTGATAATTTGTGACACACAAACAATCCTATTTATAAACAACATTTTTAACTATTAGACTATGGCTCAAAAAAGAGTTTACACCTTCGGTAACGGACAGGCTGAAGGTAACGCATCAATGCGTGAAGCACTTGGTGGCAAGGGAGCAAACCTTGCCGAAATGAACCTCATCGGTGTACCAGTGCCTCCAGGTTTCACAATCACTACAGACTGCTGTAACGAATACTATGCAGTAGGTGAAGAGAAAATCAAGGAACTCCTTCAGGACGAAGTGAACGCAGCAGTCGCTCACACCGAAGCCCTGATGAAATGCAAGTTCGGCGATGTCAACAACCCACTCCTCGTCAGCGTACGTTCTGGTGCACGTGCATCAATGCCTGGTATGATGGACACCATCCTCAACCTCGGACTCAACGACGAAGTGGCTGAAGGTATGGTTCGCAAGACCAACAACCCACTCTTACCGCCGTTTCGTACAGATGTATGGCGACGTCGTTATGGGACTCAAGCCTGTCAACAAGGAAGACATCGACCCATTCGAGGCCATCATCGAAAAAGTAAAGGAAGAGCAGGGAGTAACACTCGACAAAGACCTCTCCGTTGAATCACTCAAGAAGCTTGTTCAGCTCTTCAAAAAAGCAATCAAGGACCAGACAGGCCAGGAATTCCCTACCGACCCAATCGTACAGCTTTGGGGCGCTATCTGTGCCGTATTCCGCAGTTGGATGAACGAACGCGCTATCCTCTATCGTAAGATGGAAGGAATACCTGATGAGTGGGGTACTGCTGTATCAGTAATGGCAATGGTATTCGGTAACATGGGCGACACCTCAGCTACAGGTGTATGCTTCTCACGCGACGCCGGCAATGGTGAGAACCTCTTCAACGGAGAATACCTCATCAACGCACAGGGAGAAGACGTGGTAGCAGGTATCCGCACACCACAGCAGATTACAAAGATTGGCTCACAGCGCTGGGCAGAGCGTGCAGGCATCTCCGAGGCAGACCGCGCAGCTAAATATCCGTCAATGGAAGAAGCAATGCCAGCCCTCTATGCCGAACTCAACTCTATCCAGGACAAGCTCGAAAAGCACTACAAGGACATGCAGGATATGGAGTTCACCGTTCAGGAAGGCAAACTCTGGTTCCTTCAGACTCGTAACGGAAAGCGTACTGGTACAGCAATGGTTAAGATTGCAATGGACCTCGTTCGCGAAGGACTCATCGACGAGAAGACAGCTATCATGCGCTGCGAACCACAGAAGCTCGACGAACTCCTCCACCCGGTATTCGACAAGGACGCTATCAAGAAGGCAAAGGTTATCACTCAGGGTCTCCCAGCATCTCCAGGTGCAGCATGCGGTCAGATTGTATTCCACGCTGACGACGCACAGGAATGGCACGCTAATGGTCACAAAGTCATCATGGTTCGTATCGAAACATCTCCTGAAGACCTCGCAGGTATGGCATCAGCTGAAGGTATCCTCACGGCTCGTGGTGGTATGACCTCTCACGCAGCCGTTGTTGCCCGCGGTATGGGTAAGTGCTGCGTATCAGGTGCCGGAGCCATCGCAGTTGACTACAAGGCTAAGACAGTAGAAATAGAAGGCGTCGTTTACAAAGAAGGCGACTACATCTCACTCAACGGTTCTACAGGTCAGGTTTACGCAGGCGAAGTTCCAACAAAGGCAGCTGAACTCTCTGGTGACTTCAAGGCACTCATGGACCTCTGCGACAAGTACACCAAACTGCAGGTACGTACCAATGCCGACACTCCACACGATGCAGAGGTTGCACGTGCATTCGGAGCAAAGGGTATCGGTCTTACACGTACAGAACACATGTTCTTCGACGACCAGAAGATTATCGCAATGCGCGAAATGATTCTCTCTGAGACAGTTGAAGGTCGTGAGAAAGCACTTGCTAAACTCCTCCCATACCAGAAGGCAGACTTCTACGGAATCCTCAAGGCAATGGATGGACTCCACGTTAACATCCGTCTGCTCGACCCACCACTCCACGAGTTCGTACCACACGATCTCAAGGGTCAGGAAATCATGGCAAAGGAAATGGGCGTTGATATCAAGGTTATCCAACAGCGTGTTGCATCACTCGCTGAGAACAACCCAATGCTCGGTCACCGTGGTTGCCGTCTCGGTATCACCTTCCCGGAAATCACAGCTATGCAGACTCGCGCCATCCTCAGTGCAGCATGCCAGCTCAAGAAGGAAGGCTTCGATCCACATCCTGAAATCATGGTTCCACTCATCGGTATCCTCTACGAGCTCAAACAGCAGAAGGAAATCATCCAGAAGGTTGCTAAGGAAGTATTCGCTGAGGAAGGCATCGAGATACCATTCGAAATCGGTACAATGATTGAAATTCCACGTGCAGCCCTCACAGCCGACCGCATCGCAACAGAGGCAGAATACTTCTCATTCGGTACAAACGACCTCACACAGATGACCTTCGGTTACTCACGTGACGACATCGCATCGTTCCTCCCTGCATACCTCGACAAGAAGATTCTTAAGGTTGACCCATTCCAGGTTCTCGACCAGAAGGGTGTTGGTCAGCTCATCAAGATGGCAGTCGAGAAGGGTCGTGCCGTACGTCCGGGACTCCGCACAGGTATCTGTGGTGAGCACGGAGGTGAACCATCATCAGTTAAGTTCTGCGCTAAGATCGGCATG